>NZ_JBFUAW010000108.1:0-322 GCF_056406095.1 Caulobacter sp. P1_D6 | reverse complement strand
GGGTGGATGGCGGTCACGCTGCTGCTAAGCTGCGCTTATGAACCGTCTCTCTGCGCTCATCTTTGCAGCTTTCATGATCTTCGTCTTTGTGGCCGTTGGTGGGACGTGGGTGAAGGGTATTGCTGACGTCCTGAAAGCCCACCGACTGGGCGAAGTCCGAACCGGATCTTCCGTTGGGCGAACTGTCTATCGCGCAAACGACCCCAAGAAATTCCGGAGCGTAGTGCGTTGGCGCACGGTCTGGCTCGCAATAATGCCAATAGGTTTGATCTGGCTTGCCTTGCTCACCGTCATTGCCATTGTCGGCGTCGCCGCATAGTCC
>NZ_JBFUAW010000107.1:0-349 GCF_056406095.1 Caulobacter sp. P1_D6 | reverse complement strand
CACGATGCACTTGTCCCGCGGGGTCAGATGCTTCGCCGCCTTGGCCGCCGCGTGATACGCGGTGAGACCGGCGTCGGCTAGGGCCGCGACGTCGGCCGGTTCCAGCGAGTCTCCGATCTTGACCACGCTGCGAGCGGACGTCTTGAGGTACTCCGCGTACCCGCCGTTGGTGTCGATGCCGGGGAACTGGTTGATCTCGCAGTGCACGTCGTCGCCGGACCGGCACGCGCGACACAGACCGCACGTGATGAGCGGGTGCACGATGACCTTGTCGCCCTCCGCCACGTTGGTCACGGCCGAGCCGACCGCGTGTACCCATCCCGCGTTCTCGTGCCCGATGGTGTACGGC
>NZ_JBFUAW010000106.1:0-360 GCF_056406095.1 Caulobacter sp. P1_D6 | reverse complement strand
CCACACAACGTGATCGCCTTCTGCAACCAAAAGGGTGGCGTAGGCAAGACGACTACCACCTTCCACATCGTGGATGCCGCTCGTCGAGCCGGCCACCGAGTCCTGGCACTGGATATGGACCCCCAGGGAAACCTGAGCACCGTGCTTAGTGCCGGTGAGCCGGCACCTGGCGACGCAGGGATGGCGGACGCGTTGTCGGACCGGTCGGCCGCCACCCTCGCAGACGTCGTGGCGCCGTCCATCTGGGATGGAGTGGACCTGGTCGCCACCGACCCGAACTCGGAATCCCTCGCCTTCGTGCGGGATGAGCTGATTCTCGGCGGCGCAGGACGCGAACGGCGACTTCGCGATGCGCTGGAG
>NZ_JBFUAW010000105.1:0-361 GCF_056406095.1 Caulobacter sp. P1_D6 | reverse complement strand
CCGACAGATAGGTGAGGACCTCCGGTATCGGTGTGGTTACCACAACTGCACCGACAACCGAGAGGTCCTCGTGTCCCACGCTAACGCCTTGCTCACCCCGAAGGGCAGAGTGAAACTCGCGACATCGATCATCGACGACGGGTGGTCGGTCCGCCGCGCCGCCGAACGGTTCCAGGTCTCACCGACCACCGCGAAGAAATGGGCCGACCGCTACCGCACCGGTGGCGCCGCCGCGATGGTCGACCGCTCCAGCCGACCACACCGCAGCCCCGGTCGGACACCGACCCGCACCGAACGCCGAATCGTCAACCTGCGCTTCACCCGCCGCTGGGGACCGCACCGCATCGCCTACCACCTGCAC
>NZ_JBFUAW010000104.1:0-363 GCF_056406095.1 Caulobacter sp. P1_D6 | reverse complement strand
GGTACGTACTTCTTGGAGAACCGCGTGACCTTCGACCGGAGGATCACCGACGGGACCCCGATGTCCAGGCCCCGGTGCAGTCGCGCGTGCCCCCGGCGCACGGCCCGGATCCAGCCGAGCGTGATGGGGAAGCCCGCCAACGGCTTCCACGACAGGTCGTAGTCCCATTCACCGCGCGCGTCCGAACTGATCGACACGCCGTAGGTGTCGAGTCCGAGCCCCGGAAGCTTGCGCTTGGGGGCCAGCTTGCCGAGCGCGTCGATGGCGACCGTGCCGACGCTGCGCAGTGCGGGAGCGCCCTGCAGGTCGAACCACGGGCTGTTGAGCACCAGGCCGGTGATGCCCGCGCCGCGGGAACCGCCC
>NZ_JBFUAW010000103.1:0-365 GCF_056406095.1 Caulobacter sp. P1_D6 | reverse complement strand
GTTCTACACCGACCCGACCAACGCCTCGCGCACCCTGTTGATGGATCTCGACACCCTGCAGTGGGACGAGGGCATCTGCGCGGACATGGGAATCCCCCTGTCGATGCTCCCCGAGATCAAATCCAGCTCCGAGGTCTACGGCACCGGTCGCGAGCGCGGCCCCTTCCGCGGTGTACCCATCGCCGGCATCCTCGGCGACCAGCAGGCCGCGACCTTCGGCCAGGCGTGCCTGTCCCCCGGCGAGGCCAAGAACACCTACGGCACCGGCAATTTCGTGCTCCTCAACACCGGTACCGAGAAGGTGATGAGCAAGAACGGACTCCTCACCACCGTCTGCTACAAGATCGGTGACCAGCCCACCGTCT
>NZ_JBFUAW010000102.1:0-370 GCF_056406095.1 Caulobacter sp. P1_D6 | reverse complement strand
CTTCTGGTCTGTGAGCACTTTCTTGCCGACGACGTTGGTGCGGACCTCGCGCAGTGTCAGTTCGGAGTAGTCGTCGAACTGCTCGATGTGTACGACTTCCCAGCCTTGATGCAGTTCGACGGACGGGCTCGCCCGGACGATTCGATCGAGAGCGGTCTCGATGGTCGGCTGGTAGACGATGTAGTCGGAGGGCCACCCGGAGATGCCGTCGTAGTCCCAGTCGAAGGACAGCAGGAGTTCGCCCTCCGCGTTGCGAAATTCGTACTTCGACGCTCGCGCAGCATCTTCCTCGATCTCGTCGGCTGCTCCGATGGACTGAAAGATTCGCATGATCTCGTGATCGATGTGGCCCGCGCGCGCCTTGCCGAAC
>NZ_JBFUAW010000101.1:0-377 GCF_056406095.1 Caulobacter sp. P1_D6 | reverse complement strand
GCACAGCGGTACCGAAATCGTTGTGACTGGCGTACGCGGGGGCGTCGGCCATCGACACACCGGCCCCCACCACGGCGGCCTGGTGGCACACCACGTCCACTCCCGCCAGCACCCGATCCAGGTCGGACCGAGACCGGACGTCGACCTCCGCGATCGACGGATCGCGCTCGGCGTCCGGTCCGTGCGCCGAGGTGGAGAACGCGTCCGTCGCCGTCACGTCGTGCCCCGCGGTCCGCAGAGCGTCGGTGATGTGGCCGCCGATGAAACCGGCTGCCCCCGTCAGTAATACGTGCATGGGTGTCACTCTCCTCTATCGTGAACCGAGACGCTCGCCCGCCCGAAGGGACTTCCACCATCACGCCCACCCCGACCGACCG
>NZ_JBFUAW010000100.1:0-383 GCF_056406095.1 Caulobacter sp. P1_D6 | reverse complement strand
ATCGCCGACGGATCCATCACTCCGATCGCGTCGTGGTCTATCCGGTGTTCCACTCGCCCGCCGATGTGGCGTGGCTCGGTCAGCAGGCCGCGCTCGAAGCCCATGTGCCGCAATGGAGATTCGACGGCGACCAACAGGGTCGCGCCGCGCGCATCGTGTTCGATCTCGATCCGGGTGACGACGTGGATCTCGACATGTGTGCGCGAGTCGCGTGCGAGGTACGCACCATGGTCACCGACATCGGACTGCGTGCCTATCCACTCACCAGTGGTAGCAAGGGAATTCATCTCTACGTCCCGCTCGACAAGCCCATGACGTCCTCGGGTGCGTCCACCGTCGCCAAACGGGTGGCGACCCTGCTGGAGGAGAAGCTGCCGGATCTG
>NZ_JBFUAW010000099.1:0-395 GCF_056406095.1 Caulobacter sp. P1_D6 | reverse complement strand
GTCCGGGTACAGCTTGGTCACTTTGTCGAGAACGATTTCGGCCATGGACTTATCCCTTCACTGCGCCGGACGTCAGGCCCGCCACGATACGACGTTGGAAGAACAACACGAAGATGATGATCGGGATCGTGATGACCACTGCCGCAGCAGCAATCGATCCCGTGGGCTCCTCGAACTGCGAGCTGCCCGTGAACTGCGAGATGGCGGCGGGCACCGTGACCGACCGTTCGGTGGCGGTCAGGGAGATCGCGAGCAGCAGGTCGTTCCACGCGAAGATGAACACGAGGATCGCCGCCGTCACGATGCCGGGTGCGGCCAACGGCGCGATGACCTTGCGGAAGGCCTGACCCGGGGTGGCGCCGTCCATCTTGGCCGCCTTCTCGAGCTCCCACGGG
>NZ_JBFUAW010000098.1:0-396 GCF_056406095.1 Caulobacter sp. P1_D6 | reverse complement strand
GTGGCGGTCGCCTGCGGCGGCGTCATGCTGCTGGCGGTCCTGGCGGCGGCCATCGCCGGCCTGGTGGGCCTGAGCTACTGGCGCAACCGCGAGCAGGAGGGGCCCGGCCTGACGACCGAGTTCGCGATCCTGCTGACGGTGCTGGCCGGAGGCCTGGCCATGAAGGCCCCCTCGGCCGCCGGCGCGGTGGGCATCGTCACCGCCCTGCTGCTGTCCAGCCGCGAGCGCCTGCATCACTTCGTGCGCACCGTCCTGACCGAGGACGAGGTGCGCTCGGCCCTGATCCTGGGCGCGGCCCTGATCGTGGTCATGCCGCTGCTGCCCGACCGGCAGATGGGCCCCTACGAGGCGCTCAATCCCAGGTCCGTCTGGCGGCTGGTGGTGCTGGTGCTGGCG
>NZ_JBFUAW010000097.1:0-413 GCF_056406095.1 Caulobacter sp. P1_D6 | reverse complement strand
CGATCACGGCATGCCGCAGACGACGGCGGCCGGACTGTTGGCCGTGGTGGGGATCTTCGACATCGTGGGGACCATCGCGTCGGGATGGCTCACCGACCGGGTGGATCCTCGGCTGTTGCTGGGCGCCTACTACGCGTTCCGCGGAGTCGCTCTGCTGTTCCTGCCGGCGTTGCTGTCGGACGCGCTGCATCCGTCGATCGTGTTGTTCATCGTGATCTACGGCCTGGACTGGGTGGCGACCGTGCCGCCGACCATCGCCCTGTGCCGTGAGGTGTTCGGATCGCAGGGTCCGCTGGTGTTCGGCTGGGTGTTCGCCGCCCACCAGATCGGTGCGGGTGTCGCGTCGGTGGCCGCCGGTGTGGTGCGCGACGCCACCGGCGAGTACACCGCCGCGTGGTTCGGTGCGGCCGGGC
>NZ_JBFUAW010000096.1:0-439 GCF_056406095.1 Caulobacter sp. P1_D6 | reverse complement strand
GGCGATGTAGATCATCACGAGCACCGTGCAGTAGATCAGCAGCGACGTGCCCAGGTCCTTCTCGAACACCAGGACGCCGATGGAGACGATCCACGCGCCGATGATGGGGCCGAGGTCGCGGCCGCGGGGAAAGTCCATGCCGAGGACGTGTTTGCCCGCGGTGGTGAAGAGTTCGCGCTTGGCCACCAGCACCGACGCGAAGAAGATCAGGAGAAGGATCTTCGAGAACTCACCGGGCTGAATACTGAAGCCGGGCAGGCGGATCCAGATCTTCGAGCCGTTCACCTCGGACAGCGACGACGGAAGAATGGCCGGGAGCGCGAGGAAGATCAGGCCACCGAGGCCCAGGGTGTAGCCGTAGCGCGCCAGCGTCCGGTAGTCGCGAACCAGCACCAGCACCGCGATGAACCCGGTGATGCCCAGCGCGGTCCACAGGACC
>NZ_JBFUAW010000095.1:0-442 GCF_056406095.1 Caulobacter sp. P1_D6 | reverse complement strand
GTGGGGGGATCGTGATGAGGAAGGCGATGTGCGCGGTGATGGCGGCCGTGACGACGGCGGCGGTCTCGGGATGCGGAGCGTCGATCGCGGACCTCCCGGTTCCGGGCAGCTACCGACCCGGGCCCACGTACCACGTGGACATCCAGTTCTCGAGTGTGTTGAACCTGCCGGCCCGCGCCAAGGTGGTGCTGGACGGAGTGGACGTGGGGTTGCTCGAGGACGTCACGCTGACGGGAAACACCGCCGTGGCGGGGGTGAACATCGACGAGTCGGTGAAGCTACCCGCGATGACGCGCGCCGAACTACGCCAGGGCACCATCCTGGGCGAGATCTACGTGTCGCTCCAGCGACCGGCGGACGGCTCGGGCACGTCGGGCGCGCTGCTGCGGGACGGTGACTTCATTCCGCTGGAACGAACGACGCCCGCGGACAACGTGGAGGA
>NZ_JBFUAW010000094.1:0-443 GCF_056406095.1 Caulobacter sp. P1_D6 | reverse complement strand
GGCCCGGCGCACGGTCAGGTCGCCCGCCAGGGTGTCGAAGGTCAGCAGCGGCGCGTCGACGCCCAGTTCCTCGAACAGGGCGTGGGCGCTGGCCAGGGTGGCGTGGCCGCAGATCGGGGCCTCGACGGTGGGCGTGAACCAGCGCAGGCCGAACCGCGCCGGATCGGCGGTCTTCAGCAGGAAGGCGGTCTCGGCCTGGTTGTTCTCGGCGGCCAGGGCCTGCATCCAGGCGGTCTCCGGCCAGGTCTCGAACGGTTCGACCACGCAGGCCGGATTGCCCTTGAACGGGCCCGAGGCGAAGGCGTCGATGGTCCACTGGCGCATGGCGAGGCTCCGAACGATCGGTCGATCTCGCGGTCGTAGGATCAAGGCGTCCCTGGATCAAAGGCAACATTGTCTCGGGTGACAATGTTTTCGGATGCGGACGGGGACAGGCGCATGCG
>NZ_JBFUAW010000093.1:0-465 GCF_056406095.1 Caulobacter sp. P1_D6 | reverse complement strand
CTGGCGAACTGCGCTCGCGGGTATCCCGGAGGTGGGCGACCTCCCGCTGGACCGCCCGCGAACCGACACCCGCACCGGCGTCGGCGGCGCTCTGCACTTCGATCTGGACGCCGAACGACACGCGTCCATCGCCGCACTCGCCCGGCGCCACGGTGTCTCGCGCTTCATGGTGATGCACGCCGCGGTGGCCGTCCTGTTGTCGCGACTCGGCGGCGGTGACGACATCGTCGTCGGTACGCCCGTGGCCGGGCGCGGACAGCCCGCGCTCGAGCCGCTCGTCGGCATGTTCGTCAACACSCTSGCCCTGCGCACCCCGCTGTCGCAGGACGCCACCGTGGCCGAGGTGCTCGCGTCGGTTCGCGCCGCCGATCTGGCCGCCTTCGCGCACAGCGAGATTCCGTTCGAGTCCCTCGTCGAGCAGCTGCAGCACAGCCGCACCACGTCGCATTCGCCGCTGTTCCAGAC
>NZ_JBFUAW010000092.1:0-492 GCF_056406095.1 Caulobacter sp. P1_D6 | reverse complement strand
CGTCCAACCCGCTGCGCTCCACGAGTTCCTTCGCCAGGGACGACGAGTCCGCCGTTCCCATCCGAATCAGCGTGACCGCCATGCGAATTCCGAACAGCCCGAACCGATCCGCCAACCCGGCACGGGTGGCGGGGTCGACCGTCAACGGCATGTCCGGTCGCGAGAAACGATCGGCCGACAGCATCGCCAGTTGCAGGTCGGCGGGATCGGCGGCGGCGAGCGCCACGAAGGCCGCGTACTCGCTCTGCCGCAACGTTCGGGCGCCGAGGGCCAGCAGGCCGGCCACCGGCACCACCGCCTGGCACAGTCCCGTCTTCTCGAGTTCGACGGCGAACCGCGACGCGACCTCCTTGGCGGACATCATCGCGTCCATCCGTCCGGCGCCCACCTCGTCGGCGCGCGAGACCACTCCCACCACGCCGAGGGGCCCCGATTCGCCGCCCACCGCATCGTTGATGCGGCCCAGGAAATTCGTGTCCGACGCGCTCAGTG
>NZ_JBFUAW010000091.1:0-518 GCF_056406095.1 Caulobacter sp. P1_D6 | reverse complement strand
GGTGTGGCCGCGGCCGATGCGGACGACATGTATCGCGTCGCGGGGCTCATCCTCGCCGTCCCCGGAATCGAGCGGACAACGGTCGCCGTCGTCATGCGCGAAGCCATTCCGTATCGCACGCGTCCGTTGATCGAACGACTTGCGCATCGGGGCGCGTGAGTGCAACCCGAGCGAATAGGCTGATTGTTCCATCAGTAACGGGCAGAATGATCGTTGAATGCCCCGGAAAAGGTGTGAACGACCGGTCACGCTGATTCCGTCCGGTCGTGACGCGTGACATCGGCGTTCCCGGCCCGTTCCGTGGCGGCACAAAAGGTAGCCGTCGCGTCACCCGGTCGCGCATCGACAACACCGTCCGCCGCCGCGTCGCGCTGTTGATTCCCACCTACGCCGTGGTCGCGTTCCTCGCCCTCACCAGCGAGCAGGGACCGGAACCCGGTTGGCCCCGTGTCGTGACCGTCCTCGTCGCCCTGTCCACGCTCCCCGTCGCCGCGGCCGTGATGGCGACGCGTCGGATG
>NZ_JBFUAW010000090.1:0-540 GCF_056406095.1 Caulobacter sp. P1_D6 | reverse complement strand
CGCCGTGGCGAAGCAGAATCAGGGTTCCGATGCTCATGGGTGTCAGTTTCTCACGACACTCATCGCGAGGCGACGATCACGGTTTGATCGCCCGCACGTCGTGGAATGCTGTGCGGTATCCCGCAACCGTGGGCCCGACACCTCGTGGCGCGTCAACCCCCGCGACACCTACCGGCAAGGAACGAACATGGATTGGTGGGTCTGGCTCATCATCGCGATCGTCGTCGTCATCGCGATCGTCGCCCTGGTTCTCGTGATTCAGGCGAAGCGGCGCTCCGGCGGCGTCATCATCGTCGACCCGAAGCAGGGCAAGGGATCGAAACGATGAGCACCCTCATGCGTGCGAGCGAGGTGGCCAAGCGACCCGTCGTGACCATGGCCGGCGAGGACGTCGCGCAGATCAAGGACATCGTCTACCGCCCCGGCGGCGGTCAGGTCGCGGGCTTCACGATGGCCGGACGCGGTCTGTTCTCCGGACCGCGCAAGGACGTGCTCGCGTGGTCGGCCGTGTCGGCGCTCGGACCCGACGCGGTGATGATC
>NZ_JBFUAW010000089.1:0-562 GCF_056406095.1 Caulobacter sp. P1_D6 | reverse complement strand
GTCGGTGGGCTTTCAGGACGTCAGCAATACCCTTCACCCACGTCCCACCAACGGCCACAAAGACGAAGATCATGAAAGCTGCAAAGATGAGCGCAGAGAGACGGTTCATAAGCGCAGCTTAGCAGCAGCGTGACCGCCATCCACCCATAGCTGACCTTCGAAACGTCCGCTTTGCGAAACCCGCATCCGCCAATGCTTCAAGGCGCGGCCTCGCCGTTGGCGGATGACGTCAGGGGCGGTTTCGGAAGGGGCGCCCTTCCTTGAGCCCTCTCCCAGAGGGAGAGGGTTTCGAGCGCTTATGCTCGGCGTTCAGCGGATGAAGCCCCGCGATTTCAACGCCCTGAACTTTCTCGACCCGATTTTGTCCTCACCTCYCGAACCACCCGTATCCTGATCTCACCTCGCCGCATGGAAAGGGCGCATGGCCAGCGACCGATGCGGCGGCGGGGGGCGATCGAGCGGGATTGGGCTGGAGGGGGTTACTTCAGCGTGTCCGGGGAGCCTGGCGTTGCAGGCCCCGCCCGCCGTCGGCGTCGAACGGGGACAAAGCGCGTGTATTATT
>NZ_JBFUAW010000088.1:0-614 GCF_056406095.1 Caulobacter sp. P1_D6 | reverse complement strand
GGCGGTGGCCGCGACCGACCGGTCGACACTCGCCCGCCAGGACGCGTCGGGCACGCCGTCGGTGAGGATGGTGCCGCCGTTGCTGGTGACCGCGTACCGCCAGGGCGCACCCGGCAGATCGATGCGCTGGAACTGCTCGACGGTGCGGGTGGTGGTGGGCACCACGACGGCGGACCGGGCGAGGTCCACGAGCATGGCCGCGGCGCGAGAGGTCATGTACGACAACGGCTCACCCTGGTAGTACTCGACGCACACCCGCTCACCCGACGTGCCGAGCGCGAGTGCGGCGGCGCTGTAGATCATCGTGCGATCGAGATCGGTCGCGATCAGCGCGGTCACGTCACGTCCTTGATCAGTCCCATGCAGGAGTACGCCAGATCCGGTACCACCTCGACGGGGACGTTCCGCGCCTCGGCGAGCATGCGGATGTGCAGGTGTTCGGGTGCGTCGGCCTCGCGCACCAGCACCCGCCACGGAACCCGGCGCAGCAGAACGCGGGTGGTCTCCCCGACACCCGGCTTGACGAAGTTGATCGTGGAGATCGCGTACTCCCGTTGCACGGCCTCCACCGACGCCCAGCCGCTCCACGTGGGGGTCCGGTCACTGCCGAGCAC
>NZ_JBFUAW010000087.1:0-616 GCF_056406095.1 Caulobacter sp. P1_D6 | reverse complement strand
ACGCATAGTCCCGGAAGTCGGCGTCTTGGGCGTCGGGACCGCCGTTGGTCAGGTCCAGGGCGAAGCCGCTGGCCCGGGCCTGCTGGGCGGCCACGGTCGGACGGGCCGGCGTGGCGGCCTTGCGGGCGACGGGAGCCGGCGCCGCGCGGCGGGCCGGAGCCCGGGCCGGCTTGCGCGCGGCGCTGCCCGTCGAGTCGGTGCGGAAGTAGGCGATCGAGGTCTGCAGCTCCTCGGCCTGGGCGGCCAGCTCCTCGGAGGTCGCCGACATCTCTTCCGAGGCGCTGGCGTTCTGCTGGGTGACCTTGTCCAGTTGCTGGATGGCCTCGTTGATCTGCGAGGCGCCGATGTCCTGCTCGCGGCAGGCTGCCGAAATCTCGGCGACCAGTTCGGCGGTCTTGCGGATGTTGGGCACCAGGCTGGTCAGCATCTCGCCGGCCGACTGGGCGGCCTTGACGGTGTCCGAAGACACCGCGCCGATCTCGGTGGCGGCGGTCTGCGACCGCTCGGCCAGCTTGCGGACTTCCGAGGCGACGACCGCGAAGCCGCGGCCGTGCTCGCCGGCCCGGGCGGCTTCCACCGCCGCGTTCAGGGCCAGCAGGTCGGTCTGGCGCGCGAT
>NZ_JBFUAW010000086.1:0-634 GCF_056406095.1 Caulobacter sp. P1_D6 | reverse complement strand
GCGCTGCAGGCAGAGACGACGGATACTTTCGATGATGGCTGTCGATTCTCGATGTACCAAAGCAGCGAGTTCCATCGGTGCCACGGCGTGCCCGTCAGCCAACGAGCGACCCAACAGGTCGTCGTAGATGCCGTCAGCGAGCGCTTGCTCGACGAGGTAGATCTTGACGATGTCCGGGTCGAGAACACGGTAATGCGCGAGATCGGGAATACGTTCAGCGAGAATCGTGGACTTGCCAGCCCCCGGCACCCCAGCGGTGACGATCGCTGACCGCCCTTCACGTGGCGGATCCTGCAACCCCAGATAGCGCTCGCGAACACTCCGTAGAAACGGCCCTCGGCCGTGGGAATCGAAGCGGTAGCGTTCTGCAGTGTTGCCGGGCGCATCGGTGTGCAACGGCCCGCCCTGCTCGCACAGAGCCGCGAGCTGCTGCGCGACTTCCTCGCGCAGTAGGTCCGAGTCGATCACTTCTGAACGTTCGACCCCTCAGTCAGCTCGCGCTGGCGGGCGGAAAGCCGATCAAACTCGTCCTGACTGATTAGATCGTTGTAGTAGGCATCCTCGATCTGATCCCAGTCACCGGTGATGTAAGCATCGGTGGCCACGCCCCCGGCCGTCGGCACAACGCCAAAGG
>NZ_JBFUAW010000085.1:0-687 GCF_056406095.1 Caulobacter sp. P1_D6 | reverse complement strand
GTGGCGGTCGCCTGCGGCGGCGTCATGCTGCTGGCGGTCCTGGCGGCGGCCATCGCCGGCCTGGTGGGCCTGAGCTACTGGCGCAACCGCGAGCAGGAGGGGCCCGGCCTGACGACCGAGTTCGCGATCCTGCTGACGGTGCTGGCCGGCGGCCTGGCCATGAAGGCTCCCTCGGCCGCCGGCGCGGTGGGCATCGTCGTCGCCCTGCTGCTGTCCAGCCGCGAGCGCCTGCATCACTTCGTGCGCACGGTCCTGACCGAGGACGAGGTGCGTTCGGCCCTGATCCTGGGCGCGGCCCTGATCGTGGTCATGCCGCTGCTGCCCGACCGGCAGATGGGCCCCTACGAGGCGCTCAATCCCARGTCCGTCTGGCGGCTGGTGGTGCTGGTGCTGGCGATCGGCGCGATCGGCCACCTGGCCACGCGGGTGCTGGGCTCGCGGTTCGGCCTGCCGATCTCGGGCCTGGCCTCGGGCTTCGTGTCCAGCTCGGCGACGATCGGGGCCATGGGCGCGCGGGCGGCCAAGGACCCCAAGGTGATGACCTCGGCCGTGGCGGGAGCCGTGCTCTCCACCGTCGCCACCGTGATCCAGATGGCCGTGGTGGTGGGGGCCACCAGCCCGGCCGTCCTGCGGGCCATGGCCGCGCCCCTGATCGGCGCCGGTCTGGTCGCCGCGGGCTACGGCGCG
>NZ_JBFUAW010000084.1:0-1192 GCF_056406095.1 Caulobacter sp. P1_D6 | reverse complement strand
AGATCGCGCCGGCCGCCGCCCCGACGTCGCCGACCGCCAGGGCCGCCGCCACCGTGTAGCCGCCGTCGCCGCCGCCGCCGCCCACGCTCTGGGCGAACACGCCGCGCGAGTCGTCGCCGGTCGTGACCAGGGTCCCGTCGGCCGTGACGTTGACGACCCCGCCCGCGCCGCCCGCACCGCCGTCGCCGCCGACCCCGATGCTGACCGCGCCATAGACGCCGATCGCGCCGCCGGCCCCGAAGCCGCCGTTGCCGCCGCCGCCGCCGATGCTCTGGGCGTAGATGGCCGTGGCCCGGTCGCCGCCGGTGGCGATCGAGCCGTCGTTGATGACCGTGACGTCGCCGCCCTTGCTGGCCGTGCCGCCGTCGCCGCCGATCGACAGGTTGACGAACAGGCCCACGCTGGTGGAGTCGCCGCCGTTGCCGCCGCCGCCGCCGACCGACTGGGCGAAGATGCCGCCCGAACCGTCGAGGTCGGTGACGATCGTTCCATGATTGCTGACGTTGACCACGCCGCCGACGCCGCCGCCGGCCCCGCCGCCGCCGATCGCGAACATGCCGCCCGCGCCGCCGCCGTTGCCGCCGCCGCCGCCCACGCTCTGGGCGAAGACGGCGTAGGAGTCGTAGCCGTGGGTGATCAGGTCGCCGCTGTTGGTGACCGTGACCGCCTCGCCGTCGCCGCCCGCTCCGCCCTTGCCGCCGATCGCGACCAGGCCGCCGGCCCCCGCGCCGTTGCCGCCGCCGCCGCCGATGCTCTGGGCGAACACCGCCTGGGACGACTTGCCGTCGGTTTCCACCAGGCCGGTGTTCGACACCGTGACGGTTCCGCCCTTGCCCGAAGCGCCGCCGTCGCCGCCGACGCCGACCAGGCCGCCGCCGCCCGCGCCGTTGCCGCCGCCGCCGCCGATCGACTGGGCGAACACGCCCGCCGCCAGGTCGTTGTGGGTGTAGATCTGGCCCGCGTTCGTCGCGGTCACCGCCGCCCCGTCGCCGGACGAGCCGCCACCGCCGCCGATGCCGACCAGGCCGCCGGCCCCGCCGCCCACGCCGCCGCTGCCGCCCACGCTCTGGGCGAACATGCCGATCGAGGCCAAGCCGTAGGTTTCGATGACGCCGTCGTTGAATACGTCGACCGTGCCGCCGTTGCCGCCGCCCGAGCCGCCGCCGGGGCCAGCCTCGTCGCGGGGTTCGAC
>NZ_JBFUAW010000083.1:0-1263 GCF_056406095.1 Caulobacter sp. P1_D6 | reverse complement strand
GCGGGTGGGGGACGTGGCGGTCTGGTCGGCGGCGCCGAGGACGGCCGAGGCCTGGGCCGCGTCGCGGTTCCAGATCGCCGCCGAGCCGCCGGCCTGGCCGCCGAACCCGGCCATGGCCTGGCGCAGCAGCATCTGCTGCAGCAGGGCCGAGTCGTCGCTCGCCGGGCCCAGGCCGGACGGCGCCGAGCCGCCCGCGCCCTGGTCCATGGCCGCCAGCAGGGCGGCCAGGGATCCGGCCCCGGCCAGGCCGCCGCCGGTCTCGCCGCGCCACCAGGCCTGGTCCTGGCCGATCGTCGAACCGACCATGGGCCCGGTCGAAACCACGCCGTCGAGCGGCTCGCTGGCCGCCACGCCGCCGAAGCCGCCAAGACCGCCGGCGCCGAAGTCCACGCCCAGGCCGTTGGCCGCCGCCGGACCGCCGGCGGCGTTGGCCCCCGGCCCGCCGGCCGACACCCCCGCCCCGGCCTGGGCCAGGCCCTGGGCGACCAGGTCCGCCCCGGCCTGGGCCCCGCGCGTCAGGGCGTTGTTCAGCGCCTGGCCCGACGAGATCGCCTTCAGCCCGGCCAGGTTCTGCTGGCCCTCCATGCCGCTGGCCTGGCCCGACAGCCACGCCGCCCGCTGCGAGGCGTCCATCTTCTTCCAGCGCTTGGCGATCGCCGCGTCGACCTTGTCGTGGTCGGAGAAGTCCACCTGGGCGGCGGCCTTGACCTCGGCGTAGCTSGCCCCGAGCTTGTCCAGCAGSCCYTTCTTGGCCTTGATCCGCGAGGCCTTGGCCGCGGCCTTGGGGTCGTTGACCAGTTGGCCCAGCGTCCCGTCCTCGTCGCGCGCGCCCCACTCGGCCTGGTACTCGCCGGCATAGAGGCCYTCGGASCCCAGCACCCGGCGCGCCAGGGCCACGTCGTAGCCCTCGCCCGTGCGTCCGTCGGCCCACACGAAGCTGATGGTGTTCTGCACGAAGCTGTCGGTGGTCATCTCGCGGGTGTAGCCGGTGGCGGCCCCGCCCAGGTTGATGGCCTTGATCCCGGCCTCTTCCAGGGTGCGCAGCTCCTTGCTGGTCGAGCGGCCGTTCTGGTTGGCGTCGACGAACAGCAGGATCTTGCCGAAGTCCTTGTCGGCCTTGTCCAGCACCCCGTCGGCGTTGGTGTCCCAGGTGCGCAGGCCYTCCAGGTCGCTGGTCGCGCCCGGCTTGTCCTGCACGAACGAGATTTCCGACAGCGTGTTGATCGCCCCGTCGCCGTTGCGGTCGACCGCCAGGAAGCCGTC
>NZ_JBFUAW010000082.1:0-1265 GCF_056406095.1 Caulobacter sp. P1_D6 | reverse complement strand
CCTCCCCCTGTGGGGGAGGTGATCGCGCAGCGATCGGTGGGGGGAACTTTAGGGTCGTCGATCGTGGATCTGGCCATCTGCAGATCACTCCCCCCTCCGTCGGCTTCGCCGACACCTCCCCCAAAGGGGGAGGGCCTGGATGACACGACTTCACCGCTTCACGCGGAAAGCCGCTGAAGGTGTGGGGAGGGCCGCGGAGCGCCGGGCCAGGCCCGGAAGCTTTGTAGAGAAATACCGTTTCGACCAGGACCGACGCTCCGCGCGATCGTTATCCGGGAGCGTCCGGCGATCGGCCCTGTTCAGGCCTCGCCGGCTTTAAGCCCCCGACGGGCGGGCCGGGCTCGCGTCGCCCGGTCCCGGAACGCACGGGTCACCCCATGCCTGTCGCGCCGCCAGCCCCTTCATCAACGCCGTATCCGTGTTCCGAGCCCGGCCGGCATCAGATGACGAGGGTCGCGGCCCGCCTTGAGGGCGAACCGCCGCCGACGAGCGCGCCCGCTCGACCGCACCCCAAGGCCGCGAAGGTCGCAGGCCTTAGCGCCCTCCCCATCGCCTCGAAGTGGGTTGATTATGCCTTGGCGCGAAAGAGGGAGGATAAGTGGATTTTCGGCGTTGAATTCGTTGGGGAAACACGCCGGGAGCGATGGGAATAAGTTTTTACCCCTAGTTCACGGCGTGACCGATCAAGGCACCGGCCCAGGCGGCCGCCGCCACGAGGACCACGCCGGGCGCCACCCTCAGAGCGAAGGCGCGGCCTCCGCTGGTGGCGGCCACAACGATCTTGGTGATCGTGTTGGTGGTGAAGCCGGCCAGGATCGGGATGACGGCGTCCTGGGCCGGCATGCGGCCATTGGCCGTCAGCGAGGCGATCGAGATGGCCGGCGCGTGGGTGTCGACGAAACCGGCGACGGCGGCCGCCAGGATCGCGCCGGTCTCGCCGAACTCGGCGCGCAGGGCGGCCGAGGCCAGCAGCACCACCGACAGGGTCAGGGCGAAGATCAGGGCGCCGGCCAGGCTGAAGGCCTTGTCCGGCTCCTGTTCCCCCTTGGGCGGCGGCGTGCGCAGGGCCGCGATGGTGAAGACCGCGCCGTAGCCCGCGGCGACCAGACCGGCGCCGATCAGGGGCGCGGCCATGGCCCGCAGGACGGCCGGGCTGGTGGCCCCCACCACCACGGCCATCTGGATCACGGTGGCGACGGTGGAGAGCACGGCTCCCGCCACGGCCGAGGTCATGGAGAGCACGGCTCCCGCCACGGCCGAGGTCA
>NZ_JBFUAW010000081.1:0-1479 GCF_056406095.1 Caulobacter sp. P1_D6 | reverse complement strand
CCGCGCGGCGCCGGCTCCCGTCGCCCGCAAGGCCGCCACGCCGGCCCGTCCGACCGTGGCCGCCCAGCAGGCCCGGGCCAGCGGCTTCGCCCTGGACCTGACCAACGGCGGTCCCGACGCCCAAGACGCCGACTTCCGGGACTATGCGTAAGGACGGCGGTCCCCCGTCCAACCCCTTCAAGTCTCCTTCGGAGCGACCAAAGTGCGCCTGACGATCAAAGTGAAACTCGCCGCGGCCTTCGGGGGGCTCATCCTGCTCCTGGCGGGCACCTCGCTGTTCAGCATCAACAGCCTGGCCACGACCAATAGCGAGATGAACGCCCTGGTCTCCGGACCGACCGCGCGTCTCAAGGCCGCCCAGCAGCTCAACATCCACCTGCTGAACGTCGTGCGCACCGAGAAGAACCTGATCGCCGCGGACTCGCCGCAACAGATCAAGGCGTTCGAGAGCAAGATCGACGAAGATCGTCAGGCCTTCGAGGACCTGCTGGCCAAGACCGAGGAAAAGGCCACCGCCGAGGGCAAGCCGAAGTGGCAGGCCCTGGGTCGGACCTGGAAGCGCTTCGCCGCCGTCGACGACCGGATGCGCCAGCTCGTCGACGAGGGCCGCAAGGCCGACGCCATGGCGCTGTCGGTCGGTGAATCGCGCCAGCTGGTGACCGACACCGGCGATCATGTGCAGGCCCTGGTCGAGCTGTCCGAGAACCAGCTGCAGGCCGCGATCGACAAGGCCGACGCCGACTACGCGGTCATCCGCTCGGTCCTGATCGCCCTGTCCGTCATCGCCGTGCTCGTCGCCACCGCCGCCGCCGTCTGGATTTCGCTGAACATCAGCAAGGGCCTGGGCAAGATCGCCGCCCTGGCCGGCGCCGTGGCGATCGGCGACCTCGACCAGCGGGTCGAGGTGACCAGCAATGACGAGATCAAGGACCTGGTCGACACCGTCAACACCATGACCGCCAACCTGCGCGCCACCGCCGCCCTGGCCGACCAGATCGCCGACGGCGACCTGACGGTGCAGGTCAAGCCGCTGTCGGACAAGGACGCCCTGGGCCTAGCCCTGGGCCGCATGGTGGAACGCCTCCAAGGCGTCGTCGCCGACGCGATCTCGGCCTCGGAGAACGTCTCGGCAGGCTCGCAGGAACTGTCGGCGGCTTCGGAGCAGGTGTCGCAGGGCGCCACCGAGCAGGCCTCCTCGGCCGAAGAGGCCTCGGCCTCGATGGAAGAGATGGCCGCCAACATCAAGCAGAACGCCGACAACGCCGCCCAGACCGAGAAGATCGCCCGCCAGTCGGCCAAGGACGCCGAGATCTCGGGCGATGCGGTCAACCGCGCGGTCAGCGCCATGCAGACGATCGCCGAGAAGATCACCATCGTGCAGGAGATCGCGCGCCAGACCGACCTGCTGGCCCTGAACGCGGCGGTGGAAGCCGCCCGGGCCGGCGAGCACGGCCGCGGCTTCGCGGTCGTCGCCTCGGA
>NZ_JBFUAW010000080.1:0-1755 GCF_056406095.1 Caulobacter sp. P1_D6 | reverse complement strand
TGTAGAGCTCACGCTCCAAAGTCCAACCCTACCCACGATACACAAACTACCCACTTCGCCGCGGGGTGGAGCAGCCCGGTAGCTCGTCAGGCTCATAACCTGAAGGTCACAGGTTCAAATCCTGTCCCCGCACCCAAGATCAAGAATGGCCTCCTTCGGGAGGCCATTTTCGTTTGGGCCTATCTCCGCGCAGGCGAGGCCGGTCTACCGCCGGGTCCTCGCAACTCCCAGCTCGAGGGCGTGTCCGGGACCTTCCCAAGAGGCCTCGAGCTGACGCGCCGCGACTCCACTTCTCCGCAACACCGGGAATCGCATCGCCTGGGCCCTGTAAGGCCCTTGCGAAGGCGGCCTACGACGCCGTCTCACGGCGCCGGACGTCCGCATTCGGCGACTAGACGGCCCGCCAAGGCCGGGAATCGCCCGCGTCTGCCGCTGGTGTCGCTGCTCCGCGGGCCATATCCGCGCAACGCCAGGATTCTGGATCGCATTTGCCAGGTCGAAGTCGCGAAACCGGCCCTCGTCCGCCCATGGTGAGGTCGAATTCAACGAGAATCGGGTCCAGCTCAAGGCGCTGCGATCCGAAGATCCATCCAGAGCGGCGCCTTCTAACAGCATCCCATGCACCGCAGACCTCCCGGATCGCGCCCGTCGCGCGGCGAATCGTATCGATTCCTCCCGCTGAAGCGAGGCGGCGGCGATCGGACGCCTGTCTCGCGGTCGCAAAACCGGCGGCTCGACGCCGACCTGGATCAAGGCGTGCACCCCGCGCCGCCCGAGATTCCCCCTCTCGACGATGAAACCAGTCTCGATCCACGGGCGTTCGAAGGAATCGGCCGGCGATTCTCCAGCCCTCGACCGCCCCTTCCAACTCTTGTCGCGCAAGATCTGCGGGTCGATCGGCTTCCGCCTTCCTGTAGGGCGCGCGCCGATCTCTGGCGCGCAGGCTGAATCGAGGGGCGGCATCGTTCAGTCGATGTCCGGATAAGCGGCGGGGAGGGAAGGCGCCCGATTCTCCGCGGTACACGCGCCTTGCTCGGCGCTTGGCGGCCAAGTCGTGCACGAGGCCGGCGACAGCGACCAAAGGGTGCGACCTGGCCCCGCCAAAGCCCAAGCCGCCAAAGCCCAAGCCGCCAGATCGGGATTCAACCGGAGAGGGGTTGTCACCGCGTCGTCACACGCCTATATCCGCCCCTCGCTCGGAAACGCGATCGCGACCACGGGGCAGGAACCGCAAGGCTCTTGCTTTCTTCGGCCGGTTTCGTTAGTTTCCGCGCTCCAATCGACTCGGTAACGGATCCAGGCGGGCAGCCTCGGCGGCCCAAGGATCCCTTTTTGTCTCTTCGCTGCGGCCTTGGCCCTCCGAAAGGACGGAAGAATGAGGCGGTTGACTCTGGAGTGATGCCTCACTAGAAGCACCGCTCCTCACTGAAGCAAAGAGTTCGATAAGAATTCCAAGGTTCGGTGAAGTATTTGGCTTCGAAGGTTTGCTGAAATTCAGCAGAATTTGAGGTTGACACGGGGTTTGGCTTTCACTAGAAGCGCGGCTCCGGAAGGTTTGATAGAGGGTTCACAAGAATTCACTTCAAGTCTTCTCGAGTTCTTCGAGGGTTTCTTTGGAATTCTTGCTTGACTTGATTGGCGGCTTTCACTAGAAGGTCGCTTCGGTCTACTGGGTTTGCTTTGGTGCGGATTTGGTGGATTGGTTCGGACGGTTTTGTAAAAAACGGTTTGACACGGAATTCGAACGGAATTCGA
>NZ_JBFUAW010000079.1:0-1757 GCF_056406095.1 Caulobacter sp. P1_D6 | reverse complement strand
GGCAGGCCCTTGGTCTGGGCGATGCGCTGGTACTTGACCGCCGGTTCCAGGACCGCGCCGGTCTCCATCTGGCCGACGATGGCCCGCTGGATCTCCTGCCAGGGCGTCTGGCTTTCCGGATATTTGTAGCCGCCGGCCGCCTCCAGCGCCTTGCGCCGCTCGACGATCTCCTCGGGGGTGACCAGCACGTCGACGCGCGACTTGCGCAGGTCCACCCGCACCCGGTCGCCGCTCTTCAGCAGGGCCAGGCCGCCGCCGGCCGCCGCCTCGGGCGAGGCGTTGAGGATCGAGGGCGAGCCSGARGTGCCCGACTGGCGCCCGTCGCCGATGCAGGGCAGCTGGTGGATGCCGCGCTTGATCAGGTAGTCGGGGGCCCGCATGTTCACGACCTCGGCCGCGCCGGGATAGCCGATCGGCCCCGCCCCGCGCATGAACAGCACGCTGCGCTCGGTGATGCCGACAGCCGGGTCGTCGATGCGATGGTGGTAGTCCTCCGGACCGTCGAACACCACGGCCTGGCCTTCGAAGGCGTCCGGATCGTCGGGGTCGGACAGGTAGCGGTCGCGGAACTCGGCGGTGATCACGCTGGTCTTCATGATCGCCGAGTTGAACAGGTTGCCGCGCATGACCACGAAGCCGGCGCGCTGGACCAGCGGCTTGTCRAAGGGGCGGATCACCGCCTCGTCCTCGATGRYCGCCCCCCGGCAGGCCTCGCCGATCGTCTGGCCCGACACGGTCAGGGCGTCCTGGCGGATCAGGCCCTGGCCCATCAGCTGGTTGACCACGGCCGGCACCCCGCCGGCCCGGTAATAGTCCTCGCCCAGATAYTCGCCGGCCGGCTGCAGGTTGACCAGCAGCGGCACCTCCTCGCCATAGGTCTGCCAGTCGTCGACGCTCAGCTCCACGCCCATGTGGCGGGCCAGGSCGTTCAGRTGGATSGGGGCGTTGGTCGAGCCGCCGATCGCCGAATTGACGACGATGGCGTTGAGGAAGGCGTCGCGGGTCAGGATGTCGGAMGGCTTGATGTCCTGCWGGGTCAGYTCGACGATSCGCAGGCCGGTCTCGTAGGCGTTCTGCTGYCGATCCCTGTAGGGGGCCGGGATCGCCGCCGAGCCGGTCAGAGACATGCCCAGCGCCTCGGTCAGCGAGTTCATGGTCGTGGCCGTGCCCATGGTGTTGCAGTAGCCGGTCGASGGRGCCGAGCTGGCCACCAGCTTGATGAAGCCGGCGCGGTCGATCTCGCCGGCCGCCAGCAGCTCGCGGGCCTTCCACACGATGGTGCCCGAGCCGGTGCGCTGGCCCTTGTGCCAGCCGTTCAGCATCGGGCCGACCGACAGGGCGATGGCCGGGATGTTGACSGTSGCGGCGGCCATCAGGCAGGCCGGGGTGGTCTTGTCGCAGCCGATGGTCAGCACYACCCCGTCGATCGGATAGCCGTACAGGGTCTCCACCAGGCCCAGATACGAGAGGTTGCGGTCCAGGCCCGCGGTCGGCCGCTTGCCGGTCTCCTGGATCGGGTGGACCGGGAACTCCAGGGCGATGCCGCCGGCCGTGCGGATGCCTTCGCGGATGCGCTCGGCCAGCACCAGGTGGTGGCGGTTGCAGGGCGACAGGTCGCTGCCCGTCTGGGCGATGCCGATGATCGGCTTGCCCGACTGCAGCTCATCCAGCGACAGGCCGAAGTTCAGGTAGCGCTCCAGATACAGCGCCGTCATGTCCGCGTTGTCCGGATTGTCGAACCAGGCGCGCGAACGAAG
>NZ_JBFUAW010000078.1:0-4363 GCF_056406095.1 Caulobacter sp. P1_D6 | reverse complement strand
CAGCGGGCCGTCGGCGAGCGCGCCGTCCAGGTCGCGGATCAGCCGGACCTGCGGCCGCTGGTAGTCGACGGTGCGGGCCAGGTCGGCGAACGGCTCCAGGATCGGGGCCATCAGCGGCGAGTGGAAGGCGTGGGAGACGGTCAGCGGCCGGCTGGCCACGCCCTGGCGCTCCAGGTCGGCGCGCAAGGCGTCCAGGGCCGTCGCCTCGCCGGAGACCACCAGGTCGCCGGGACCGTTGACGGCGGCCAGCGACAGGCGATCGCCATAGGCGGAAAGGTCGAGATCCGCCTCGCTCGCCCAGACCGCGGCCATGGCTCCGCCCGGCGGCAGGGCCTGCATCAGCTGGGCGCGGCGGGCCACCAGCTTCAAGCCTTCCTCCAGGCTGAACACCCCGGCCACGCAGGCGGCGACATATTCCCCGACGCTGTGACCCAGCACCACCGAAGGCTCCACGCCCCAGGAGCGCCACAGGGCGCACAGGGCGTATTCCAGGGAAAACAGCGCCGGCTGGGTATGGCCGGTCTGGTCGATCAGGCCGCTGGCGTCCTCGAACAGCACCGGCAGCAGGGTCCCGTCCAGCAGGACGTCGCAGCGGTCCAGGGCGGCGCGGAACACCGGCTCGCGGTCGTAGAGCTGGCGGCCCATGCCGGCGTATTGCGAGCCCTGGCCGGTGAAGACGAAGGCGATCTTCGGCCGCTGGGCCCCGGAGACCTGGCCGCGCAGCACGCCGGGGTCGCTGCGACCCTCGGCGGCCGCGTCGAGGCGCTTGGCCAGCTGCTCGCCGGTCTCGGCCAGGATGGCGATGCGGTGCTCGAAGTGCGAGCGCCCGGCGCCGGCGGCGAAGGCGATGTCGGCCAGGGGCATGTCGGCGAACGGCCGATAGCGCTCGGCCAGGGCCCGCGCCGCCGCCTCGTTGCGGCCCGACAGGGGGATCACCTGCGGGCCCGGATCGGCGTTGAGCGCCGCCTCCGTCCGCGAAGGCCCCTCCCCCACGATCACGTGGGCGTTCGTGCCGGTGAAGCCGAAGCTGCTGACGCCGGCCAGGCGCGGGGCGTCGCCACGCGGCCAGGCCTGGTCGGAGGTCGGGATCACGAAGGTCGAGGCCAGCTCGATCTGGGGGTTGAGCGTCTTCAGGTGCAGATGGCGCGGGATGGTCTCGTGACGCAGCGCCAGCACCGTCTTGATCAGCCCCGCGATGCCGGCGGCGGCTTCCAGGTGGCCGATATTGGTCTTCACCGAACCGACGGCGCACGGTCGCGCGTTGTCTCGACCTTCGCCGTACACGGCCTGGATCGACTCCAGTTCGATCGGATCGCCCAGCGGCGTGCCCGTGCCGTGCGCCTCGACCAGCCCCACCTCGACCGGCTGGACCTGGGCGTCGGCCAGGGCCGCCTTGAAAAGATCGCGTTGCGCCGCGCCGTTGGGCACGGTGAGCCCGCCACTGGCCCCGTCCTGGTTGACGGCCGAGCCCCGGATCACCGCCAGCACGTCGTCGCCGTCAGCCACCGCGTCCGACAGCCTTTTCAGCACCACCAGTCCGCAGCCCTCTCCGCGCCCATAGCCGTCGGCCGAGGCGTCGAAGGTCTTGCAGCGGCCATCGGGCGCCATCATCCGGGCCTGGCAGGTGGCGATGGTGCCTGCGGGTGACAGGATCAGGCTGACGCCGCCGGCCAGGGCCTCGCGGCACTCGCCCAGGCGCAGGCTGCGGCAAGCCAGATGGACCGCGACCAGCGACGACGAGCAGGCCGTGTCGATCGCCATGGCCGGTCCCTGCAGGCCGAAGGTGAAGGCGATCCGCCCGGCGGCGGCGTTCAGCGCCGCGCCGGTGGCGGTGTAGAGCTCGATCTGGCTGGGCGCGCCGAACAGGGTGTTCTGGGCGTAGTCGTTGGTGCTGATCCCGACGAAGACCCCGGTCTTGTCGCCCGACCGAGGCGGTCGACCGGCATGCTCGAACGCTTCCCACGCCACCTCCAGCAACAGCCGCTGCTGCGGGTCCAGCGTGGTGGCCTCGCGCGGGGACAGGCGGAAGAAGCCGGGATCGAACGCGGCGACGTCTTCGGACAGGAAGCCGCCACGGCGCGTGTACATCTTGCCGGGGGTGGAAGGCTGAGGATCGAAGAAGGCGTCGACGTCCCAGCGCGCCGAGGGAACCTCGCCGGTGGCGTCGCGGCCCTCCGTCAGCGCCGTCCAGAACGCGTCCGGACCGTCGACGCCGCCTGGGAAGCGGCAACCCAGGCCGATCACGGCGATCGGTTCGCTGCGCCACCGTTGGGCCTCGCCCAGCTTCTGGCGCAGATCGCGCATCTCGGTCAGCGCCCGTTTGACGACGGCTTCGCGGTCCAACTCCGGCGGTGTGCGGGTCATGGCGCGGCCCCTTCGAGTTCACCCGCCAGCAACGCCAGCAATTCAGCCTCGGACGCGCCCTCGAACGCGTCCTGGGGTTCCGCTTCGTCCGTCTGGGTCGGTTCGGCCAGGCCCAGAACGTCCGTCAGAAGGTGGTCCGTCAGGGCGGCGATGTTCGGGAAGCGGAAGACCACGGTCGCCGGCAGGGTGACGTCCAGATTGGCGCCCAGCCGGTTCTTCATCTCGACCGCCATCAGCGAGTCCAGGCCCATGTCGAAGAAGCCCGCGTTCGGATCGGCCAGGGTGTCGTCGCCGGTGATGGCGGCCAGTTCGGCCTGGAGGAACCGGACCAGGATCGGCCGACGCTCGCGGGCCGGCGCGGCGATCAGTTCCATCAGGAAGGCGGCGGGGCCACGGACGGCGCGCTCGTCCTTGGCCGCCTCGGCCGGCAGAGCGCCGGCCAGGTCGTCCAGCGCGCGCGGCCGCTCGCCTGGGGCGAACTGCTCCATGAAGGCGGGCCAGTTGACCGGCATCACCGCGACCTGCGGCGAGGACGCGTTCATCAGATCGCCCAAGTGCTTCAGCGCTTCGGCCGGAGCCAGGGCGGAGACGCCGCGCGGGGCGTGGGTCTTGCCGGTGCGGCGGGCCAGATCAGCCGCCATGCCGATGTCGCGCCACGGACCCCAGCCGACGCTGAGCGCGGGCAGGCCCAACGACCGGCGATGGTTGGCCAGGCCGTCGAGGAAGGCGTTGGCGGCCGAATAGTTCGCCTGGCCGGGCGAGCCGAACAGCGTCGCGGCCGAGGAGAACATCACGAAGAAGTCGAGCGGCAGGTCGCGGGTCAGGTCGTGGAGGTTCCAGGCCCCGCGCGCCTTGGGCCGCATCACCTTGACGAAGCGCTCGTCGGTCTGGGCGAACAGCACGCCGTCGTCCAGCACGCCGGCCGCGTGCACGATCCCGCGCAGGGGCGGCAGGGCGCCGGAGATCTCGGCCAGGGCGGGCGCGAGATTCTCACGGTCGCTGACATCGACCGACAGGAGCGTGACGCATACGCCGGTTGCTTCTAGAGCCGCGATATCGGCTGCGGCGGCTTCGGTCGGCTGGCTACGTCCGGCCAGCACCAGGCTGCGTGCGCCGGCCTCGGCCAGCCACCGAGCGACGGCGCGGCCCAGGCTGCCCAGACCGCCGGTGATCAGATAGCTGGCGTCCGGCCGCACGGGCGGCGGGGCGGACTTCGGAGCGGGCGCGGCCGCCAGACGGGCGACCAACCGCCGGCCGTCGCGGAAGGCGACCAGGTCTTCACCGTCGTCGCCGCAGAGCTGGCGGGCAAGGTCCAGCGCTTCGTCGGGATACGCCTCGGGCGCCAGGTCAACGAGACCGCCCCAGGCTTCCGGATGCTCCAGGGACAACGCGCGGCCCACGCCCCAGAGCGGAGCCTGATGCGGGGCGACCGTGGCGTCGCCGACTGGCTGGCCGGCTCGGCTGACGAACCACAGCCTGGGCGGCGTGGACGCTTCCCGCAGCACGCCCTGGATCAGGTGCAGGGCGGTCAGCTCTCCGCAGGAGTCGTCATCATCACGCATGCCGTCCAGATCGAGGTTCCACAGATAGGCGATAGCCGAGGGCGCGCTGGCGGCGAGGATCTCCGGCAGCATCTGATCGAGCGCGTCCAGAGATCCGAGGCGATAGCCGGCGTCGGCCTCATCGCCGTCGCGCCGCACCAGGGTGCAGGTCTGGCCCATCGCCGTCAGGGTGGCGGCCAGCCTTTCGGCGACGCCGGAGCGGTCGGCGAAGATCAGCACCGACCGCGCGGACGGTTCTGTCGCCGCGTCGAAGGGCGCGGCGCGCCATTGCATCTCGTGGAACAGGTCGGCCGCCCCCGTATTCACCGCGGGTGTCGGGGCCATCCAGTAGGGTTTGCGCTGGAAGGGATAGGTCGGCAGGTGGAGGCGGGCGTGGGGCTGATGGCGATGGACGGCGGTCCAGTCGATCGGCGCGCCGGCGACATAGAGGGCGGCCA
>NZ_JBFUAW010000077.1:0-5571 GCF_056406095.1 Caulobacter sp. P1_D6 | reverse complement strand
TGGGCTGGAGGGGGTTACTTCAGCGTGTCCGGGGAGCCTGGCGTTGCAGGCCCCGCCCGCCGTCGGCGTCGAACGGGGACAAAGCGCGTGTATTGCCCATTGGCCCGCGCCCTCGGCGGCTGGTCCCCTCGGAAACGACAGGGAYCGGGTCCGGCTAAGCCTCAACAGGGCTGCCCACCGGATGCTGGCGGATAACGATGGCGCGGAGCGRTCGGCTTCGTCGAAACGGTAACAACACAAAGAACTCCGGACGTCGTCCGGCGCTCCGCGACCCTTTCCGTTCCCTCAGCGGCTCGCCGCGTGAGCGTGAGAGATCGTGCCGTGAACACTTGCCTCCACCTGGCGGCTTCGCCGCCTGTCCGCCCCCAGAGGGGGCGGAGCTTCTTACCCTTCGGCCCGGTGCACCACCCGGCCGTCGACGATCGTCATCAGCACCTGGCCCTGCAGGCGACGCCCGTCGAACGGCGAGTTCTTGGATTTCGACAGCAGCTTGCCGGCGTCGATGATCAGTGGCGCGTCCAGGTCGCAGAGCACCAGGTCGGCCGGGGCGCCGGGGGCGATGCGGCCCGACTGCAGGCCGATCAGGGCGGCGGGGGCCAGGGTGACGGCGCGGATCAGGTCGACCAGCGGCAGGCGTTCCTCGTGATAGAGGCTCAGCAGGGCCGGCAGCAGGGTCTCCAGACCCACGGCGCCGGGCGTGGCCTCGTCGAACGGCAGGCGCTTGTCCTCGGCCGGGGCCGGAGCGTGGGCGCTGACGACGACGTCGATCAGGCCAGAGGCCAGGGCCTCGATCAGCGCCTGGCGGTCGTCCTCGCCGCGCAGGGGCGGGGTGACCTTGGCGAAGCTGCGATAGTCGCCGATGTCCAGTTCGTTGAACGACAGGTGGTTGATCGACACGCTGGCGTGGATTCGCAGGCCCTTGGCCTTGGCGCGGGCCAGGGTCTCCAGGGCCTGGGCGCTGGTGACCTGGTCGACCAGCAGGCGGCCGCCGGTGGCCTCCAGCAGGGCCACGTCGCGCTCCAGCATGATCCGCTCGGCCATCGGCGAGATCGAGGGCAGGCCCATGCGGCCGGCGAATTCGCCGCCGGTGGCCGCGCCGCCCTTGGCCAGCCACGGGTCCATCGGCCGGTGGGCCAGCAGGGTCTCGAAGCCGCGCGCATAGGTCAGGATGCGCTGCATCACCTTGCTGTCGACGATGGGACGGTCGGCGTCGGTCACGTAGACGCAGCCGGCCTCGCGCATCAGGCCGATCTCGGCCATCTGCTCGCCCTTCAGCCCCTTGGTCGCCGCGCCGGCGCAGAGGATGCGGGCGCTGTCGATGTCGCGCGAACGGCGCAGGATGAAGTCGACCACGCTGGGGTCGTCGACGGCCGGGTCTGTGTCGGGCTGGACGACGAAGCTGGTCACCCCGCCGGCCGCCGCGGCCTTGGCGGCGCTGGCCAGGGTTTCCTTGGTCTCGGCCCCCGGCTCGCCGGTCTTGACCCGCAGGTCGATCAGGCCCGGCGCCAGCATGGCGCCGCCGCAATCGATGACGCGGACGTCCTTGGTCAGCTTGGCGAAATCGCGGCCCTTGGCGACGTCGGAAATCACGCCTTCGGAGACGATCACGCCGCCGGGGCCGTCATAGCCGCTCTCGGGGTCGACCAGGCGGGCGTTGATCAGGGCGAGGGGCTGTGGGGCGTTCATTGTTGGAAATCTCGCGAGACGTTCATAAACACCCCGTCTTCCCGGCGAAGGCCGGGACCCAGATTCATCCGGAGCGTCTCGTGGGCTTCACCTGGGCCCCGGCCTCCGCCGGGGAGACGGATGAAATAGAATGGGCGAGAAGCGGTCATTTCCCATGCTCCTCAAGCCGATGAGCCAGGCTCGCCAGCACGGCCATGCGGGCGGCGACGCCCATCTCGACCTGATCCTGGATCAGGCTGATCTCGGGATCGTCGGCCACGTCGGAGTCGATCTCCACGCCCCGGTTCATCGGGCCCGGATGCATGACCTTGGCCTTGGGCGCGGCGCGGGCCAGCTTTTCGCGGTCCAGGCCGTAGAAGCGGAAGTATTCGCGGGTCGAAGGCACGAAGGCGCCCTGCATTCGCTCCAGCTGCAGGCGCAGCATCATCACCACGTCGGCCCCGGCGATGCCGGCCTTCATGTCGTGGTGGACGGTCACGCCCCAGCGCTCGGCCTGGGCCGGCATCAGGGTCGGTGGTCCAACCAACCGTACACTTGCTCCAAGCGTGTGCAGCAGGGCGACGTTCGAGCGGGCCACGCGGCTGTGCAGCACGTCGCCGCAGATGGCCACGGTCAGGCCCGAGACCCGGCCGAAGGCGCGGCGGATCGACAGGGCGTCCAGCACCGCCTGGGTCGGATGCTCGTGCTGGCCGTCGCCGGCGTTGATCACGCTGCCGCTGACCTTCTGGCTCAGCAGCGATGCGGCGCCCGACGAGGCGTGGCGCACCACCAGCAGGTCGGGGCGCATGGCGTTCAGGGTCACGGCGGTGTCGATCAGGGTCTCGCCCTTGGTGATCGACGAGGTGCGCGGGCTCATGTTGACGACGTCGGCGCCCAGGCGCTTGCCGGCGATCTCGAAGCTGGACTGGGTGCGGGTGCTGTTCTCGAAGAACAGGTTCATCAGCGTCCGCCCCTTGAGGATGTCGAGGGACCTGGACGTCTGGCGGTTGAAGTCGACGAAGGCGTCGGCCAGGTCCAGCAGATCCGTGGCCTGCAGGGCGTTCAGGTCGCCGGCCGACAGGAAGTGGCGCCGGGGGAACGAGAAGATGCGCTTGCGGATCGTCTCGATCGGGTCGGCGGGCTCATGGGGCGGGGGTTTGGCCGTCATGAGTGGGCGTCATACGGGGCTTTGGCGTCGCGGGGAAGGGCGGCGCTCACAAGAACCTCCCCCCGTGGGGGAGGCGGTCGCGCAGCGACCGGTGGGGGGAGTATTGGGAAGGTCGATCCGGATGAAGCCATCTGCCGAATACTCCCCCCTCCGTCGGCTTCGCCGACACCTCCCCCACAGGGGGAGGGACTGCTAAAACCCCTTGCCCGCCGCCTCGTTGATCCCCCGGATCCGCTCCAGCGCGCCCTGAAGGATCCAGCCGGCGGCCATCTTGTCGACGACCTCGGCGCGGCGCTTGCGGTTGACGTCGTGCTCCTCGATCAGCACCCGGGTGACGGCGGCCGTCGACAGGCGTTCGTCCCAGAAGGTGATCGGAATGTGGGGCTGCAGGCGCAGCAGGTTGCGGCCCAGGGCCCGGTTGGACTGGCAGCGCACGCCTTCCGTGCCGTCCATGTTCATCGGCAGGCCGATGACGATGCCGGCCGCCTTGCGGCTGCCCATCAGCTTGAACAGCACCTCGGCGTCCTCGCTGAACTTGGTCTTCTTGATCAGGGCCAGCGGGCTGGCCACGGTCAGGGTGACATCGGAAACGGCCACGCCGATGGTCTTCTCGCCGGGATCCAGGCCGACGATCGGCAGGTAGTCGGGAATGGCGGCGGCGAATTCGGCGATGTCGAGAACAGGCATGAGGTCCTCATACCACGGGGAAGCACCCCCCAAACAAGGGAAGAGCTTGTCAAAGCGCCCCTCGCACGGCTAACCCACGCGCTTGGAATTCAGGAGGCCCCCATGGCCATTGACGCCGCCACCGTGCGGAAGGTCGCGCGGCTCGCCCGCATCGCCACGCCCGAAGATCGTCTGGAGCCCCTGGCCCAGGAGCTCAACGGCATCATGACGTGGATCGAGCAGCTGGCCGAGGTCGACACCGACGGCGTCGAGCCGCTGACCAGCGTCGTGCACGCCGGCCTGCCGCTGCGCGACGACGTGGTGACCATGGGCGGCGACGCCGATGTCGTCACCGGCAACGCCCCCAAGTCGGTGGACGGGTTCTTCGTGGTCCCGAAGGTGGTTGAATAACGATGACTTCGCTGACCTCTCTCACCCTCAAGGGCGCGCTGGACGGGCTGGAGGCCGGGGACTTCACCTCGGTCGAGCTGACCCGCGCCCACATCGAGGCCGTCGAGGCCGCGCGCGGCCTGAACGCCTTCCTGTTCGAGACCCCCGAGCAGGCCCTGTCGATGGCCGCCGCTTCGGACGCCCGGCGCGCGCTGGGCGCGGCCGGCCGCCTGGACGGCGCGCCCCTGGGCATCAAGGACCTGTTCTGCACCGAGGGCGTGCCCACCACGGCGGCGTCGAAGATCCTCGAACCGTTCGTCCCGCACTACGAGTCGACCGTCACCAGCCAGCTGTGGCGTGACGGGGCGGTGATGCTGGGCAAGCTGAACCTCGACGAATTCGCCATGGGCTCGTCGAACGAGACCAGCGCCTACGGCCCGGTGATCAACCCCTGGCGCAAGTCCGGCTCCAACCAGGCCCTGACGCCGGGCGGCAGCTCGGGCGGCAGCGCAGCGGCCGTCGCCGCCGATCTGTGCCTGGGCGCCACCGCCACCGACACCGGCGGCTCGATCCGCCAGCCGGCCGCCTTCACGGGCACCGTGGGCATCAAGCCTACCTACGGCCGCTGCTCGCGCTGGGGCACGGTGGCCTTCGCCAGCTCGCTGGACCAGGCTGGCCCGATCGCCAAGACCGTCGAGGACGCCGCGATCCTGCTGACCTCGATGTCGGGCCACGATCCCAAGGACTCGACCAGCCTGGACGTGCCGGTTCCGGACTTCGCCGCCTTCGTCGGCAAGTCGGTCAAGGGGCTGCGGATCGGCATCCCCAAGGAATACCGCGTCGACAACATGCCCGCCGAGATCGAGAAGCTGTGGGCCGACGGCATCGCCTGGCTGAAGGAAGCCGGCTGCGAGATCGTCGAGATCAGCCTGCCGCACACCAAGTACGCCCTGCCGGCCTATTACATCGTGGCCCCGGCCGAGGCCTCCTCGAACCTGGCCCGCTACGACGGCATGCGCTACGGCCTGCGGGCCGAGGGCGCGAACCTGACCGAGGTCTACGAGAACACCCGCGCCGCCGGCTTCGGCGACGAGGTCAAGCGCCGCATCCTGATCGGCACCTACGTGCTGTCGGCCGGCTATTACGACGCCTACTACCTGAAGGCCCTGAAGGTGCGTCGCCGCATCGCCGAGGACTTCGACGCCGCCTGGGAAAAGTGCGACGCCATCCTGACCCCGACGGCTCCGTCGGCGGCGTTCGGTCTGGGCGAGAACAGCAACGACCCGATCGCCATGTACCTGAACGACGTGTTCACGGTGACGACCAACCTGGCCGGGCTGCCGGGCCTGTCGCTGCCCGCCGGTCTGGACGCCAACGGCCTGCCGCTGGGTCTGCAGATCATCGGCAAGCCGCTGGACGAGGGCACGGTGTTCTCGGTGGCCGGCGCCATGGAAAAGGCCGCCGGCTTCAAGGCCAAGGCCGACAAGTGGTGGTGATCCGCCGCTAGGTTGATCAGCCAAGAAAAAGGGCGGCCCCGCGAGGAGCCGCCCTTCTTTTTACGCTACGCCACTTACTACATCGGGGCGTCCGGCGTGACCGGGGCCGCCGTCGGGGCGGGAGCCGGAGCCGGGGTGGGCGCCGGGGCGGCCGGAGCCGCGATCACCGGGGTCGGGGCGGGGGCC
>NZ_JBFUAW010000076.1:0-5770 GCF_056406095.1 Caulobacter sp. P1_D6 | reverse complement strand
CTTGGGTGCGGGGACAGGATTTGAACCTGTGACCTTCAGGTTATGAGCCTGACGAGCTACCGGGCTGCTCCACCCCGCGGCGAAGTGGGTAGTTTGTGTATCGTGGGTAGGGTTGGACTTTGGAGCGTGAGCTCTACAAGAAGCATCCTTTTAGCGGACCTGGCGGCGACCTACTCTCCCGCGCCTTGAGACGAAGTACCATTGGCCCTGGGGGACTTAACGACCGAGTTCGGAATGGGATCGGGTGGGGAACCCCCGGCATAGCCACCAGGTCAGCAAAAAGGATGCTGTTCGGTGAGGGATTAGCTCACCGAAGCATTTTGTGAAGAAGACATCTAATGTCTGGATGATTTGTAAAGCTCAGTCATGGGTTTGACTGAAGAACGATCAAGCCTATCGAGCTATTAGTACCAGTAAGCTACACGCCTCACAGCGCTTCCACACCTGGCCTATCAACGTGGTGGTCTACCACGGCTCTCAGCGAGACCTTGTTTTGAGGTTAGTTTCCCGCTTAGATGCTTTCAGCGGTTATCTATTCCACACTTAGCTACCCTGCTGCACAGCTGGCGCCATGACAGGTCCACCAGAGGTGTGTCCATCCCGGTCCTCTCGTACTAGGGACAGATCCTCTCAAGTCTCGTACACCCACGGCAGATAGGGACCAAACTGTCTCACGACGTTCTGAACCCAGCTCACGTACCACTTTAATCGGCGAACAGCCGAACCCTTGGGACCTGCTCCAGCCCCAGGATGTGATGAGCCGACATCGAGGTGCCAAACTTTGCCGTCGATATGGACTCTTGGGCAAAATCAGCCTGTTATCCCTAGAGTACCTTTTATTCGTTGAGCGATGGCCCTTCCACGCAGGACCACCGGATCACTATGGCCGACTTTCGTCTCTGCTCGACTTGTCAGTCTCGCAGTCAGGCGGGCTTATGCCATTGCACTCGACGACCGATTTCCGACCGGTCTGAGCCCACCATCGCGCGCCTCCGTTACACTTTGGGAGGCGACCGCCCCAGTCAAACTGCCCGCCACGCCATGTCCCGGACCCGGATAACGGGCCGCGGTTAGACGTCAGCAACAATAAGGGTGGTATTTCAAGGATGGCTCCACCGAGACTGGCGCCCCGGTTTCATAGCCTCCCACCTATCCTACACATGTTGCTGCTAACGCCAAGGCGAAGCTGCAGTAAAGGTTCATAGGGTCTTTCCGTCTGACCGCGGGAACCCCGCATCTTCACGGGGAATTCAATTTCGCTGAGCCTATGCTGGAGACAGTGGGGAAGTCGTTACGCCATTCGTGCAGGTCGGAACTTACCCGACAAGGAATTTCGCTACCTTAGGACCGTTATAGTTACGGCCGCCGTTTACCGGGGCTTCAATTCGCAGCTTGCACCGCTCCTTTTAACCTTCCGGCACCGGGCAGGCGTCAGACCCTATACGTCGCCTTGCGGCTTCGCAGAGCCCTGTGTTTTTGATAAACAGTCGCTACCCCCTGGCCTGTGCCACTCTTTTCTGGTTGCCCAAATAAGAGTCACGCTTATCCCGAAGTTACGCGTGCAATTTGCCGAGTTCCTTCAGCATAGTTCTCTCAAGCGCCTTGGTATACTCTACCTGCCCACCTGTGTCGGTTTCGGGTACGGTCTCCGTTGGAGTTATTTCCAGGGACCTGTTCACTGCCCAGAGCAATCCAATAAGCCTAGACAATTTACCAGATCCGTCACTTCCAACTGGTTCAGGAATATTCACCTGATTCCCATCGACTACGCCTTTCGGCCTCGCCTTAGGGGCCGACTAACCCTGCGCAGATTAGCTTTACGCAGGAACCCTTGGGCTTTCGGCGAGAGTGTCTCTCACACTCTTTATCGCTACTCATGTCAGCATTCTCACTTCCGATACCTCCAGCAAGGCTCACGCCTCACCTTCACCGGCTTACGGAACGCTCCGCTACCGCTTGCTCAAAGAGCAAACCCATACCTTCGGCGTCTGGCTTGAGCCCCGTTACATTTTCCGCGCAGGTTCGCTTGACCAGTGAGCTGTTACGCTTTCTTTAAATGATGGCTGCTTCTAAGCCAACATCCTGGTTGTCAAAGCAAACCCACATCGTTTCCCACTTAGCCAGAACTTGGGGGCCTTAGATGATGGTTAGGGTTGTTTCCCTTTTCACGACGGACGTTAGCACCCGCCGTGTGTCTCCCAGATATCTCTCTCGGGTATTCGGAGTTTGATTAGAATTGGTAGAGATCGCTCCCCCCGCATCCATTCAGTGCTCTACCCCCCGAGGAGTCCGTCTGAGGCACTACCTAAATAGTTTTCGCGGAGAACCAGCTATGTCCAGGTTTGATTGGCCTTTCACCCCTATCCACAAGTCATCCGAGAATTTTTCAACATTCACCGGTTCGGTCCTCCAGTAAGTGTTACCTTACCTTCAACCTGCTCATGGATAGATCACCTGGTTTCGGGTCGTCATGCGACGTACTTATTCGCCCTATTCAGACTCGCTTTCGCTGCGCCTACACCTAACGGCTTAAGCTTGCACGGCACATGAAGTCGCTGACCCATTATACAAAAGGTACGCCGTCACCACGCGCGGTGGCTCCGACTGCTTGTAGGCTTCCGATTTCAGGATCTGTTTCACTCCCCTTGTCGGGGTGCTTTTCACCTTTCCCTCACGGTACTTGTTCGCTATCGGTCATTGAGGAGTACTTAGGCTTGGAGGGTGGTCCCCCCATGTTCAGACAGGATTTCACGTGTCCCGCCCTACTCGAGTCTGTCGCTATTTGACGCTTACGGGGCTATCACCCACTATGGCCGACCTTTCCAAGTCGTTCAGCTTTATGTCACGACAGCACTGGCCTGGTCCCGGTTCGCTCGCCACTACTACGGGAGTCTCGGTTGATGTCCTTTCCTCCGGGTACTGAGATGTTTCAGTTCCCCGGGTTTGCTTAATGGAGCCTATGTATTCAGCCCATTATACCTGTCACAACCACACCACTACCGCCCCAGCCGAAGCTGAAGCAAAGTGGAATGGTCATTAAGGTGGGTTTCCCCATTCGGAGATAGCCGGATCAAAGGGTGCTCGCGCCTCCCCGGCTCTTATCGCAGCGTGCCACGTCCTTCATCGCCTCTCAATGCCAAGGCATCCGTCAGAAGCCCTTATGCGCTTGATCGTTCTCAGCAAAACCCATGCGCTACAGGTCTAGGGACCTGCGGCATGCGCTTTACAGTCAGACATTTGATGTCTTCTTCAAAGTCCGCCCTAGAACCAGCTGCATCCCCAAGGGGAGATACAGGCGGCGGGTGAACCCTACCTTCACGATGTCATTTCGCAGAACTGGCTAAGCCAGACTGCAAACTTGATCATTCCTCGATCGCGTTACCATTCCTCCGGATGAGGAGATGGTGGAGCCAGACGGATTCGAACCGACGACATCCTGCTTGCAAAGCAGGCGCTCTACCAACTGAGCTATGGCCCCTTACCTCGCGGCAAGTTGCGTTAGCCCAGGAGAGCTGGGGTCGGTTGCGTCCGTTATGCTGGAAGGTTGGTAGGCCCGATAAGACTTGAACTTATGACCTCACGCTTATCAAGCGTGCGCTCTAACCAACTGAGCTACGGGCCCATAGGCCGCATAGACCAGATCCTTGCTCCTCTAAGCATTGCTTAGGAGAGGCAAGACCCGTTCCTGGGCTCGCGATCGCCTTGATTACCTAATCGGTGATCAAGGAGTGGAAAGAGAAACGAAGACGGCGGCGATCCGCTCACTGTATATAATTGGAGTTCCAATAGCCGAAGCTGGAGGAACATCCTTAGAAAGGAGGTGATCCAGCCGCAGGTTCCCCTACGGCTACCTTGTTACGACTTCACCCCAGTCGCTGACCCTACCGTGGTCGCCTGCCTCTCTTGCGAGTTAGCGCAGCGCCTTCGGGTAAAGCCAACTCCCATGGTGTGACGGGCGGTGTGTACAAGGCCCGGGAACGTATTCACCGCGGCATGCTGATCCGCGATTACTAGCGATTCCAACTTCATGCACTCGAGTTGCAGAGTGCAATCCGAACTGAGACGACTTTTAGGGATTGGCTCCCCCTCGCGGGATTGCAGCCCTCTGTAGTCGCCATTGTAGCACGTGTGTAGCCCACCTTGTAAGGGCCATGAGGACTTGACGTCATCCCCACCTTCCTCCGGCTTACCACCGGCGGTCCTATTAGAGTGCCCAGCCAAACCTGATGGCAACTAATAGCGAGGGTTGCGCTCGTTGCGGGACTTAACCCAACATCTCACGACACGAGCTGACGACAGCCATGCAGCACCTGTGTCCCAGTCCCCGAAGGGAAAGCCTCATCTCTGAGGCGGTCCGGGCATGTCAAAAGGTGGTAAGGTTCTGCGCGTTGCTTCGAATTAAACCACATGCTCCACCGCTTGTGCGGGCCCCCGTCAATTCCTTTGAGTTTTAATCTTGCGACCGTACTCCCCAGGCGGAGTGCTTAATGCGTTAGCTGCGTCACCGACAGGCATGCCTGCCGACAACTAGCACTCATCGTTTACAGCGTGGACTACCAGGGTATCTAATCCTGTTTGCTCCCCACGCTTTCGAGCCTCAGCGTCAGTAACGGACCAGTATGTCGCCTTCGCCACTGGTGTTCTTCCGAATATCTACGAATTTCACCTCTACACTCGGAGTTCCACATACCTCTTCCGTACTCAAGATAGCCAGTATCAAAGGCAATTCCAAGGTTGAGCCCTGGGCTTTCACCTCTGACTAAACTATCCGCCTACGCTCCCTTTACGCCCAGTAATTCCGAGCAACGCTAGCCCCCTTCGTATTACCGCGGCTGCTGGCACGAAGTTAGCCGGGGCTTCTTCTCCGGGTACCGTCATTATCGTCCCCGGTGAAAGAATTTTACAATCCTAAGACCTTCATCATTCACGCGGCATGGCTGCGTCAGGCTTTCGCCCATTGCGCAAGATTCCCCACTGCTGCCTCCCGTAGGAGTTTGGGCCGTGTCTCAGTCCCAATGTGGCTGATCATCCTCTCAGACCAGCTAAGGATCGTAGCCTTGGTGGGCCTTTACCCCACCAACTAGCTAATCCTACGCGGGCCGCTCTAATGGCGATAAATCTTTCCCTCGAAAGGCTTATCCGGTATTAGCTCAAGTTTCCCTGAGTTGTTCCGAACCAAAAGGCACGTTCCCACGTGTTACTCACCCGTCCGCCACTAATCCCGAAGGATCCGTTCGACTTGCATGTGTTAGGCCTGCCGCCAGCGTTCGCTCTGAGCCAGGATCAAACTCTCAGGTTGAGTTGACCGCTAACACAGACTTCAAGAAATCGGGGGAAAACCCAATCTCTCGGTTCTGGTTTGCATAGTATCTTGACGAGTTCCCAATCACATCGATGGATCAAAGCCGAAGCTTTGGTCCATGATATTCATGGTGTCTTCAAGAGACCGCAATTGTCAGCGTTCGAGATGACCCGTGAGGTCATCGCCAGAGCGCCGCCGCCTGCGTTTCTCTTTCCAAATCAACAATGTCAAAGACCCAGAGCCGAAGCTCCCAGAACCACCTTCCGGCAGAACCATCCTTTAGCGCCCGATGTCGGCGGAGGCGGCTATCTATCCAACCTCGAATTCCGTGTCAAACCGTTTTTTACAAAACCGTCCGAACCAATCCACCAAATCCGCACCAAAGCAAACCCAGTAGACCGAAGCGACCTTCTAGTGAAAGCCGCCAATCAAGTCAAGCAAGAATTCCAAAGAAACCCTCGAAGAACT
>NZ_JBFUAW010000075.1:0-6398 GCF_056406095.1 Caulobacter sp. P1_D6 | reverse complement strand
CTCTGGGGGAGGTGGCCCGGAGGGCCGGAGGGGGTTACGGCGGCGCGATCTGCCCCACCGCCCCCTTGAAGTCCGCCGTGGTCGAGACCCACCCGAAGAAGGTCTCGATGTTGAACAGCGCGGCCTTCTGCACGAAATCGGGCCCCGCCTGGTGGGTGGCGTCCTCCAGCACGGTGCCGAAATATTCCAGGAAGAAGCCGTCGCGCAGGGTCGATTCCACGCAGACGTTGGTGGCGATGCCCACGAACACCAGGTGGCGCACGCCGCGCGAGCGCAGCACGCTGTCCAGCTGGCTGTTGAAGAAGCCGCTGTAGCGGGTCTTGTGCAGCACGATGTCGCCGGGGACGGGCTTCAGCTCGTCGACCAGCTCGTAGTCCCAGCCGCCCTTGGCCAGCAGCTTGCCCTGCAGCTCGGGCCGGGCGCGCATGGTCTTCAGGGCGTTGGACTTGTGCCAGTTGGGCGAGCCGGGGCCGCCGGCCTCGACATAGTCGCTGTCCCAGCCGTTCTGGAAATAGATCACCGGCATGCCCGCAGCCCGGGCCACGTCCAGCACGCCCTTGATCTTGTCGATCACCGCCGCCGCGCCGCTGATGTCGAACCCGGCCAGGTCCAGATAGCCGCCGGGCGAGGCGTAGGCGTTCTGCATGTCGATGACGATCACTGCTGTCTTATCGACAGGGAGCGCGATCGGCTCGGGCCGGGCCGGAAGCATCAAGGTGTCGGGTGTCGTCATACGCTCGATCTCTCGCTGGGCGCGTCCCAGGGGGGTGAGCGACGCAGGTAAGACCATCGCGGAGCGCGGCGCAATCGATCGATGAACGCCGATATGCGCCTTGGGCCCGATTGCCTAGGTCTTGGGCTAATTCAGAAACGACTTACTAAATCTCGCCCTCTGGATTTCCCGCCCTGTCCTCGGCCTCTTCCTTGCCGGTCCGGGGCAGGGACAGGGTCAGGACGCAGACCAGGCCGCTGGGGCGGTAGTCGACGCGGGCCTCGCCGGCCAGGTCGGACTTCAGGCTGGCGGCGATCAGGCGCGAGCCGAAGCCCTTGCGGGCCGGCGGCGACACGGTGGGGCCGCCGCGCTCCTCCCAGTGCAGGGTCAGCCGGTGCAGCGCGCCGGGATCGACGTGCCAGACCACCGTCACCGTGCCCTCGGGCAGCGACAGGGCGCCGTACTTGACCGCGTTGGTGCCCAATTCGTGGAACACCATCGACAGGGCCAGGGCGGCGTTGGGCGTCAGGGCCACCGGCGGGCCCGCCAGGACCGTGCGGTCCAGATAGGGCTCCAGCGTCTCCTCCAGGATCTCCTTGAGGTTCGCGCCCTCCCAGACGCTCTGGGTCAGCAGGTCGTGCGCCCGGGCCAGGGCCATGATGCGTTCGTTGAAGGCGTGCAGGCCGGGGGTGTCGGCGGGACGGCCCAGGCTCTGGCGGGCCAGGGACTGCACCGTGAACAAGGTGTTCTTCACCCGGTGGTTCAGCTCGTTGATCATCAGCTGCTGGCGCTGGTGGGCGCGCAGCTCCTCGGCCTCGCGGGCCCGCAGCTGGGCGGCGGCGTCGTGCAGGGCCGCGCGCACCTCGGCGATCTCGCGGAAGCGGTCCGGGACCAGGGCGATCTCCTCGCCCGCCGCCATGGCCTTGGCGTCGGCCCCCAGCCCGCGCACCGAGGCCGAGATGTCGCGCGAGACCACCAGGGCCACGCCCGCGCCGATGACCAGCAGCAAGAGACTGGCAGCGGTCAGCCAGCCCACCGACGACCAGTTGGCCCGGCTCAGCTCGGTCCGCGGCACGCCGACGATGAAGGACCAGCCGCTGCTCGACGACCGGGCGAAGGCCGACAGGGTGGCCGTGCCGTCCAGCGTATGGCTCAGCGCGACCCCTTCGTTGCCCCGGGCCATGGCGGCGCGCATCTCGCCGCTGACCTTGCGGCCCATGAAGCGGTCGATGTCCTTCGAGCGCGCCATCAGCGATGCGTCGCGGTCGACGATGCTGGCCGTCCAGCTGTGCGGGATGTTCTGGGCGGCGAAGATCGACGAGAAGGCCTTGGGCGACTGCTGATAGGCCAGGTCGTACAGCTTGCCGTCGACGATGACCGGCATGTCGATCGACACGAAGGGCGGGAACTGGTCGGCCTTCTGGGGCCGCACCAGGTTCGACACCGAGGTGCGGCCGGCGCGGATGGTCTGCCAGCGATAGTCCGGCAAGCCGATCCCGGGCGGGGGCGCGCCGGCGGGATGGCGGGTGTTGACCAGCTGCCGCTCGTTGTCGAGCAGCACGATCCAGCCGTCGGTTCCCTGCACGGCCGCCCGGGCCTGGCGCTCGAAGGCGGGGATGTCGCCGGCGATCAGGGCGGGCGAGACGGCCAGGGTCTGCAGCACGCTCTGGCCCTGGCCGAGCTGGCGGTCGGTGGCCAGCAGCAGGGCGCGGGTGGTGGCCATCAGCTGTTGCTCGTAGCGCGCCCGGCTCTCGCCGAACTCGGCGCGGGCCAGCAGGGCCATGAAGATGGTGGCCGGCACGACCAGGCTCAGGGCCATCAGCAGCAGGCGCCGGCGCACCGTGCCGGCGGCGAGCGAGGGCGAAGTCGTTACGGGGTCGGGGGCGACCGGGTCTTGCAAAGGCGGGCTCGTCCTGGGGGGATCGACCCCAAGAGAAAGCGACCGCCGCGCCGGGTCAAGCGCTTAGCCGACCGATCCGCCGACGCCACGACGCGGCAACCTTCGGCGGTCCTTCGGGGTTTGTTGCTCAGCCCACGGCAAAGATGTCGGGGATTTTGGGAGACTTCACAGCATGCGCATCGTCACCATCGCGGCCGTCGCCGCCCTCGCCCTCGGCGCCGCCGCCTGCGGCGAGAACAAGGCCGAGAAGGCCCAGGAAGCCGCCGCCGCCAGCGACTCGGCCGCCGCCTCGAGCAAGCAGGCCGCCGACGCCGCCGAAACCGCCGCCCAGGCCAGCGCCACCGCCGCCGCCACCGGCTCGGAAGCCGATCAGAAGGCCGCCGGCGACGCCGCCGCCGCCGCGGGCGAACAGTCCGAAAAGGCCGGCGACCAAGCCGAGAAGGCCGGCGACAAGGCCAAGGACGCCGCTCACTAAGCGTCTGGTTCTTTAAATTCGGTGCGGTGGTCCTCGTCCTTCGACAAGCTCAGGATGAGGACCATTGTACGGGCCGTGGTGGTGGATGACCTCATCCTGAGCTTGTCGAAGGACGCGGGGCCGGCCTTTTTCATGCGGGCGGAGCGAAGGGCTCGCCAGGCGCGTTGTCTCCGCATGGCCAGAACCCGCAAGACCACCACGCGCCGCAAGACGGCCGCTTCAGACACCTTCGCCCTGGCGACAGCCAGCGCCGAACTGGCCCTGGCCTCGCTTCGCGTGGTCAACGCCCGCACGCCGATGATCGCCCGGGCGATCAGCGACCCGATGCGGGGCGACTACGCCGAGCTGACGCGCATGGTCTCGGAAAAGCCGCTGGCCTTCGCCCAGGGCGCCTCGGCCGGCGGACCGGCCTGGCTGGCCATGGCGGCGGAGTCCAACCGCTACCTCGCCCAGGTGTGGAAGACGCCCAGCTTCGGCGTCGCGCCGGCCCTGTCCGCCTCGCTCGGCGCCTTTGCGTTCTGGGGGCGGATGATGTCGCTGGGCGTGGCGTGGCAGTCGGCGATGCTGGCCCCGGTCCACGCCGCCGCGACGGCCAACGCTCGGCGCCTGGCCGCCAAGGCTTGAGCTTGAAGTCCGTGTTCGGCCGGTCGGAAGGCGCGTTTTTTCCTGGCCCCGCGCCGGAAAAGCCCGTCATCCTGGCCTCCAACGAGCCCGAAGGCGGCGCCAGACCGCCTCGGCCAGAGCGAGGAGACATGTCGACCATGGCCGGACCCGCCGTCGATTTCGATCGCATGACGACCCTGGGCGACGTCGCCCGCTATCACCACGAGGTCCGGCCCGAGGCGACGGCCCTGGTGTTCGAAGGCCGGTCGACCAGTTTCGCCGAGTTCGACCGCCACACCGACCAGGTCGCCAACGCCCTGCTGGCCGAGGGGTTGGGGAAGGGCGACCGCATCGCCTATGTCGGCAAGAACAGCGACCACTATTTCGAGCTGTTGTTCGGGGCGGCCAAGGCCGGGGTGGTGCTGGCCCCGATCGGCTGGCGGCTGGCCCCGCGCGAGATCGCCTACATCCTGGGCGACGCCGAGGCCCGCATGGTGTTCGTCGGCCCCGAGCTGCTGGCCCATGTCCGCGACGTGGCCGTGCTGATGCTGGACCAGCCGGTGGTCATCGGCATGGAGGCCAACGAGTACGGCCATCCGACCTTCAAGGACTGGCGCGACGCGTTCGGCTGCGACAGGCCGGCCGCCGCGATCACCCCCGCCGACATCGCCGTCCAGCTCTACACCTCGGGCACCACGGGCCAGCCCAAGGGCGCGATGCTGACCCATTCCAACATCCTGACCACCCGCAAGCTGGCGGCCCAGGCCGACATGGCCTGGAACCGCTGGGGTCCAGACGACGTCAGCCTGGTGGCCATGCCGGTGGCTCACATCGGCGGCACCGGCTGGGGCGTGGTCGGCCTGGTCAACGGCGCCAAGGGCGTGGTGGCCCGCGAGTTCGACCCGACCAAGGTGCTGGACTTCATCGAGAAGGACCGGGTGTCCAAGATGTTCATGGTGCCGGCCGCCCTGCAGATCGTCGTGCGCCAGCCGCGGGCCCGCGAGGTCGACTACAGCCGGCTGACCCACATCCTGTACGGCGCCGCGCCCATCCCGCTGGACCTGCTGCGCGAGTGCATCGAGGTGTTCGGCTGCGGCTTCGTCCAGCAGTACGGCATGACCGAGACGACCGGCACGGTGGTCTATCTGCCGCCGCAGGACCACGACCCGGCCGGCAACGCCCGGATGCGCTCGGCCGGCCTGCCCATGCCCGGCGCCGAGCTGAAGATCATCGGCGAGAACGGCCAGACCCTGGGTCCCAACGAGGTCGGCGAGGTGGCCGTGCGCTCGCCCGCCAACATGGCCGGCTACTGGAAGCTGCCCGAGGCGACGGTCGACACTATCGATTCCGATAGCTGGTTGCGCACCGGCGATGCGGGCTACATCGACGCCGACGGCTATCTGTTCATCCACGATCGCGTGAAGGACATGATCATCAGCGGCGGCGAGAACATCTATCCGGCCGAGGTCGAGAGCGCGGTCTACGGCCATCCGCACGTGGCCGAGGTGGCGGTGATCGGCGTGCCCGACGACACCTGGGGCGAGGCGGTCAAGGCGGTGGTCGCCCTCAAGCCCGGCGCGCCCCAGGACCCGGCCGACATCATCGCCTTCGCCAAGAGCCGCATCGCCGGCTTCAAGGCCCCCAAGACCATCGACTTCATCGAGATGCTGCCGCGCAACGCCTCGGGCAAGATCCTGCGGCGCGAGCTGCGCGAGCCGTACTGGGCGGGCAAGGAACGACGGGTGAATTGATGGCGCCCAACTGATGGGGAGTCACGACGGTCGCATCGCGGGGCTTGTTCAGGGGCTGTACCAACCCGAGGGCGGACCGCGCGTCGACTTTCGCCAACCGGCCGGGGAGCCGGCTTTGGCCGCGCCGGACTCGGTGTCGTGGCGGGTGTTCAAGAACCCGGTCTCGCTGTTCGTCGGCGGGGTGACGGCGGTGATCCTGGAGCTGGCCGAGCCGCGCGTGCGCTCCGGCGTCTGGGAGCATTCCAGCTTCCGCACCGCGCCGCTGCCGCGCCTCAAGCGCACCGGCCTGGCGGCGATGGTCACGGTCTATGGCGCACGCTCGACGGCCGAGAAGATGATCGCCGGCGTGCGCAGGATGCATGATCGGGTCACCGGCGACACGCCCGCCGGGGCGGCCTACCGGGCCAACGACGTGGAGCTGCTGGACTGGGTGCAGGCCACCGCCAGCTTCGGCTTCATGGAGGCCTATCACGCCTTCGCCCGGCCGCTGAACGACGCCGACCGCGACCGCTTCTACGCCGAGGCCGCCCCGGCGGCGGCGCTGTACGGCGCGTTCGGGGCGCCGGCTTCGGTGGCGGAATGGGAGGCGCAGCTGGCGGCCATGCTGCGCAAGCTGGAGCGCCACGAGATCGTCTTCGAGTTCCTGGAGCTGATGCGGCGGACGGCGATCCTGCCGGTTCCGTTGCGGGGCCTGCAGGGCGCGCTGATCCGGGCGGCGGTGGCGATCACGCCGGCGCAGGTGAGGGCGGTGGTCGGGCTGGGACGGGAGTGGGATCTCGGACCGGTCGAGGGGCGGCTGGTGAAGCTGGCCGGAGCGGCGGCGGATCGGTTACCGGTGAAGGGGACGCCGGCGGTGGAGGCCTGTCTGCGGATGGGGCTGCCTGCGGACTATCTGTATCGGCGGTAGGTCCCGCGCTGGCCCCCTCCGGCCCTCCGGGCCACCTCCCCCAGAGGGGG
>NZ_JBFUAW010000074.1:0-6996 GCF_056406095.1 Caulobacter sp. P1_D6 | reverse complement strand
CTCCAACACCCACGCCGACACCGACACCAACTCCAACCCCGACCCCCACTCCAACTCCAACGCCAACGCCAACGCCAACGCCGACTCCAACACCCACGCCGACTCCAACTCCAACTCCAACTCCAACCCCGACCCCCACGCCAACGCCGACCCCGACGCCAGTGCATCCGGTCGAAATCCGGTCGGAGGTCTCGCTCTACGCCGCCCTGCCGGCCCTGGCGCAGCTCTACGGCCGGGCGGCGATCGACACCCTGCATGAGCGGGTCGGCGAGGAGGAGCAGTTGCGCGGCCGCCAGCAGCCGGACGACGACGAGACGCTGAACGGCGCCTGGGGGCGGATCATGGCCATCGGCGGCCGCCGCGACGGCGACAGCCAGGGGATCTACGGCGACCGCGGCCCACGCATCGACTACCAGCTCTACGCCTTCCAGGTCGGGGCCGACCTCTACCGGCGCGAGGACGAGGACGGGGTGCGCGACCATGCCGGCGTCTACGGCGCGATGGGCCAGGCCAAGGGCAAGGTGCGCAACTGGGACGGCCGGGTCGCCGGCCACGACCGGGTCGACGCCTGGTCGCTGGGCGCCTACTGGACACGCTTCTGGGAAAAGGGCGCCTATCTGGACGGGGTGGTCCAGTTCAGTTGGTTCGACGCCAAGGCCCAGTCGGTGCGGCTGCCCGAACTGAAGGGCACGGCCAAGGCCCTGGCCCTGTCGCTGGAAGGCGGCAAGCCGTTCCACCAGAAGCACGACTGGATCGTCGAGCCCCAAGGCCAGCTGATCTACCAGCACTTCCACGGCGGCAAGGGACGCGACGAAGGCGGGCCCCTGCGGTTCGACCAGACCGACAGCCTGGTCGGCCGCCTGGGCGTCCGCGTCGCCCGGACCTGGAGTCGGAAGATCGACAGCGGCGAGACGCGGCTGACCACCGGCTGGGGCCGGCTGAACCTGTGGCACGAGTTCCTCGACCAGCCCAGGACCACCTTCCAGACCGAGGAAGGCGACGTCTCGTTCCTGGCCGATACCGGCAAGAACTGGCTGGAGCTCAACGGCGGCCTCACCCGCCAGATGTCGGAACGCTCGGTGATCTACCTAAACGCCGCCTATCAGTGGGATCTCGATGGCCAAGGACACGCCTATTCCGGCAAGCTGGGGGTCCGGTTCAACTGGTGACCGGTCAGGCGGAGGTCGCGGCATGGAGCTGACCTGCTACGTCTATCCGGGATGGACGCCGAGGATCCGCTCGGCCTCGTCGCGACGGCCGTGGATGGACGACACGCCGGACTCGTTCGCCTATCGCTGCCTGCCACTCAACATCGCCAACGCCCACGGCTGGGAGGTCCTCAGCCCCTGCGGCTTCGAGGCCGAATGGAACGGCGGCTCCGCGGTGAACGACGTGGTCGTGCGGCCCGACGCCGGAACCCCGCCCGGCAAGGCGCCGGTCGCGCTGTTCGGCCAGGGCGTGCTGACGTTCCATGTCGACGGCCTGCTGCGCACGTCGGAGGGCTTCAACCTGTGGGTCGGCGGCTCGCCCAACGCCATGAAGGACGGGATCGCTCCCCTGAGCGGCCTGATCGAAACCGATTGGTCGCCCTTCACCTTCACCATGAACTGGCGGTTCACCCGCCCCGGCCATCGGGTGCGGTTCGAGGAGAACGAGCCGTTCTGCTTCTTCTTCCCGGTGGAGCGAGGCCTCGTCCAGGCCGTCGCGCCGCGCATCGCCCCCATCGACGAAGCGCCCGACCTGAAGACCCGGTTCGAGACCTGGAGCAGATCGCGCGACGCCTTCCACGCCAGCGTCGCCGCCCATCCGCCGTCCGCGCCCGCCGACCACTGGCAGAAGTTCTACTATCGCGGCGTCGACGCCGACGGGGCTCCGGGCGCGCCGGACCACTGTCCGAAGCTGCGGCTGTCGGAGTTCGCCGGCGCGGAGGCGTTCCACGACGCCAAGTCCGGGCTGGCCTCGGAGGCGCCCGATCCGAGTCCCCCGCCGGGCAAGATGGCGTGGATCGCCCAGTCGCTGGAGCGCCTGCGCGGCCTCTCGGACCGCAAGACCATTCCCCGCAAGACCGGGGTCAGCGCCGACGAATTCCTGGAAGCCCATTACGCGGCCAACCGGCCCGTGGTCCTGGCCGGCGAGATGGCCGGCTGGCCCGCCCTGGAGCGCTGGACGCCGGACTACCTGCGGCGCGCGGTCGGTTCGGCCCAGGTCGAGGTCCAGACCCGGCGCGCCGCCGACCCGGACTTCGAACGCCGCATGGAGGCCCACACCGAGCGCCTGCCGTTCGAGGCCTTCATCGACCTGATCTCGCGACCAGGGGCCGGAAACGACGCCTATCTGACCGCCTACAATTCAGCGCGGAACGCCGCCGCCCTGGCTTGTCTCGAACAGGACCTGGGCTTCATCGACAAGCTGCTGGTCCGCGACGGCGCGCAACCCCACGGCATGCCGTGGATCGGCCCCGCGGGTTCGTTCACGCCGCTGCACCACGACCTGACCAACAACCTGCTGCTGCAGATTCAGGGCCGAAAGCGCCTGCTGCTGGTCGCGCCGTCGGAAACGCCGCGGCTCTACAACGACCATCACGTCTACAGCCGCATCCGCGATCTGGCCGAGCCGGGGCTGGTCGAGCGCTTTCCCGCCGTGGAAGGCCTGAACGTCCATCAGGTGATCCTCGGGCCGGGCGAGGCGCTGTTCATCCCCCTGGGCTGGTGGCACCAGGTCACGGCGCTGGATTTCAGCGTCACCCTGACCCACACCAACTTCCGCTGGCCCAACGATTTCCACGCCGCCCACAGGGGCGACCAGGATCGCCGAGGCGCTTGAGGCGCCCGCATCGAGGTCATCAAGCCAAAAGCCGCATCGGTCGATAGCGCCTTTGGCTTAGACCGGCCGCCGGCGCCGCCATAGGTTCCACTCAGTGAACGGTCACGCGGCCAGGACGCCGCGACGCCTCGCGGGCGACAAGGACCGACGACGAGCGAGGAATGTATGACCAGAATGACCCCGTCCGAGATGGCCAAGCAGATTGGCGGAGGACTCCTGTCATTCCCCGTCACCCATTTCGACGCCCAGCATCAGTTCGTCGAGGCCCCCTATCGCGAGCACTGCGCCTGGATGCTTCAGCATGAGCTGGCGGGCCTGTTCGCGGCCGGCGGCACCGGCGAGTTCTTCTCCCTGACCCCGCCGGAAGTGGCCAAGGTGGTCAAGGCCGCCGTCGAGGAGACGGCCGGCAAGATCCCCGTCGTGGCCGGCTGCGGCTACGGCACCGCCATCGCGGTCGACCTGGCCAAGGCGGCCCACGCCGCCGGCGCAGACGGCCTGCTGCTGCTGCCGCCCTATCTGATGAACTCCACCCAGGAGGGCCTGGCGGCCCACGTCGAGGCGGTCTGCAAGGCCACGCCGCTGGGCGTGATCGTCTACAACCGCGACAACGCCATCCTGACCGAGGACACCCTCGAGAAGCTGTGCGACCGCAACCCGAACCTGGTCGGCTTCAAGGACGGGGTCGGCGACATCGAACTGATGATGCGGGTCTATGCCCGGATGGGCGACCGCCTGACCTATATCGGCGGCCTGCCCACGGCCGAGACCTTCGCCCTGCCCTATCTGCAGATGGGCGTGACCACCTATTCCTCGGCGATCTTCAACTTCATGCCGGAGTGGGCGCTGGACTTCTACAAGTCGGTCCGCGCCCAGGACCAGGTCGCCGTCATGGCCGGCCTGCGCGATTTCGTCCTGCCCTATATCGCCCTGCGCAATCGCGGTCGCGGCTATGCGGTGTCGATCGTCAAGGCCGGCATGAGCGTAATCGGCCGCGACGCCGGTCCGGTGCGCACGCCGCTGACCGATCTGACCGACAGCGAGCGCGCCGAGCTGAAGGTGCTGATCGACCGCGCCCAGGGCGGAGATCAACGGCTCGCGGCCCGGGGCTAGCGCGATCCGATGGGCGATGTGGCGGTCAGCCGGGTCAGACCCCTGGGAACGGCTACCGCCCCCGCCGGCAATCGCCTAGCCTCGTCGATCCATGGGATCACGAGCGGGCGGTTTCCGATGTTCGAACTGAGTCAGCTGCGCTGCTTCGTGGCCACCGCCGAGGAGCTGCATTTCGGCCGCGCCGCCCAGCGCCTGAACATGACCCAACCGCCGCTCAGCCGGCAGGTCCAGCTGCTTGAGCGCATCCTGGGCGTCACCCTGCTGGACCGCACCAGCCGCTCGGTGCGCCTGACGCCGGCGGGACGCGCCTTCCTGCTGGAGGCCCGCCGCATCCTGCGCCTGGCCGAGAGCGCCGCCCTGGCCACCCGCCGCATCGCGGTGGGCGACGCCGGCGAGGTCGCCATCGGCTTCACCGCCGCCTCGGGCTACAATTTCCTGCCGCGCCTGGTGATCCTGTCGCGGGCCCGGCTGCCCAACGCCGACCTGACCCTGCGCGAGATGGTCACCCGCGAGCAGGTCGAGGCCCTGCTGACCGGCCGCATCGACGTCGGCCTGGTCCGCCCGCCGATGGAGCGCGCCGAGTTCGCCACCGCCCGCGTGCTGACCGAGCCCCTGGTCGCCGCCCTGCCCACCGGCGACGCCCGCCTGGCCAAGGCCTTCCTGACCCTCGGAGATTTCGACGACGCCCCGCTGATCATGTATTCGGCCGAGGGCGCGGGCTATTTCCACAACATGCTGACCACCCTGTTCGACGCCAACGGCGTGACCCCGAACTACGTCCAGCACGTCACCCAGATCCATTCGATGCTGGCCCTGGTCCATGCCGGGCTTGGCGCGGCCCTGGTGCCGGAAGCGGCGATGAGCCTGCACTTCGACGACGTGCAGTTCCGCCCCGTGGCCACCACCCCCGACCGGCCCGTCGAGCTCTACATGGCCTGGCGCAAGGACAATGACAGCCCGATCCTGCAGTCGTTCATCGACCTCTGCATGGCCGAGGCCTCGCCCGCCGAGGTCATCGCCGACTAACCGCCCACTCCTCGGAGCGGGTCAAGAAAACGCCTGGGGAGTAAGCATCCATGACCACCCATCGCCGCGCCGTCCTGGCCGGAGCCGCCGCCGCGAGCCTGGCCGCGATCACCCCCGCCGTCGGGGCCGCCGCCAAGGGTCCGATCGCCACCACCCGCCACGGCAAGGTGCGCGGCGCCGAGGTCGAGGGGATCAAGGTCTTCAAGGGCGTGCGCTACGGGGCCGACACCGCGCCGCGCCGCTTCATGCCCGCCCTGCCGCCCCAACCCTGGACGGGCGTGGCCGACGCCCTCGCCTACGGCCCGGCCAGCCCGCAGAGCAAGATCCAGGAGAACACCAGCGAAGACTGCCTGTTCCTCAATGTCTGGACACCCGCCCTCGACGGCAAGAAACGCCCGGTGATGGTCTATGTGCACGGCGGGGCCCACGCCAACGGCTCGGGCTCGGACCCGCTCTATGATGGAGTAAGACTGGCCAAGCGCGGCGACGTGGTGGTGGTCACGGTCAATCACCGGCTCAACGTGTTCGGCTATTGCTACCTGGCCGACCTGGGCGGGCCGGACATGATCGACAGCGGCAACGTCGGCAACATGGACCTTGTCATGGCCTTGCAGTGGGTGCGCGACAACATCGCCGCGTTCGGCGGCGATCCCGGCAATGTCACCGCCTTCGGGCAATCGGGCGGCGGCGGCAAGGTCGTCACCCTGATGGCCATGCCCTCGGCGCGCGGCCTGATGCACAAGGTGGCCACCATGAGCGGCCAGCACGTCACCGCCATGGGCCCGATCCACGCCACGATCCGCGCCAAGGCCTTCATGGCGAAGCTGGGTCTCAAGCCCGACCAGGTCGACGTGCTGCGCAAGCTGCCCGTCGAACAGCTGGTCGCGGCCCTCAAGACGCCCGACCCGCTGGAGCGCAAGGGCTCGATCATCTTCTGGTCGGTGATGGACGGCGGCGTCCTGCCGCGCCATCCGTTCTATCCGGACGCGCCCCGAGAGAGCGCCCACATCCCGATGATCATCGGCAACACCCACGACGAGACCCGCGCCTTCCTCGGCGGCGATCCCCGGAACTTCACGATCACCTGGGAGGAGCTGCCCGAGCGCCTGGCGCCCGAACTGGTGCTGGACGTCGAACCGCGCGTCGTCATCGCCCGCTATCGCCAGCTCTATCCGGACTACACGCCGTCCGAGGTGTTCTTCGCCGCCACGACGGCCGGGCGCTCATGGCCGGGTCACCTGATACAGGCCGAGCAGCGGGCCGGGATCGGCGCGCCGGCCTGGATGTACCAACTGGACTTCGGCTCGCCGATCGACGGGGGCAAGCTGCGGGCCTACCACAGCTTCGACATCGCCCTGGTGTTCGACAATCTCGACAAGCCGGGTTCGAAGACCGGCACGGGCCCCGCCGCCCGCAAGGTCGCCAACCAGATGAGCGAGGCCTTCCTGGCCTTCGCGCGGACAGGTGATCCCAACTGCGCGGCGATCCCGGCTTGGGGGAAGTACACCCTGCCCCAGCGCGCGACGATGGTGTTCGATGTGACCTCCAGGATGGTCGACGACCCGCGCAAGGAAGAGCGCGAGCTGTTCTCGGTGGCGCCGTTCCTGAAGGAAGGGACGTAGGACCAGTCCCTCCCCCTGTGGGGGAGGCGATCGCGCAGCGATCGGTGGGGGGAGTTTTAGGATCGTCGATCGTTGATCCGGCCATCTGCCGATCACTCCCCCCCTCCGTCGGCTTCGCCGACACCTCCCCCACACGGGGAGGACCTTGGCGGCACGACTTCGCCGCCTCATGCAGGAAACCCGCTGAGCTTAATGGGAAGGGTGCGAAGCGCCCGGGCCTCGCCCGGATGATTTGCAGTTGTGAGTACCGTTTCGACGAAGTCAGACGCTTCGCGCGGCCGTTATCCGGAAGCCTTCGGATCGCGGATTTTTAACCCGCTCCGATGGAGGCCCCCGACGGGCAGGAAATTGGCGTTCCCTGGACCACCTGGGCGATTTCAGCCCAGGCCTGCCGCGTCCGCCGATCCTCCGCCGC
>NZ_JBFUAW010000073.1:0-7303 GCF_056406095.1 Caulobacter sp. P1_D6 | reverse complement strand
GTCGACACGGCTGGCGAAATCCATACCCGAGGCGTCGACGCCTCGGCGATCTACGCCCAGAGCGTGGGCGGCGGCGGCGGTACGGGCGGCTTCGCCCTGGCCGGGGCCCTGTCGGCCGGCTCGGCGGCCGGCTCGGCCTCGGTCGGGGTCGGCGGCAAGGGCGGCGGCGGCGGCGACGCCGACGAGGTCAAGGTGCTCAGCGTCACCGACATCGTCACCGAAGGCGACCGCTCGGCCGGGATCTTCGCCCAGGCGGTGGGCGGCGGCGGCGGCAGCGGCGGCTGGAGCGGCGCGGTGGCCGGCGCGGGCGGCGTGGCCGGCGGCTCGGTCGGCGTCTCGATCGGCGGCAGCGGCGACGTCGGCGGCAAGGGCGGCGTGGTCAGGGTCAACAGCGACGGCCAGATCGACACCTTCGGCGAGGACGCCACGGGCATCTTCGGCCAGAGCGTGGGCGGCGGCGGCGGCAGCGGCGGCTTCTCGCTGGCGGCGGCCATCGCGGGCGGCGAGGGCGCGCTGGCCGGTTCGGTCGGGGTCGGCGGCTCGGGCGCCGGCGGCGGCGACGCCGAGTTGGTCGAGATCGTGACCCGCGGCGACCTTCACACGCGTGGCGACCGGGCGGCGGGCGTGTTCGCCCAGTCGATCGGCGGCGGCGGCGGCAACGGCGGCTGGAGCGGCTCGCTGGCCGGGGCCGGCGGCGTCGGAGCCGGGGCGGTCGGCGTTTCGGTCGGCGGCTCGGCCGACGACGGCGGCGTCGGCAAGGACGCCTCGATCCTCAGCCGCGGCAATGTGGTGACGGAAGGCGACGACGCGGCGGGCCTGATGGCCCAGTCGGTCGGCGGCGGCGGCGGCACGGGCGGCTTCTCGCTGGCGGCGGGCATCGCCGGCGGCGAGCTGGCGGGCTCGGCCTCGGTCGGGGTCGGCGGTTCGGGCGGTGGCGGCGGCAAGGCCGGCAAGGTCGACATCGACACCCAAGGCGACATCTACACCCAGGGCGAGCGGTCCTCGGCCATCTACGCCCAGAGCGTGGGCGGCGGCGGCGGTTCGGGCGGCTGGACCGGCGCGCTGGGCATCGCCGGCGGGACCGGGGCCGGCACGGTGGCGGTCGGGGTCGGCGGCAGCGGCAACGTCGGCGGGGCCGGCGACACGGTCAAGGTGACCAGCGTCGGCGACCTCGAAACCGAGGGCGCGGACGCCCACGGCATCCTGGCGCAATCGATCGGCGGCGGCGGCGGCAGCGGCGGCTTCTCGCTGGCGGCCGGCGTGGCGGGCGGCGAGACGGCGGGGGCCGGTTCGGTCTCGGTCGGCGGTTCGGGCCTGGGCGGCGGCGACGGCGAGGCGGTGACCGTCTCGACCATCGGAGACATCCGCACCCATGGCGACCGGTCGGCGGGCGTCTACGCCCAGTCGGTCGGCGGCGGCGGCGGCGACGGCGGCTGGAGCGGTTCGCTCGCCGTGGGCGCCGGCCAGACGGCGGGCGCGGTCGGCGTCAGCGTCGGCGGGTCGGCCGGGCTGGGCGGCGACGGCAAGAAGGTCGTGGTCGAGAGTGTCGGCATGGTGATCACCGAAGGCCATGACGCGGCGGGTCTGCTGGCCCAGAGCATCGGCGGCGGCGGCGGCACGGGCGGTTTCTCGCTGGCGGCCGGCGTCGGCGCGGGCCAGACGGCGGGCGCGGCCAGCGTCAGCGTCGGCGGCGGCGGCGGAGCGGGCGGCATTGGCGGCCGGGTCGAGGTCAGCAGCGAGGGCACGATCGTCACCGGCGGCGACCGCGCCTACGGCGTCCAGGCCCAGTCGATCGGCGGCGGCGGCGGCAGCGGCGGCTGGAGCGGTTCGCTCGCGGTCGGCGTGGGCCAGACCGGCGCGGCGGTCACGGTCGGCATCGGCGGCGGCGGCGGCGCGGGCAACGACGGCGGCGAGGTCGAGGTCGACGTCATCGACCTGATCCTGACCCTCGGCGACGACGCCACGGGCGTCCTGGCCCAATCGATCGGCGGCGGCGGCGGCAGCGGCGGGTTCTCGCTGGCGGCGGGCGCGGGCGTGGGCCAGACGTCCGGCTCGGGCAGCCTGACCGTCGGCGGCTTCGGCGGCTCGGCCGGCGATGGCAAGATCGTCACCGTCACCAGCCACGCGGACATCGGCACGATCGGCGATCGCGCCAACGGAATTCAAGCCCAGAGCATCGGCGGCGGCGGCGGCACGGGCGGCTGGACGGCGGCCCTGGCGGTCGGCGCGGGCCAGACCAGCGGCGCGGTCGGCGTCGGCATCGGCGGCTTCGGAGCCGGCGGCGGTGACGCCGGCGCGGTGACCGTCGACAGCTTCGGTCAGATCTACACCCTGGGCGACGACGCGGCGGGCATCCTGGCCCAGGCGATCGGCGGCGGCGGCGGCAGCGGCGGCTTCTCGGTGGCGGCCGGCGGCGCGTCCGGCCAGAGCACCGGCGCGGGGACCCTGACCATCGGCGGCGGCGGCGGGATCGGCGGCGACGGCGCCGACGTGACCGTCCACAGCCACGACGTGATCTACACCCTCGGCGACCGAGCCTACGCGATCCAGGCCCAGAGCATCGGCGGCGGCGGCGGCAACGGCGGCTTCTCGGCCTCGGTGACGGCGGCCCTGTCCTCGGGCGCCCCCAAGGCGATCAGCGCCTCGATCGGCGGCTTCGGCGGCGCGGGCGGCGACGGCAAGATCGTCACCGTCACCAGCGATGTCGGCGCCTCGACCTATGGCGAGGAAGCCCACGCCCTCTACGCCCAGAGCGTGGGCGGCGGCGGCGGCACGGGCGGCTTCTCGATCGCCGGGGCCCTGACGATGGGGACCAGCACGGTCGGCGTCTCGGCCGCCATCGGCGGCGCGGGCGGCGCGGCGGGCGAGGGCGGCGACGTCCACGTGACCACCGACGGCGTGACCACCACGGACGGCGCGCGCTCGTACGGCGTGTTCGCCCAGAGCGTGGGCGGCGGCGGCGGCGACGGCGGCTTCTCCGGCGCCCTGACCGGCGGCCTGGGCTCGACCGACAACATCGCCATCGGCGTGTCGATCGGCGGCTTCGGCGGCGCGGCGGGCAAGGCCGGCTATGTCGAGGTGACCAACAACGGCAAGGTCGGCACCCTGGGCGACGGCGCCACGGCCGTGTTCGCCCAGAGCGTGGGCGGCGGCGGCGGTTCGGGCGGCATGGCCGTTTCGGCGGCCCTGGGCGGCGCGAAGTCCAAGAACGTCTCGATCGCCCTGGGCGGTTCGGCCGGCGGCGGCGGCAAGGGCGGCGACGTCAAGGTCACCTCGACCGACCTGGTGGTCACCGAGGGCGACGACGCCATCGCGATCTTCGCCCAGAGCGTGGGCGGCGGCGGCGGCGCCGGCGGCGCGGCGGGCGCCCTGGCGGTGTCCGGCGGCGAGTCGACCAACCTGGCGATGAACATCGGCGGCTTCGGCGGCGCGGGTTCGGAGGGCGGCAACGTCACGGTCGTCAACAGCGGCGACGTCTTCACCTCCGGCGAGCAGTCGCACGGCATCTTCGCCGAGAGCATCGGCGGCGGCGGCGGTCATGGCGGCATGGCCGGCATCGACGAGAACCAGTGGTCCGACTACATGGCCGGCGGGGCCGGCACGGTCAGCCTGGGCTCCAACAGCAACAACATCTCGGTCGCCCTGGGCGGCCAGGGCGGGACGGGCGACAATGGCGGCGTGGTCAAGGTGACCAACAGCGGCGTGGTGGCCACCACCGGCGAGTCCCAGGCCAACGCCATCTACGCCCAGAGCATCGGCGGCGGCGGCGGCGACGCGGGCGTGGCCACGGCGGCGTCCGGCAGCTTCGGCCAGGGCAAGAACGGCACCTACGCCGTCGCCCTGGGCGGTTTCGGCGGCGAGGCCGGCAACGGCGGCCTGGTCCAGGTCAACAACAGCGGCTCGCTCAGCACGATCGGCGGCAACTCGACCGGCATCGTCGCCCAGAGCGTGGGCGGCGGCGGCGGCAGCGGCGGCGACGCCCGCGGCTTCTCGCTGGGCTTCGCCAAGAAGGCGGCCGGCACGACCAAGGCGACCTCGGTCAACGTCTCGATCGGCGGCCAGGGCGGCGCGGCCGGCGAGGGCGGCCAGGTCGACGTGATCAACAGCGGCCAGATCCTGACCGAGGGCGGCGACTCGCACGGCGTGTTCGCCCAGTCGGTGGGCGGCGGCGGCGGTCGCGGCGGCCTGATCTCGACCCAGGGCGAAGAGATCGTCACCTTCCTCGACCTGGCCAACAAGGGCGAGGCCAAGGGCGGCCAGATCGCCATCGGCGGTTCGGGCGCGGGCGGCGGCAACGGCGGCGCGGTCACCGTCGGCAACAGCGGCCTGATCTGGACCAAGGGCAAGGACGCCCACGGCGTGTTCGCCCAGAGCGTGGGCGGCGGCGGCGGCGACGGCGGCTCGGGCCTGGCCGGCGAGGTCAGCATCGGCGGCCAGGGCGGCGTGGCCGGCAACGGCGGCGCCGTCACCGTGACCAATAGCGGGACGATCGTCACCGAAGGGGCCCTGTCGCGCGGCGTGTTCGCCCAGAGCGTGGGCGGCGGCGGCGGCGCCGGCGGCGCCACCGACTACGACGGTCCCGACACCTATTCCTACAGCGACGCCCTCTCCAAGACGATGGGCGAGGTCGGCAAGCTGACCGCCGCCAAGGACCTGATCGACTCGTTCAGCGAGCCGGCGTGGGGCATCAGCATCGGCGGCACGGGCGGTTCGGCCGGCAACGGCGGCACGGTCACGGTCGACAACAGCGGCGCGATCTACACCTCCGGCCGGCTGTCGCACGGCGTCATGGCCCAGTCGGTCGGCGGCGGCGGCGGCACGGGCGGCGAAGGGACGATCACCGGCGTCGGCCAGATCGTGTTCTCCGGCGTGGGCGGCAGCGCCGGCGACGGCGGCGACGTCATCGTCACCAACAGCGGCCTGATCCAGACCGAGGGCTTCGGCGCCTACGGGATCTTCGCCCAGAGCATCGGCGGCGGCGGCGGCGTGGCCGGCGACGTCTCGCTGGGCATCGCCTCGTGGGGCGACTTCAGCGCCTACGGCGGCGAGGACTACAGCGACTACGCCGACATGAGCATCAATCCGCTGGACGGCTACGGCGGCAACGGCGGCGACGTCACGGTGACCAACACCGGGAACATCGTGCTGCTGGGCGCGGGCTCGGTCGGCATCTTCGCCCAGTCGGTGGGCGGCGGCGGCGGCCTGTTCGGCAGTGGCCTGGGCCTGTCGTTCGCCGGTTCGCTGGGCGGCACGGGCGACGCGGGCACGGTCACCGTGATCCAGAACGGCAACATCTGGGCGGGCGGCCAGAACGGCATCGGGGCCTTCTTCCAGAGCCAGGCCGGCGACGTGCCGGCGGCCGGCTCGCACAGCCTGGCGGCTCCGGCCGCCCTTGGCTCCGCGGCGACCCCGACCTATGCGGCGGCCGACATCAACGCCACCCTGAACGGCGACGTCCACGGCGGCTCGGTCTACGGCAAGGGCGTGTTCGTCGACGGCGGCAAGAACAACGTCATCACCCTGAACGGCGTGGTGACGGCGGACTCGAACCTGGCGATCCTGGCGACCACCGGCAACGACACGATCATCAGCAACAAGGGCGTGATCGGCAACGTCGACCTGGGTCGCGGGACGAACGCCTTCCGCAACACGGCGACCTCGACCCTGCTGACGCTGGACTATGTGAAGCTGAACGGCGGCCTGCTGACCAATGACGGCGTGCTGACGCCGGGCGGCAACGGCCTGGTGCAGGTCTCCAGCGTCGAAGGCGATTTCAAGCAGACCGGGACCGGCGTGTTCCTGGCCGACCTGGACCTGGGCAAGACGGGCAAGGCCGGCGAGATCGACCGCCTGGACATCACCGGCTCGCTGGACCTGAAGGGCAAGTTCGTCCTGCAGATCGCCGACCCGGGCCACATCCTGCCGGGCGACCACACGGCCGCGATCCTCAACGGTTCGGGCGTGGTCACGGCCTCGGGCCTGCAACTGGTGGCCCCGGTCTCGTCGATCGCCATGTTCGAGCTGAAGACCACGGCCGACGACCTGAACCTGCACTATGTGGTCGACTTCTCGCCGGCCGGGTTCAACGCCAACCGCACGTCCATCGGCGACCACATCAACAACATCCAGCTGGCCGGCAGCACCAACGCCTTCGCGCCGGTGGCGGCCGAACTGTTCTGGGAACCCTCGCAGACAAAGCTGGCCAACTACTACGACAGCTTCAGCGCAGAGACCTACGCGGCCCAGGTGGCGGTGACCAACTTCGCCATCGCCGGCTTCACGGACTCGATGATGACCTGTCCGACGACGCCGGGGCAGGGCGAGGCCGACAGCTGCGTGTGGGCCAAGGCCGGCGGGCGGCAACTGAAGCTGGACCCCACGGCGCAGGACATGGCGTACAAGGAGCGTTCGACCGGTCTGTCGGGCGGCTTCGAGAACGCCATCGGCCCGCACTGGCGGTTCGGCGCGGCCGCCTCGGCCGAGAGCCTGCGGACCGGCATCCCGACCCGCACCCAGGGCGACGGCGACCGCTATCAGTTCGGCGCGGTGGTCAAGGCCGCCGACGGTCCGGCGACAATGGCCATGGCCTTCACCGCCGGCTCGAGCTCGGTGGACACCCGTCGCGCCGTGCTGCTGCCTTCGGGTCTGCGCATGGCGGAAGCCAAGCAGCGCCAGACGTTCCAGGCGATCACCATCCGGGCGGGCTACCGCTTCGGCGACGACAAGGCCTACGCCAAGCCGATCGCCGAGATCAACCACGCCCGGATCTCGACCGACGCCTTCGCCGAAAAGGGCGCCGGCGCGCTGAACCTGGTCGCGCCCAAGCAGGCCGACCAGTCCACGCGTGTCAGCGCCAAGCTGGAGGTGGGCGGCGAGTTCATGCAGGGCGTCACGGCGATCCGGCCCTATGCCCGGATCGGCGCCAGCCACATGCTGTCGGGCCGCGCGCCGCAGTTCACCACCGCGTTCGAAAGCGCCGCGCCGGTGGCGGGCTCGTTCGATGTGGCGGGGCGGCTGGACAAGACCACGGCCGACGCGGAACTGGGCTTGTCGCTGGTCAACGCCAAGGGAGCCAGCGCCAGGGTCAACTGGACGGGTCAGTTCGGCGAGCGGGTCAGCAACCAGGCCCTGGCGGTGAAGTTCACGCTGCCGTTCTAGCCCCAATATCCGCTCTTCCCGGCGAAGGCCGGGATCCAGATGGAAAGGCTTTGAGGCTGACTCCAGAAGCGCTGAGCCCTTCCAGCCCGACACACCGCTATGGGATCTGGGTCCCGGCCTTCGCCGGGATGAGCGGATTTGGGAG
>NZ_JBFUAW010000072.1:0-7416 GCF_056406095.1 Caulobacter sp. P1_D6 | reverse complement strand
ACCGATCGCTGCGCGATCACCTCCCCCACAGGGGGAGGAATGAAAAAAGCCCCCGGCCTTGCGGCCGGGGGCTCTGCTTGTTCCGCCGATGAGGCTTCGGACTAGCGGATGACCCGCGCGCCCTTGCCCTTCATCACGGCCTCGACTTCCGCCTGGCGCACCATCGAGGTGTCGCCCGGAGTGGTCATGGCCAGGGCGCCGTGAGCCGCGCCGTACTCGACGGCGGCCTGGGGGCCCTTGCCTTCCATGAAGCCGAAGGCCAGGCCCGAGGCGAAGCCGTCGCCGCCGCCGACGCGGTCATAGATCTCGAGGTTCTCGCGCATCATCGAGGCGTAGAACTCGCCGCCGGCGTACAGGATCGCCGACCAGTCGTTGACCGAGGCGGTCTTGGCGTTGCGCAGGGTGGTGGCGGCGACCTTGAAGTTCGGGAACTGCTTTACGGCGGTCTCGATCATCTTCTTGAAGTTGGCCGGGTCGATCGAGCTGATGTGCTCGTCCAGGCCTTCGACCTCAAAGCCCAGGCAGGCGGTGAAGTCTTCTTCGTTGCCGATCATCACGTCGACGTACTGGGCGATGTGGCGGTTGACCTTCTGGGCCCCTTCCTTGCCGCCCTGCGACTTCCACAGGCTGGCGCGGTAGTTGAGGTCGTAAGAGATCACGGTGCCGTACTTGCGGGCCACTTCAACGGCTTCGATCACGGCTTCGGCGGTGTTCGACGCCAGGGCCGCGAAGATGCCGCCGGTGTGGAACCAGCGCACGCCCTCTTCGCCGAACAGCTTTTCCCAGTTCACTTCGCCGGGGCGGATCTGCGAAGCGGCCGAGTGACCACGGTCACTACAGCCCAAAGCGGGGCGCACGCCGAAGCCCTTTTCGGTGAAGTTCAGGCCGACGCGGGTGTTGCGGCCCAGGCCGTCGAAGTCGCGCCAGATGACGTGGGAGGTGTCGACACCGCCCTGCATCATCAGATCCTCGACCAGCCAGCCCAGGTCGTTCACCGGCAGGGCGGTGACGGCGGTCGAGCGCTTGCCCCAGCATTTCTTGAAAGCGCGGGCGACGTTGTATTCGCCGCCGCCTTCCCAGACGTTGAACTGGCGAGCGTTGCGGACCCGGCCGAAGCCCGGGTCGAAGCGCAGCATCACTTCACCGAAGGAAGCGCAGTCCCACTTCGTTTCCGAAGCCGGGCGGATGTTGAGGATGTTGTCAGTCATCTAGGCTTTCCCACGAACCTTCTTGATCAGATCGACGGTCTCACGGACCTTGGCGGTGATGCCGGCGTAGTCGCCCGCGTCCAGCAGTTCCTGCGTGATGAGCTTGGAGCCCATGCCCGCGGCGACGATGCCCGCGCCGAACCACTTCTTGACCGAGGCTTCGTCCGGATCGACGCCGCCGGTCGGCATGATGCGGGTCCAGGGCATCGGGCCCAGCACCGCCTTGACGAAATCGGGGCCGCCGACCGACGAGCCGGGGAACACCTTGACGATCTCGCAGCCCAGTTCCTCGGCGTACGAGATCTCCGAGGCCGAACCGCAGCCCGGCGAATACGGGATCTTGCGGCGGTTGCAGACCTTGGCGACGTCGGCGTTGAGGATCGGGCCGACCACGAACTTGGCGCCGTTGGCGATGTAGATGCCGGCGGTCGGGGCGTCGACGATCGAGCCCACGCCCATGATCACGCGCGGATCGGCCGAGGCGAAGTGACGGGTCACTTCGTAGAAGACGTGGCTGGCGAAGTCGCCGCGGTTGGTGAACTCGATGCAGGGCGCGCCGCCGTCGGCGCAGGCCTGGATCACCTTCTTACAGACCTCGACGTCCGGGTGATAGAAAACCGGGATGACGCCCTGGTCCATCAGCGCCGTCAGCACGGCCATGCGGTCTTTCACCATCAGTACTGCTCCTCAAAGGATCGATCTTGCGTGCGGCCTTGTCGGCGGGCCTCGGCGTGGAAGATTTCGCCGCGTTCGGCGCTGGGCGACCGTTTAGACCGCGTTGCGGGCGGACGCCACACCAGAGGCTCCCCCGACGTCAATTCGCGTGTCCAATCGCCTTGGTTGTCGTCCTTCGTTTCCATCCTGCCCGGTGATCCGACGATGTCGGGTTCCGCGCCGCTTTTCCCAGCCGGCCGTTTCCGGCGACGGGGCTCTCAAAATAAAGGGCGTCGGAGCCAATGGCCCGACGCCCCGAAAGTTTGCGCAGGAGCGAACTCAGAAAGAGCCGCGGACGCCTGGGACTGGGCAGGCCAGTCCAAAACGTCAGTGATACCGGTGTCATAGTGGCCAAGCCACTTTGCTACCGGTGTCATTTAGGAATCTACTCCGAAGCGACGCCTTGTGCAAGCGCCGTCAAAACGTTGTTTTCCGTTTTGACGGCGGTGATGAAAATTACTCCTCCCCCGCATGGCGCGGAGGTGGCGCGATGCGAATACGCATCGTGAGGGGCGCAGCCGCCACCGAGCCCCTCCCCTCACCCCGTGTTGCGCAGGCCCGCCGCGATGCCGGCGACAGTCAGCTGGATGGCCAGGCGGACGTTCTCGTCCTGGTCGCCAGCCCGGCGGCGGGCCAGCAACTCCAGCTGCAGGTGGTTCAGCGGATCGACCGACAGCCCGGCCAGGGCCACCGACTCCGCCAGCTCCGGCTGGTTGTCCAGCAGGGCCGAGCCGCCGCGGATCGCCAGGGCGATCTCGGCGGCCTTGTCGTGCTCGCGGTGGATCGCGTCGAAGATCCGCTGGGCGTCGGCCTTGTCCGGCGACAGGTCCTTGTACCGGGCCGCGATGCCCATGTGGCTCTGGGCCAGGGCCAGCTCCATGTTCGACAGCAGGGCCCCGAAGAAGTCGAAGCCGCCGGCCAGGTCCTGCAGCTGCCCCGTCGACAGCCCCGCCCGCTCGACGCCCGAGGCGAAACCGTACCAGCCGGGCAGCATGAAGCGGGCCTGCGACCAACTGAACACCCAGGGAATGGCCCGCAGGTCCTCGATCTTGCGGCTGGCGGTGCGGCTGGCCGGACGGCTGCCGATGTTGAGGCCGACGATCTCGCCGATCGGCGTGGCCGACCAGAAGAAGTCCTCGAACGCCGGGTCGTCGTACACCAGGGCCCGGAAGCCGTGGAACGACGCTTCCGCCAAGGCGGTCATGGCCGCCTCGACCTTGGGATCGGGGCGGACGACCTCGCGCTCGCTGGCCATCAGCACCGCGGCGGCCAGACCGTCGAGATTGCGGCGGGCGGTGGGCTGGTCGCCGAACCGGCGGGCGATCATCTCGCCCTGCTCGGTCATGCGGATGCGGCCCTGGACGGTGCCGGCCGGTTGGGCCAGCACGGCCTCGGCGGCCGGTCCCCCGCCCCGACCGACGCTGCCGCCCCGGCCGTGGAACAGTTGAAGCCCCACGCCCATCCGCTCGGCCTCGAAGGCCAGGGCCGAGGCGCCGCGGGCCACGCCGCGCCGGCTGGCCACGTAGCCGCCGTCCTTGTTGCTGTCGGAATAGCCGAGCATGATCTCCTGCACCGGCCGGTCGCCCAGGATGGTGCGGGACAACGGCAGCTCCAGCCACTGGCGCAGGACCCGGGGGCCGTTCTCCAGGTCCTCGATGGTCTCGAACAGCGGGCTGATCTTCACCGAGGCGCGCGGCGCCGCGCCGCCCCAGACCAGGCCGACCTGCTTGAGCAGGACCAGCGGTTCCAGGATGTCCGACAGGGTCGCGGACTTGGAGATCACATAGGCGCCGATGCAGCCGTGACCATAGTCGCGCACGGCCTGGGCCGCGGCTTCCATGGTGGCCAGCTCCTTGGCCGTCTCCTCGCCATAGGCGGTGAACGGCGAGACCAGGGGTCGCTGGTGCGACAGCTCGCTGATCAACAGCTTGGAGCGGGCCTTCTCGTCGAGGTCCAGGTACTTCACGCCGGTGCCGGCCCGCTGGAACAGCTCGTGCAGCGTCCGCTCGTGGACGTCGGCGTTCTGGCGCAGGTCCAGGCTCATCAGGTGGAAGCCGCAGGCCTGGGCCACCTCGACCAGGGTGCGCAGGGCCGAACCCACCAGGCGCTCGCCGCCGTTCCGCTCCAGGCTGTCGATGATGATCTTCAGATCGGCGACGAAGGCTTCGGGATGGCCGTATGGCTCGACGTCCGTCCGGGCGGTGGCGAAGGCCACCCATTGGTTCGTCAGCTTTTGGGACACCGCCGAGAGCCGGTCGAAGATCAGCTCCAGCGCCAGGCGATACGGCTCGTCCAGACGGTGAACAGACGGATCGTTGGTCTGGGCGGCCAGGGCCAGGAGCTCTTCGGACACCGGCACGTAGGCCGTGGACACCGCCAGGTTCGACCAAAGCTTGCGCACCTCGCTGGCGTACCAGTCGAGGATCACCCGCGACTGCGAGGCCAAGGCCAGCTTAAGGGTGTCGCCGTTGACGCCCGGGTGGCCGTCGCGGTCGCCGCCCAGCCACGAGCCCATCTTAAGCAGCGGGGCCATCTGGCCGTGCTCGCCGATCGCCTGCGACCAGCCGGCATAGAGGTCGATGATCGCCGGCAGGATCGAGGTGCGGACGATCGACAGGGCGTTGCGGATCTCGTCCTTCACGGTGATCCGCTCGGGACGGTAGAGCCGGGTGCGCCACATCAGGGCGATTTCGCGGAACAGCCGCTCGCGGATCTCGGCGTCCATCGACGGCGGCAGGTGGTGGCGACGCAGGGCCATCAGGCGCGAGATCTCGGTCTCGCGGTCGACCATGCTGCGGCGGCGCACCTCGGTCGGGTGGGCGGTCAGCACCGGCACCACGTTCATGGCGGCCAGGACCTTGGTCAGCTCGGCCGGCGACTTGCCGTCGGCGACCAGCGCCTTGACGGCGTCGACCAGGGTGCGGGGGCGCTCGTCGCCCGGCTGGGCGTCGCCCTCGGCGTGGCGGCGGCGGCCGGCGACGTCCTCGCCGATATTGGCCAGCATCGAGTGGCTGGCCAGGGCGCGGGCCAGGAAGATGGCCTGGTCGCTGGACAGGTCGGCGAACAGCCGGTCCAGGCGCGCGGCCTCGCCGGCGGCGGTCTCCTGCGAGGCGGCCTTGCGCGCCGTGGCCACCAGCTTGGCGGCGTCTTCGCCGTCCAGATAGGCGATGGCCTCGTTCAGCAGGTCGCTGAGCAGGTTGGCGTTCTGTCGGACGTGTCGGCTGGTGGGTCGATCACCATCGAGCGACAGGGGATTACGCATGCGCGAAGCTCCGCGACCGCCGCGAAGCCGCGCCGGTTCATCAGGAAGGAAACGTACGAAACGTCGGCCGGACGTTGTGCCCTTGCTGACGCAGCGGCGCCTCTACCGCGCTTTGCCGGCCGCGAAAAGGCGGCCGGCGCATTGGTTGCGGTACCAAATTCGCTTTTGCGCAGATTTCTGCCTCTAGCGCGCCAGCCAGCCACCGTCGACGGGCAAGGTAATGCCCTGGACGTAGTCAGCGGCCTGCGAGGCCAGGAACACGGCGGCCCCGCCCAGGTCGCCCGGCTGGCCCCAGCGGCCGGCCGGAATGCGGGCCAGGATCGAGGCGTTGCGGTCGGCGTCGTTGCGCAGGGCCTCGGTGTTGTTGGTGTCGAAATAGCCGGGCGCGATGGCGTTGACGTTGATGCCCTTGGACGCCCACTCGTTGGCCAGGATCTTGGTCAGGCCCGCCAGGCCGCTCTTGCTGGCCGTGTAGGACGGCACGCGGATGCCGCCCTGGAAGGACAGCAGGCTGGCGATGTTGATGATCTTGCCGATGCTGGCGGTGCCGCTCGCCCCATCTTTGGCTTGCTTGAGCACCTGCTTGGCGAAGGCCTGGGTCAGGAAGAAGACGACCTTCAGGTTGGTGTCCATCACCGCGTCCCAGTCGGCCTCGGAGAACTCGATGCTGTCGGCGCGGCGGATGATGCCGGCGTTGTTGACCAGGATATCGACCTTGCCGAACGCGGCGACGGTCTCGTCGACCACGCGCTGGACGGGCTCGATCGAGCCGAAGTCGGCCTTGATCGACAGGAACTTGCGGCCGGTCGCCTCGACGGCGGCTTGCGTCTCGGTCGGGGCGCTGCGGCCGGCGGCGGCGATGTCCGCGCCCGCTTCGGCGAGCGCCACGGCCACGGCCTGACCCAGACCGGTGTTGGCGCCGGTGACGAGGGCGACCTTGCCTTCGAGGCTGAACGGATTGGCCATGGTGCGTTCCTCAAAAATCTCGTTGTCATCCCGGACGTAGCGCGAAGCGCGAAGATCCGGGACCGACCCGAAGCGCTACGCTCCATGTCGGTCCCGGATCGTCCCTTCGGGCCGTCCGGGATGACAGCCGAAGGGTTCATGAAGGAGCTGTCGCTCCTACTTCAGCTGGCAGATGTCCAGCACGTTCATGTCGGTGTAGTCGAGGTTCTCCCCACCCATCGCCCAGATGAAGGTGTAGTTCGAGGTGCCCGAACCCATGTGGATCGACCACGGCGGGCTCATCACGGCTTCCTCGTTGGCGATCACGATGTGACGCATCTCGTCCGGCTCGCCCATGTAGTGGAAGACCCGGTCGTTGTCGCCCAGACCGAAGTAGAAATAGGCTTCCGAACGGCGGTCGTGCAGGTGGGGCGGCATGGTGTTCCAGACGCTGCCCGGCTTCAGCACGGTCATGCCCAGCAGCAGCTGGGCCGACTTGCAGGTGGTCGGCACGATGTACTGGTAGATGGTGCGCTCGTTGGAGGTCTCCAGGGCGCCGCGCTCCAGCGGGACGGCGTTGGCGAATTCCAGCTTCTTGGTCTCGAACGCGGCGTGGGCCGGCAGGCTGGTCAGGTAGAAGCGGGCCGGGTTGGCGGCGTCGACGCTTTCGAACACCACGTCCTTGGAGCCCATGGTCACGTAGATGCCGTCACGCGGCTCGATGTCGTAGGCGACGCCGTCGACCGTGACCTTGCCCTTGCCGCCGCCGACATTGATGGCGCCCAGCTCGCGGCGTTCCAGGAACGGGTGGCCGGCGGCCGAGGCGGGCTCGGTCTGGTCGGGCAGCTTGACGCCCTTCGAGACGGGGGCGGCGCCGCCCACGACGAAGCGTTCGGCGTGGTTGTAGTGCAGCACGATGTCGTCGGCGGCGAACAGGCCGTCCATCAGGTAGCGATCGCGCAGGTCGTCGTTGCTGACCGCGTACATCATGTCCGGGTGGGTGGCGTGGTAGGTCTTGGTGAACATCAGGGAGCTCCGGAAAATCTATTCGGCGGCGTGTTTGGCGGGATTCGACTGGACCGGCTTGGCCCATTGGGGTCGCTGGTCGAGTTTGTAGGCCTTCTTGGGCAGGGTGTACGTCAGGTCGACGATCAGTTCGGCGGCCTCGACCTCGTCCATGCGGTGCTCGGCGACCATGCGGGCCAGGAAGGCGCTGTCGACGCGGCGGGCCACGTCGTGGCGGGCCGGGATCGACAGGAAGGCGCGGGTGTCGTCGTTGAAGCCGAC
>NZ_JBFUAW010000071.1:0-26585 GCF_056406095.1 Caulobacter sp. P1_D6 | reverse complement strand
GCGCCGACACCTCCCCCACAGGGGGAGGAACTACGTCCCCCGAGGCTTAGCCCTAGTCGTCGGAGCGGCGCCCGCCGGATCATCCGGCCAGACATGCCTCGGATACCGCCCCTTCATCTCCGTCCGCACCTCCCGCCAGGACCCCTTCCAGAACCCCGGCAAGTCCCGCGTGATCTGGATCGGCTTGTGCCCCGGCGACAGCAGGGCCAGCACCAGCGGCACGCCGCCCACCGTCGGATGCGTCGTCAGGCCGAACAGCTCTTGCACCCGCACATCCACGCGCGGCCCGCCGTCGGCGGCGTAGTCGATGGCGAAGCTGGATCCGGTCGGCGCCGTGAACCGCGCCGGGGCCTCGGCGTCGAGGCGGCGGTGCAGCTCCCACGGCACGAGCGTGCGGATCGCGTCGGTCAGGGCGCCGTCGGGGAGCTGGCTCAAGGCCGAGCGGCCGACCAGCAGAGGCTCCAGCCATTCCGGCAGACGTTCCAGCAGAGCCGCATCGGACAGGTCGGGCCAGGTCTGGGCGTCGCGGTCGCGCAGGAAGGCCGCGCGGCGGCGTAGGGCCTGGGCGCCCTCGCCCAGAGGCGCGGCCGACAGGCCCTCGCGCCGGACCTGATCCAGCAGCGCCCCGGCCACCAGCGCCGGATCGACCTTGTCCAGCAGCCGCTCCTCGACCACCAGCTTGCCCAGGCGCAGCAGGCGGCGAGCGCGTACCTTGCCCTTGGCGTCGGGCTCCAGCCGGTCCTCGGCGATCAACCGGTCGGCGAAGGCCTCGCGCAGGGCGACCTCGTCCAGCGGCGCGGCCAGCAGGATTCGGTCACGGGCCTCGCCGCCGCCCAATTCCCCCACCGCCAGCCAGGTCTCGCGAGCCAGGGCGTCGGTGGGTTCCAGATAGACCCCCCGCCCGCCGGCTAGTTGGTATTCGCCCGGCTTGCCCCGCGCCCGGGCCACCCGCTCCGGATAGGCCTCGGCCAGCAGCAGGGCGTCGTCGAGCGGCGTCGCGCCGGAAGCCCGGCCGGCAGAGCGGGCCCATCGCTCCGACAAGGTCCGGGCGTCGCGGGCCCTGGGCGAGCGGTCGCGGTCGAAGCTCTCCAGCCGGTGGCGCAGATCGACGTCGCGACCGCCCAGGCCCTGCTCGCTGAGCACGGCGGCGATCTTCGCGCCCCGCTCGGCCTGGCCGGAAGCGGCGGCGCGGACCACCATGTGGGCCAGGCGCGGGGCCAGGGGCATGTCGGCCAGGGCCCGGCCGTGGGCCGTCAGGCCGCCCTGCCCGTCCAGGGCCTGCAGGCGGTTGAGCAGGATCCGCGCCTCGGTGAAGGCGGCGGTCGGCGGCTTGTCGAGGAAGGCCAGGTCATTGACGTCGCGCGCCCCCCAGCGGGCCAGGTTCAAGGCCAGGTTCGACAGGTCGGCTTCCAGGATCTCGGGCCGGGCGAAGGCCGGCAGGGCCCGGGTCTCGGGCTCGTCCCACAGGCGATAGCAGACGCCCGGCTCGGTGCGCCCGGCCCGGCCCCGGCGCTGGTCGGCGGCGGCGCGCGACACGCGGACGGTCTCCAGCCGGGTCAGGCCGCTGGACGGATCGAAACGCGGCACGCGAGCCAGGCCGCAGTCGATCACCACCCGAACACCCTCGATGGTCAGGCTGGTCTCGGCGATCGAGGTGGCCAGCACCACCTTGCGACGCCCCGGCGCGGCAGGCGCCACGGCGCGGTCCTGCTCGGCGGGCTCCAGCGCGCCGTACAGCGGCGCGACATCGACCTCGGGCCGGCGCAACCGATCGCGCAGCATCGTCTCGGTCCGGCGGATCTCGCCCTGGCCCGGCAGAAAGACCAGCAGGCTGCCGCTCTCCTCGGCCAAGGCCCGCTCGACGGCGCGGACCACGCGCTCCTCCAGCCGCTGACGCTCGTCGCGGCCCAGATAGCGGGTGTCGACCGGGAACATCCGTCCCTGGCTCTCGACGATCGGCGCATCGCCCAGCAAGGCCGAGATCCGCGCCCCGTCCAGGGTGGCCGACATCACCAGGATCTTCAGGTCCTCGCGCACCAGCCCCTGGGCGTCGCGGGCCAGGGCCAGGCCCAGGTCGGCGTCGAGGCTGCGCTCGTGGAACTCGTCGAAGATCACCGCCGCCACGCCGTCCAGGCCCGGATCGTCCAGAATCATCCGGGTGAACACGCCCTCGGTCACCACCTCGACGCGGGTCCTGGCCGAGACCTTCGACTGCAGCCGCACGCGGAAGCCCACCGTCTCGCCGACGCTCTCACCCAGGCTCTGGGCCATGCGCGAGGCCGCGGCCCGGGCGGCCAGGCGACGCGGCTCCAGCATGACGATCTTGCCGCCGGCGACCCACGACTCGCCCAGCAGGGCCAGCGGCACGACCGTGGTCTTGCCCGCGCCGGGCGGCGCGACCAGCACGGCGGCCTCGCGCGCGCTCAAGGCCGCTTTCAGGGCCGGCAAGGCCTCGTGGATGGGAAGGGTCACCCGGCGGGTTTAACGGCGAGCGGCCAAATCGCCAAGCCGACCGCCTAACCCAGAGGCAGCAACGGCTACGAAGCGTGCTGCGTCGCAACATCCGTCTGGCAGGTCATGGCGCGTATTGCGCACAGAGGGGCGAACAATTACGCACGCCCTCCGCTTTACCTTGACCGCGTCCTGTTAACCGGGCCACGGTCCGCAAAATTTGTCTACGCGGTGCCCCGGGGGGAGCCGCGGGTCTCTGGAGGAAATATGTGGCGCGTTAAGTCACTGGATGCGATTCTAGCAACGGCCAAGAAGAAGTCGCTGCATCGCTCGCTCGGTCCCATTCAACTCACCCTGCTGGGCGTCGGCGCCATCATCGGCACCGGCATCTTCGTCCTGACCGCCGCCGCCGCCCAAAAGGCCGGCCCGGGCATGATGTGGAGCTTCGTGATCGCCGGCGCCGTCTGCGCCATCGCCGCGCTCTGCTATTCGGAACTGGCCTCGATGCTGCCGGTGTCGGGCTCGGCCTACACCTACACCTACGCCGTGATGGGCGAACTGCTGGCCTGGATGGTCGGCTGGGCGCTGATCCTGGAATACGCGGTCGCCGCCAGCGCCGTTTCGGTCGGATGGTCGGGCTATTTCCTCGGATTGATCGAGAACGCCCTTCACTTCCATTGGCCTGATCTTCTTCGATCCGGTCCCGCCTGGTCGATGAACGGCTTCGTGCCGACCGCCGACTTCAGCAAGGGCATCGTCAACATCCCGGCCATCATGGTGGCTCTGGCCGTGACGGCGCTGCTGGTTCGCGGCACCACCGAAAGCGCTCGCGTCAACGCGGTGCTGGTGGTGATCAAGGTCACGGCCCTGACGGCCTTCGTGATCCTGACCATCCCCGTGATCAAGACCGGCAACTTCTCGCCCTTCACCCCCAACGGCTGGTTCGGTCCGACCGGGACGACGGGCATGGGCGTGGTCGGCGCCGCCGCCTCGATCTTCTTCGCCTATGTGGGCTTCGACGCGGTCTCGACCGCCGCCGAAGAGACCAAGAACCCGCAACGCAACGTGCCGATCGGCCTGATCGGCAGCCTGGCGCTCTGCACCGTGTTCTACCTGCTGGTCGCGGCCGGCGCGATCGGCGCCATCGGCGCCCAGCCGGTGCTGGCCCTGGACGGTTCGGTCGTCCAGCCCGGTTCGGCCGCCTTCCAGGCCGCCTGCGCCACCGCCGCCAACGCCGACCGCCTGGTCTGCTCGAACGAAGCCCTCGCCCACGTGCTGCGCGAGATCAACTGGCCGGTCGTCGGCAACCTGCTGGGCCTGGCCGCCAACCTGGCCCTGCCCTCGGTCATCCTGATGATGATCTACGGCCAGACCCGGATCTTCTTCGTCATGGCCCGCGACGGCCTGCTGCCGCAAAGCCTGGCCAACATCCACCCGAAGTGGAAGACGCCGTACATCGTGACGATCTTTACGGGCGTCTGCGTCGCGATCGCGGCGGCGTTCTTCCCGGTGGGCCAACTGGCCGACATCTCCAACTCCGGCACCCTGTTCGCCTTCTTCATGGTGGCGATCGCGGTGATGGTGCTGCGGGTGAAGGATCCGAACCGTCCGCGTCCGTTCAAGACGCCGGCGGTCTGGGTCATCGCGCCCCTGGCCATGGTCGGCTGCGCGGGCCTCTACTTCAACCTGCCGCTCGAGGCGATGGCGGTCCTGCCGATCTGGGGCGCCCTGGGCCTGGTAGTCTACTTCGCCTACGGCTATCGCAAGAGCCACGTCGGCCGCGGCCTCACCGACGAGGTCCACGAACTGGACCCCGACGCGCCGCCCACCGGTCTGCCCGGCGCGGAATAGTCTTGATCCTGAGCCGATAACGCTTAGGTCGGACGGGCGGAGGTCTTCGGATCTCCGCCCGTTTTCGTTCTGGAGCCCGCCCCGCATGGCCGAGATGCCGATCCGCGCCGTCATCGCGCCGGTCACGCCGCTGCAGCAGAACTGCACGATCGTCTGGTGCGCCAAGACCAAGAAGGCCGCCGTGATCGATCCCGGCGGCGAGGTGCCGCGCCTGATGAAGGCGCTGAGCGACCAGGGCCTGACCCTGGAGAAGATCTGGATCACCCACGGCCACATGGACCACGCGGGCGGGGCGGCCGAGCTCAAGCGCCTGACCGGCGTTCCGATCGAGGGACCGCACAAGGACGACCAGTTCTGGATCGATCAGATCCAGTCGACAGGCGAGCGCTACGGCGTGCCCGAGGCGCGGATTTTCGTCACCGACCGTTGGCTGGACGACGGCGACGTGGTCACCCTGGGCGAGACCCAGTTCGAGGTGCTGCACTGCCCCGGCCATACGCCGGGCCACGTGATCTTCTTCCACCGCCAGGCGCGCTTCGCCCAGGTGGGGGACGTGCTGTTCAAGGGCTCGATCGGCCGCACCGACTTCCCGCGCGGCAACCACCAGGACCTACTGGACGCCATCACCGGCAAGCTGTGGCCGCTGGGCGACGACGTCCAGTTCGTGCCGGGCCACGGCCCGATGTCGACCTTCGGGGCCGAGCGTCGGTCCAACCCGTTCGTCAGCGACCTGGCGATCGAAGCGATGAACGTCGAAGGCAAGGACTACGAAGCGCCGGTCAACCGCTCGCCGGGCTAGGCGGGCTAGTTCGCGGGAGTACGCCGGGCCGGCTGTTCGGCCGCGCTGAGCGAGCCGTCCTTGTCGGCGTCCAGCTTGGCGAAGCGGGCCTTGCTGGCGGCCAGGGCTTCGGCCTCGGTGACCTTGCCGTCGTGGTCGGCGTCCATCGCCGCGAACATGCCGCCCCCAGCGCCGGGCCCCGGACCCGCGTCGGGCCGCGCGGCGCGGCGCTCTTCCATCCGCTTCTCGATCGCGGCCAGCTCGGCGGCGTCGATCACCCCATCCTGGTTGGGGTCCATGCGCTGGAACCGCGCCTTGGCGGCGGCCTCGAATTCCTGGGCGCTGATCACCCCGTCACCATTGGCGTCCTGATTGCCGCGCGGCCCCTGGGCGTGGGCGAGACCGGCGACGGAGGCGAGAAGGACGGCGAAGGCCGTCGGCAGAAGGCGGGACATGCTTGTCTCCAAACAACGATTGCGGGGATTGGTCGCATGCGCGGGTTGCTTCCCTGTTGCAGCCGTGAAATCTGCTGGAGACGGGGGCGTGGAAAGAGCAAGTCATGGAAAGTTCGCAAGATCCCGCGACGGCCTCCGCCGCCGCCTCCACGTCCGGCCAGAACACCTCCGGTCAGAACACCGATCCCGCGCGCGGCGCCCGCATCCTGATCGTCGACGACGATCCAGGCATCCGCGACGTCGTGGCCGACTTCCTGGGCCGCCACGGCTACAGCATCGACACCGCCTCCGACTCCCGGACCATGGAGCAGGCCCTGGCCCGCGGGCCGGTCGACCTAGTGGTGCTGGACATCATGCTGCCCGGCGAGGACGGCCTGGCCATCTGCCGCCGCCTGTCGGCCGCCGACGGCCCCGCCATCATCATGCTCTCGGCCATGGGCGAGGAGACCGACCGCATCGTCGGGCTCGAGCTCGGCGCCGACGACTACCTGCCCAAGCCGTGCAATCCGCGCGAGCTGCTGGCCCGCATCCGCGCCGTGCTGCGCCGCCGGCAGGAGCCGCGCACGGTCGACGACGGCATGGGCGCGGCCTGCGAGTTCGCCGGCTGGCGCCTGGACCTGGTCCGCCGCGAGCTGCGCTCGCCGCAGTCGGTGGTGGTCAACCTGTCGAGCGGCGAGTTCTCGCTGCTGCGCGCCTTCGTCGAGCGTCCGCAGCGCGTGCTGACCCGCGACCAACTGCTGGACCTGGCCCGAGGCCGTGAAAGCGACGCCTACGACCGGGCCATCGACGTCCAGATCAGCCGCCTGCGCCGCAAGCTCGACGACGGCGGCGGCGGCGAACTGATCCGCACCATCCGCAGCGAAGGCTACATGTTCACGTCCAAGGTGACCCGCACCCCATGAGCGAACGCGTGCGGGTGAAGGGCCCGAGCAGCGCCCCGCTGTTCGTCCAGGCCCTGGGCCTGGTCATCGTCACCCTGGTGGCGGCGCAGCTGATCGCCATCGCCGTGGTCTTTACCCTGCCCCCGCCGCCGCCCGAGATTTATCGGCTGAGCGAGATCGCGCGGGCCCTGAAGACCGACGTGACCGTCCAGCCTCGCGATGGCCGCGCCCTGATCATCCGTCGTCACGCCGGACCGATCCGTGGCCTGGTGGACAACCGTCGCCGCGCTGAGTTCAAGGCCGCCCTGGCCCGCGAGGTCGGCATCGACGCCGCCCGGATCGAGATCGACCTCGATACCGGTCCGAAGTTCTTCGTTCGCGCCCAAAAGCGCACCCTGATCCAGAGCCTCCCTCCGCGCGACGGCGGCCCCGACGCTCAGGGTCGACGCGGCCCCGGCCCCGGGGTCGATGGTCCGTCCCCTCCTCCGCCGGTCGGCATGGGCGCTCCGCGCGAGCGCCGTGGCCCGCCCCGCGCGATCGTCGACGGTCCCAAGGACGAGCCGTTCATCTTCGGCGACTTCAAGTTGGCCATCCACCAGGACGACGGCCGTTGGACGATCGTCGAGCCCAAGCCGGCCATCCGTTTCGACAGCTGGCAGCAACGGATCCTGCTGATACTAGCCCTGTCGGTGCTGTGCGTCTCGCCCCTGGCCTGGCTGTTCGCCCGCCGGCTGTCGGGCCCGATCAGCGCCTTCGCCGGCGCGGCCGAGCGCCTGGGCCGCGACCCGCGCGCCGCGCCCCTGGCCCTGCACGGCTCGTCCGAGGTGATCGCCGCGGCCAACGCCTTCAACATGATGCAGGAGCGCCTGCGCCGCTATGTCGAGGACCGCACGGCGATGATCGGCGCGGTGGCCCACGACCTGCGCACGCCCCTCACCCGCCTGCGTTTCCGGATCGAGGCCGTGCCGGACGACGTCCGCGCCAAGCTGGCGTCCGACATCGACCAGATGGAGGCGATGATCGCCGCCACCATGGCCTTCGTGCGCGACACCACGCGCCCGGCCGAGCGCACCAAGCTGGAACTGGCCTCCCTGCTGGAAAGCATCATCGACGAGGCGGCCGAGACCGGCGGCCAGGCCTCGGTGGAACTGGGCGAGAAGATCATCATCGACGGCGACCCCGTCGCGCTGCGCCGCCTGCTGACCAACCTCGTGGAGAACGGCCTGAAGTACGGCGGCGCCGTGCAGGGCCGGGTTCGCGCCGACGGCCGGCTGGCGGTGATCGAGATCGACGACGTCGGTCCCGGCATTCCTCCCGCCGAGCTGGACCGGGTGTTCGAGCCGTTCTTCCGCAGCGAGCCCTCGCGCAACCGTGAGACCGGAGGGATCGGCCTGGGCCTGGCCGTGGTCCGCTCGGTGGCCCGCGCCCACGGCGGCGACGTCACCCTGCACAACCGTCCCGAAGGCGGGCTGCGCGCCCGGGTCGAACTGCCGTTCTAGGTCCCGGATACGCAACGGATAAGGAACCCGCCCATTTGTTGCGGGCCCGCAAAAGCTGCGCCATACGCACGACATGCCGGCGGGCTTGATCAAGGGATGCAAACTCCCGCCCTCCCCACCCTGGCCGGCCTGCGCGCCACCTGCATCCTGATGTTCGCCGCCCTGTCCCTGGGCGCCTGCGCGTCCGGGCCGCCGCAGGATGGTCCGCGCGGCGACTGGGGCAAGGCGCCGCGCGACCGCCCCCCGGGCGAGGGCGAGGGAGGGGGTCCGCCGCGCCAGCCGCGCCGCAGCCTGTTCATCAGCCCGGCGGGCGAGCCGTTCCGCGCCGAGCCCGGCGCCCCCTATCCCGTCGCCACCTGGTTCGCCGGGGCCGACGCCGACCATGACGGCGCCCTGACGCGCGACGAGTTCGTCGCCGACGCCCTGCGGTTCTTCGACAGGATCGACGGCGACCACAGCGGGGTCATCGACGGGTTCGAAGCCTCGACCTACGAGACCCAGGTCGCGCCCGAGATCCTGCAGGGCTTCCAGGGCGGCGGTGAAGGTCCCGGCGTGCGCGGCCAGGGCGGCCCGCGCGGACAAGGCGGTCATGGCGGCGGGCGACGTGGCGGCGGCGGTGGCGGAAAGCGCAGCGGCGGCGGACCGATGGGCGGCATGCTGCAAGGCGCCACGCCCTACAGCCTGCTGGCCGAACCCGAGCCCGTGATGGCGTCCGACGGCGACTTCGACCGCCGCATCACCCGCGCCGAGGCGGCCAAGGCGGCCAAGGCCCGCTTCGCCCTGCTCGACACCGACGGCGACGGCAAGCTGCGGCTGGCCGACCTGCCGCAGACCCCGCTCCAGGCCCGCCTGGAAGGTCCGCGCCCTAACTCACCAGTCCGGCGATGATGTTGATCCCCAGGGCCAGGACGGCGGTGTTGTAGAAATAGGCGCAGACCGCCTGGGCGGTGACGAGGTTGCGCAGCTTGGCCGTCAGCACGTTGTTGTCCGAAACCTGGAACGTCGCCCCGATGCTGAAGGCCAGGTAGACGAAGTCCAGATAGGTGCTGGCCGGCTCGCCGGGGAACAGGAAGCCGGGCTTGTCCGTTCCGTCGCCGAAGTGGCGATGGGCGTAGTGCAGCGTGAACACCGAGTGCAGAACCACCCAGGACAGCACCAGGGTGACGCCCGCGCAGGCCGCGGTGATCGCCTGGATCTCTGGTCCCGCCGACTTCGCATGCAGCATGGCGGCCACCACCGCGGCCAGGCTCGACAGGATCGCGGCCAGTATGATCAGCAGAATCTGCGACGGCTTCTCGTCCTCGGCTGCGGCCCGCCGACGCACCTCGGCCTCGTCGGCCGTCAGGAAGAGATGCCAGGTGGTCGTCACGTAGAGCAGCGCGCAAACGTCCCAGCCGATCAAGATATGCGTGCTGACCGGAGCATTTAAATGACGCGCCGCGAGCCAGCCGAAAATGCCGGCCAGGCCGGCCGCCCATAGCCGCCAATGGCGCGATATTGCTGCGCTTTCAGGTTTTTTCGGTGTGGCCTTGGTCATGCCGTTCGCCTTGCTCCCGCGAGGCTTAACACCAAACTCTGCAATTTTGTCTCGCCTGTTGGGTGAACCGAACGCGACTTCACCGGTTACTTCACTGGAACCATGGAAGGACGCCATGACGGACCCCGACGCTCCGCCGCCGATCGAGCCCTCGCAACCCGACTACGATCCGGGCGCAACGCCCGATGAAGAGCCGATGCGCGAGCCGCCGGTCCAACCGGGCGACGACCGGCCCTATGATCGTTCAGCCACGCCGTTCCCCCCCGTGACCAGTCCCGATTAGGAGCAACCTATGGACCTCGACACCGAACGGCCCCGCGGCCGCCGAGGCTTCGCCGCCATGGACCCCGAACGTCGCCGCGAGATCGCGCGTAAAGGGGGCGCCAGTGTGGTCCGGGGGCCGCGGCCGCTCTCGACTTGACCGCCGCCCGCCTCAGCCGGCCAGGGCGAAGACGCCGAAGCTCGGGCTGTCGCTGATCCAGCGCGCCGCGACCTTCCAGCCCGCGCGGCGGGCCAGCTCCACGAACATCTCCGGGGTGTATTTGTAAGAGTTCTCGGTGTGGATCGTCTCACCGGCTTCGAAGCGAATCTCGCGGCCCGCCAGTCGCGCCGTCTGATCGACGCGGCTGACCAGATGCATTTCCATGCGGCTTTCGTCGGCGTTCCAGATCGCCCGATGGTCGAAGGCCTCGAGATCGAAGTCGCCGCCCAGCTCCTTGTTGATCCGCGCCAGCACGTTCTTGTTGAACGCCGCCGTCACGCCTTGGGCGTCGTCATAGGCGGGCACCAGGACGTCCGGGCTCTTGGCGATGTCCACCCCGACCACGAACATCGCGCCGTCGCCCATCAGCTCGTGAGCGCCGCGCAGGAAGTCCTCGGCCTCGGCCGGCGCGAAGTTGCCGATCGTCGAGCCCGGGAAGAAGCCGGTCACCGGCCGTCCCCGCGCCGCCGCGGGCAGCCGGACCGCGCGGGTGAAGTCGTCCACCAGCGGCGCGACGATCAAGCCCGGATAGTCGCGGCGAAGCGCCTCGCTCGCCTCGTCCAGCGCCGACTGGCTGATGTCGATCGGGACGTAGACGGCCAGTTGCGGCATGGCGTCCAGCAGGAGCCTGGTCTTGGTGCTGGCCCCGCTGCCGAATTCGACCAGGGCCGCGCCCTCCATCACCCGGGCGGCGATCTCGGGCGCGATCCGGCGCAGCAGCGCCGTTTCGGTGCGGGTGGGATAATATTCCGGCAGCTCGCAGATCGCCTCGAACAGGCGCGAGCCCTCGGCGTCGTAGAAGTACTTGGCCGGCAGCGTCTTGCGCCCGGCCGTCAGGCCCGCCAGCGCATCCTCCAGGAACGTCGAGGTCGGCGTCGCCGTCTCGCGGTCCAGCACGCTCATGTCATCGGCCAAGCGAACCCCCGTGAACGCCCAACGCTGGGCTGGATGGAAGAAATTGCGATACGACGGCCGCGCATGACCGGGCGGCGTCTCGGCCGCCCCGCCCCGCAGGACCATCTGGTTGATCATGAACTTGCCGTTGTACTCGCCTAAGGCCCCAGCGCCGGGCTTGAAGCCCGGATAGGCGACGTAGGGGCTGGCGGTCCATTGCCAGGCCTCGTCGGACGTCTGGCGCAGCCCCCGCCCTTCCGGAGCCGTGACGGCGACCTCCCACTCGGCCTCGGTCGGCAAGCGGCGGCCGGACCAGGCGGCGAAGGCGGCGGCCTCGTAGTAGCTGACGTGACCCACCGGCGCGTGGGGATCGATCGGACGTCGGCCCGAAAGGGTCATGACCGACCAGGCGCCGTTGTCATCTTGCCGCCAGTAGAGCGGCGCTTCCCAGGCCTGCTCGTTGACGGCCGCCCAGCCGTCCGAGAGCCAAAGGTCGGCCCGGCGATAGCCGCCGCCCTCCATGAAGGCCAGCCACTCGCCGTTCGTCACCAGCCGGTCGGCCAGGCGATAGGGCTCCAGATAGACCTTGTGGCGCGGCCGCTCGTTGTCGAAGGCGAAGGCGGGACCCTCGTCGCCGATCTCGGTCAGCCCGCCCTCGAAGGCGAGATAGCGGATCGTGGCGGCGACCGGTCGCTCCGGCGGCGGCGTGTCGCGATAGGCCGGCTGCAGGGGCGACTGGGCGAACAGGTGCAGCAGGTCCATCAGGATCAGCTCCTGGTGCTGCTCCTCGTGGGCCAAGCCCAGGTCCAGGCGCTCGATCACCTCGGCGGTCGGCGATGTGGTCAGCAGGCGGATCATGGCGGCGTCGACATGGGCGCGATAGGCCCCGACCTCGTCGGCCGACGGCCGGGTGATCAGGCCGCGCAAGGGCCGCGGCTGGCGAGGCCCCACGGCCTCGTAATAGGAATTGAACAGATAGGCGAAGGCCGGATCGAACACCCGATAGCCCGGCAGGAACGGCGTCAGCAGGAAGGTCTCGAAGAACCAGGCGGTATGGCCCCGGTGCCATTTGACCGGACTGGCGTCCGGCATCGACTGCGCGCCCTGGTCCTCGGGCGAGAGGGGCTTGGCCAGGGCTTCGGTGCGTCGCCGGACCGCCAGATAGCGATCCACAAGGGCGATGGCGCGGGCCTCTGTGGCCTCCCGTGCGGGGGTGTCGTCGGGACTCATGCGCTCTCCTGCGGCCCTGCGTCGGGAGCTTGCCGCCGCCCGATGAGCTCAACGAATAAGCAACTTGAGTGTTCCCCCCGCCCCGTTCAAGCGGCGCCGGGAATAAAAAGTGAACGCAGGTCGAAGAACATCGGCGGCGGCCGTCCGCTCAGAGCAGGAAGGGCTCCGGCCCGTCGTCGATCGGCAGGTGGACCACCGGCGGACTTTCGGCCTCGGGCGCCGCCTTGGCGGGCCTCGACGGCGCCTTGCGCAGCAGCCGGCCGACCCGCTGCAACAGCTGATCGTCCTTGAACGGCTTGGCCAAGAAGTCCCGGGCGCCCAGGGTGATGGCCTGCTGGACGTCGTCGGGCTGATTGCGGGCCGTCAGCACCATGGTCGGCGTGTTCAGCCCCTCCAGCCGCATCTTGCGCAGCAGGCCAAAGCCGTCGAGCCGAGGCATGTTGAGGTCCAGCACCAGGGCCGAGGGCCGCAGTTCGTGCAGGCGCGCGAGGCCCTCGAAGCCGTCGCGGGCGAAATAGGTGTCGTAGCCCGCGATATCGAGACGGGTGGTGATCAGGTCCAGGATGATCGGATCATCCTCGACGATCAGGATGCGCGTGCGCCCCACCTCACGCCTCCGCGAGGTCGAGGGGATCGACGTCGTCGGGAGCGCCGTTCCAACGCGTGCACCGATCCACGACCTCGACCAGGTCCGCCGCCATGATGGGCTTGGACACCAAGCCGTCGAAGCCGTGGTCCGGGCCCAGGAGGCCATGGTCCGCATCCGCCGTGAAGGCCAGGATCGGGACGTCCTGGTTGGGGCCGGGCGTGTCGCGGATCTCGCAAAGGGCGTCGGTTCCGGAAACCCCGGGCATCCGCAGGTCCATCAGGATGCAGTCGAACGGCTCGACGGCGGCGGCCTCGATCGCGGCGCGGCCGCCGGCGGCTTCGGCCACCTCGGCGCCCATGTGCTCGAGCACGGTGCGGGCCAGTTCGCGATTGACGAAGTTGTCGTCGACCACCAGCACGCGAACCCCGTCCAGACGGTGGACGTCGGCCGCCGGCGCGGGCCCGGGCGTGGGAAGCTCGCCGGCTAGGCCGATCACCTGCTCAGCCAGGATGTGGAAGGTGAACTCCGTCCCCTCGCCCGGAACGCTGGTCACCGCGATGCCGCCGCCCATGGCCTCGGTCAGGCCCTTGCAGATCGCCAGGCCCAGGCCGGTCCCGCCGTGCTTGCGGGTCGAAGAGGCGTCGACCTGCGAGAAGCGCTGGAAGAGCTTGATCTGCTGCTCGACGCTCATGCCCTCGCCGGTGTCCTCGACCCGCATGCGCAGCGTCGCCGCGCCGGCGTCGTAGCTGGCGAACAGCCGCACGGCCCCCTGCTCGGTGAACTTGACCGCGTTCCCCACCAGATTGAGCAGCACCTGGCGGACACGGTCCGGATCGATCATCACCCGCTCGGGCAGGTCGCCTTCGGCCTGGCACTCCAGCCACAGCCCCTTCGCGTCGGCCTGGGGCGCGAACAGCGCCAGGGCGTCCTGGGCCACCGCCAGCGGCGAGACCGCGCGCGGCGTGATCTCGACCTGACCCGCCTCGAGCTTGGAGAAGTCGAGCACGTCGTTGACGATCGCCAGCAGCGCCTGGCCGGCGCTCGACACCCGCTGCACGTACCGCTGGGACACCTCGTCCAGGTCGGGCCGCTGGGCCAGCAGCCCGGAGAAGCCGATGACCGCCGTCAGGGGGGTGCGGATCTCGTGGCTCATATTGGCCATGAACTCGCCCTTCACCGTCGCGGCCGCCTCGGCGGCGGCGCGGGCGGCGGCGAGCGCGCCTTCCTGAACGACCTGGTCGGTCACGTCGCGGATCACGTCGAGGAATCCAGTCGGTGCATCGGTCGCCGGGTCGCGCAGCAGCGACGGGTTCGATTCCAGCCAGACATCCCGCTCGGCCGACTTGTGCGGCACCCGCCAGCGCACCCGCTCGGACGGCTTGCCCTTGGTCAGGTTGCGATAGATCCGGCGCACCCTCAGGCGATCCTCCGGATAGGCCAGATCCAGCGCGCTGCGGCCGACCACCTCGTCGGGCCCATAGCCCAGCAGAGCGTGGCACGACGCGGCGACGAACGTGACCCGTCCGGCCAGATCGGCGGTGATGATCATGTCGGTGGTGTTTTCCGCCATCAGCCGGTAGCGGGCCTCGCTGTCCTTCAGCGCGGCCTCGGCCTCGCGCCGGGCGGTCAGGTCCTCGATCTGCGAGATGAAATAGCGGGGCGAACCGTCGGGATTGTCGACCCGCGACACCGACAGCTGGATCCAGATGATCGCGCCGTCCTTGCGGATGTAGCGCTTGTCCATCCGGTAGGTCGAGATCAGCCCGTTGTAGAGGTCGGTCACCAGACTGAGGTCGGCGTCCAGGTCGTCCGGGTGAGTGATGGCCTGGAAGTCCAGGGCCAGCAGTTCCTCGCGGCTGTAGCCGACCATCTCGCACAGCGTCGGATTGACCTTCAGGAACGACCCGTCGAGCCCGACCAGGCATTCGCCGATCGCGGCGTGCTCGAAGGCGTTCTCGAACAGCTCAAGCTGCGCCTTGCGCTCGCTGATGTCGTGCATCAGCGCGGTCAGCTCCCAGCCCGCCGCGTCGCGCACCGCGCTGACCGCCAGTTCGATCGCGAACTCGACGCCGTCCTTGCGCCGGGCGATGGTCTCGACGCGCTGGTCGATGTCGTCGCCGAAGCCGCCGCCCAGGAAGGCCGCCACGCCGGCGTGGCCCGCGGGCAGGATCATCGCCAGATCGGCGCCGACCGCCTCGGTCGTGCTCCAGCCGAAGGTCAGCTCGGCATGACGGTTCCAGCCCGTGATCCGCCCCGCTTCGTCGGCGGTGACGATGGCCTGGTGCGCGCTGGCGATCACGTTGCGGGCCCGGTCCTCGCTGGCCCGCAACGAGCGTTCCAGATCGCGCACGGCGGTGACGTCCCAGTTGACGCCCACCAGCCGGATCGGCGCGCCGTCCTCACCGCGCACGACCGTGGCCTGGGCCCGTACATGCCGCACCTCGCCGCTGGGGCGCACGATCCTGAACTCGGTGTCGTAGGGCGTCTCGCCCGCCAGGGCGGCCCTATTTCGCGCCTCTTCCTCAGCGCGATCGGCGGAATGCACGCAGTCTATGAACCGGTCGACGTCCAGAGGCTCGCCGGGGGGCAGGCCGTAGAGGGCGTACATCCGGTCGTCCCAAGTCACCGCGTTGGTTTCGACGTTCCACTCCCAGACGCCGATCTGGCCGGCCTCGGTGGCCAGCAGCACGCGCTCGGACATCGCGCGATAGCGAGCTTCGTCCTCGGCGCGCGAGATCTCGGCCGTGACCTTCGCCGTGATGTCGATGACAGCGCCGAACAACGCGATCACCTGCCCGGCCGCATCGCGTTCGCAATAGCCGTGGCCTTCGAGGTAGCGCAGTCCGCCGTCAGGCAGCACGATGCGGGTCACGGCCAGCTTCCAGTCGATCCCCTCCTCGCGCGCTCGTTTGAGCCGGGCCTGTTGGGCCGGACGGTCTTCCGGATGCACCGCCGCGAGGAACTGGTCCAGTCGGAGCTCGGAATCGGGGTCCAGGCCATAAATCGTCGCGACGTGCGGCGACCAGTTGGCCTCGCCGGTCGCCAGGTCGACCCGCCAGTACCCGATGCCAACCACTTCCTCTGCAAGGGCGCTCAGGCGCGCCATGCGTTCGGCGCGTTCCTGGAGTTCTCGGCGCTCGGTGACGTCCCGGAAGACATTGACGATCTCGGTGGCCCGGCCCTCGGCGTCGCGAACGATGTGAGGGTTGCCTTCGAGCCATATCCAGCGACCGTCGCCCGCCCGATAGCGATGCTGGCGGTTGATGGAAGGGTGGGGCGGCTCGCCGGCGTAGAGCTGGGCGGAATTGACCCGGAAGCGTTCGAGATCGTCGGGATGGACCAGACGATCGGCGGTCGTGCCGATTAGCTCTTCGGGTTCATAACCCCACGCTCGGCAAGCGGGCGACACGTACAGCAGAGCGCCGTCCAGGGCGCAACGGACGATGACGTCGGAGGTGTTCTCGGCCAGAAGTCTGTAGCGCGCCTCGCTGGCGGTCAGGTTTTCGAGATTGCGGACCTGGTCGGTGACGTCCTGGAACAGGCCGATCAGCGCGACGACCTCGCCGTGCTCGTCCAGTTCGCATCCGGCCTTGGACTGAACGATCCGCGTCTCCCCGTCGGCGCGGATCATCCGGGCCTGGAAGTTGCACGTCTCCTTGGTGGCCATCGCCTGCAACAGTTGGGCGGCGACCCGATCCCGATCTTCGGGATGGTAGACCTCCAGGCCGTCGTCGAGGCTGGGGACATAGGTCTGGGGATCGACGCCATGGATCTCATAGACCAGGTCCGACCAGAAGAGTTCGCGGCTGACGAGGTCATAGCGCCAGTGGGCGACGCCCGACATGGTCTCGGCCAGTTGCAGCAGGCGGGCCTGCTCCGAGCGCACGCGGTGGAGGCGCATCCGCTCCAGTTCGTCGACGACGATGCACGCCAGGGTGCGCAGGCGGTCCAGCTCGCGATCCGTGGGGCGTGGACGGGGCTTGGTGTCGATGACGCACAGCGTGCCGAGATTGTCGCCCTCGGGCGAGGTCAGCACGGCGCCGAGGTAGAAGCGCACGCCCAGGCCGCCGGTCACCGAGGGATAGTCCGAGAACCGCGGGTCCAGCGTCGCGTCTTCGACAACCATCAGCGCGTCGGGCCCCTGCTCGATGGCCACGCTGCAGAACGCCTCGCCGCGAGGCGTCGAGCAGTCCGACAGCCCTTGGCGCGACTTGAACCACTGGCGCTCTTCGTCGATCAGCGAAACCAGGGCGATGGGAGCGTCGAACAGGTCGCAGGCCAGCTGGGTGACGCGATCGAACGCGACGTCGGGCGACGTGTCGAGGACGCCGTAACTCTGGAGCGTCCGGATTCGCCTCGCTTCGGTGTGGTTCATCTGGGCCTCCGACGGGACATTCTGACCTGAAAGGGGTTCCAGCCCGGSGTGGCGGCGGATCCGTCGCCTAGGGACGCTTGGGGATCTCCAGCCCGCGCTGGACGGCCGGACGAGCCAGGCCGCGCTCCAGCCAGGCCGGCACGTGCTTGAGGCTGCCGTAGTCGACCAGTTCGCCGGCCTCGTAGAAGCCGTTGATGTTCCGCACCCAGCCCAGGGTGGCGATGTCGGCGATCGTGTACTCGTCGCCCATGATCCAGTCGCGGTCGGCCAGGCGGGTCTCCAGCACGCCCAGCAGGCGCTTGGACTCGGCGACGTAGCGATCGCGCGGACGCTTGTCCTCGTATTCGCGGCCGGCGAACTTGTGGAAGAAGCCGACCTGGCCGAACATCGGGCCGATCGCGGCCATCTGGAAGAACACCCAGGCCAGGGTCTCGTAGCGGCGGGCGGGGTCCTTGGGCAGGAACTTGCCGGTCTTTTCCGCCAGATAGACCAGGATCGCGCCCGACTCGAACAGGCCCAGGGGCTTACCGTCCGGACCGTCCGGGTCGATGATGGCGGGGATTTTGCCGTTGGGGTTCAGCGACAGGAATTCCGGCCCCCAGGTCTCGTTCTTGCCGATGTCGATGGTGTGCGGCTCATACGGCAGGCCGGTCTCCTCCAGCATGATCGACACCTTGACCCCGTTCGGCGTGGGCAGGCTGTAGAGCTGCAGCCGGTCGGGATGCTGGGCGGGCCAGCGCTGGATGATCGGGAAGGCTGAGAGATCGGTCATGATCGGCTCCGAAAGCAAAAAAGCCGTCCATACCGGCGCGGCCGAGCTTGTCAGATGGTCCCGACGGGCGCGGCGACAAGTGACCGCGCGCCAAAAGCTTGGTCCCTATCCCTGTCGCACCTTGGCCGGTTCGGTCGCCGGAGCCTCGGCGTCCAGCACCGCGCGGATCTTGGCCGCCAGGGCCGGACCCAGGTAGGGTTTGTCGATCATCGGGAATTCGTTGGCCCAGGACGCCGCCTCGTCGCCCACATAGCCGGAGGTCAGCAGCACCTTCAGACCAGGGCGCTCCTTGAGCGCGGCGTGGGCCAGTTCGACGCCGTTGACGCCGCCGGGCATGACCACATCGGAAAACAGCAGGTCGAACGCCTTGCGGCTCTTCAGGCGCTTCATCGCGGCCGCGGCGCTGTCGGCCGTGGTCACCTGATAGCCCAGGCCCTCCAGCGTCTCGACCGCCATGGCCAGGACGGCGGGATCGTCCTCGACCACCAGCACGCGTTCCGTCCCGCGAACGGCTTCGGGGGTCTCCTCGCTGACCCCGCGCTGGCTGAGCGCCGCCTTGCTGAGCGGCAGATAGATCTCGAACACCGCGCCCTTTCCCGGCGCGCTGCTCACCGAGACCTCGCCGCCGGACTGGCGCACGAAGCCGTAGACCTGCGACAGACCCAGCCCCGACCCCTTGCCGATCTCCTTGGTCGTGAAGAACGGCTCGAAGATACGCGAGGCCACGTCGGCGTCCATGCCCTGGCCGGTGTCGCGCACGACGACCAGGACCTTGGGCTCGTCCCCGCCGACGGTCTTGGTCGCGACCGACAGGACGCCGCCGCCCTCCATCGCGTCGCGGGCGTTGACCGCCAGGTTCAACAGGGCGCTCTCGAACTGGGCGGCGTCGAGGTGGGCCGGCAGCGGCTCGGTCGCCAGGCTGAGATCGATGCTCACCGCCTCGCCGACCGCCTGGCGCAGCAGCGGCGCGAAGTCCGAGATCAGCACGTTGAGATCGACGGTCAGCGGGTTCAGGCGCTGGCGACGCGAGAACGCCAGCAACTGGCGGGTCAGGGCCCCGCCCTTCTCGGCCGCCAGGCGCACGGCCTCGATCTGCCGGGACAGCTCGTGCTGCTCGCCGGTCCGGCGCTTGATCAGCTCGATATTGCCCAGGACCACGGTCAGCAGGTTGTTGAAGTCGTGGGCGACCCCGCCGGTCAGCTGGCCCACCGCCTCCATCTTGCGGGCGTGGCTCAGTTGCTCCTCCAGCCCGCGGCGTTCGGTGTTGTCCAGCAACGTGCCCAGCACCACCTGCCGACCGCTTTCCTCGTCCATGGCCAGCACGCCCTGGTCGATTAGCGAACGGTAGGTCCCGTCGGCGCATTGCCACCGGTATTCGCAGCTGTAGACGCCGGACTTTCGGGCCTCGGCCTGGGCGCGCACGACGATGTCGACGTCGTCGGGGTGGACGCGGCTGATGCCGAACTCGGCCGTGGCCAGGAAATCCTCGGCCGAGAAGCCGGTCAGCTCCATGACATTGCCGCCGACGAACAGCGGCTCGTAGGGGGAGTCCGCCGTGCGCGAATGGAAGACCACCGGCAGCGCGCGAAGGATCGCCTCCTGGCGCTCCTGGGTGCGGCGCAGGGCCCGTTCGGCGGCCAGCTTCTCGGCGTGGATCCGGGCGTTCTCCTCGATCAGCAGACGCCGGCTCTCCGACTGCTGCTCCAGCTCGAGGGTCTTGATGTGCAAGTCGACCAGCACCTGCACCTTGGACCGCAGGATGAACGGGTCGACCGGCTTGAACACCACGTCTACAGCCCCGGCCGAATAGGCCTTGAAGATATGGGCCTCGTCGCGGAACACCGCGGTCAGGAAAACAATGGGCACGTCGCGGTTGCGGCGACGCTGGCGGATCAGTTCCGCCGTCTCGTAGCCGTCCATGCCCGGCATGTGCAGATCGAGCAGGATCACCGCGAAGTCGTCGGTCAGCAGGTGACGCAGGGCCTCCTCGCCCGACCGGGCGACCACCAGTTCCTGATCGAGGGTCTCCAACGCCTGGATCGCGGCGAAGGCGTTGCGCTCATCGTCGTCGACGATGAGGATCTTCGTCCTGGGTCTGTCCTCGGGCGGTGGAACCGCCTGATGCTTTACCGCGGGTACCGTCATTGCGCGGCGGCGGTGCTGTGGATGGTGATGACATTGTCGCCGGCCAGGCGCTGGGCGTCGGTGCGCTGGACCGAAACGCGCAGGACCGAGATCAGCTGGTCGATGTCCACGGGCTTGGACACATAGTCCGAAGCGCCGGCCTGGATGCACTTCTGGCGGTCGCCCTTCATCGCCTTGGCGGTGACGGCGATCACCGGCAGGTCGGAGAACCGCGATCGGGCCCGGATTTCGCGCATGGTCTCGTACCCGTCCATGTCGGGCATCATGATGTCGACCAGCACCATATCCACCGCAGGCAGGCTGTCGAGCAACTCCAATCCTTCTCGGCCGCTTTCGGCGTAGCGAAGTTCGATCCCGTACTCCTCCAGGGCGCTTGCCAGCGAGAAGATGTTGCGGATGTCGTCGTCGATCACCACCGCGGTCAGGCCCGTCAGGACGGCGTCCGCGTGGCGGCTGTGGGCGATCATCGCCTTGGCCGGCGTGGACAGGCGCTCCAACGGCGCGTGCAGCGACATGGTGACGTGGTCGATCAGCTGCTCGGGCGTGCGAGCCAGACGCGCCAGGCCGGAGAACACCGCCAGACGCAGCCGGCGATCATCCTCGGGGTCCAGATCGTCAGGCGCATAGAGCACCGCCACGCCCGAAACGGCGCCGCGCTGCTTGAGGATGTCGATGAACGGACCGACCGGGCCTGGACCGACGTCGATCACCAGGCAGCCGCCCTCGCCCGTGAAGGCCTCGTCCGGCAGGTCCGACAAGGCCGGCACGACCTCCACGGCGCCGATGGCGTCGCGCAGCGTATCGGCGGCCTGGCCCGGTCCGCCGACCAGGATCGGGGCGCGACCGGTCTCAGCGACCAGTTTCTTGACCTTCTCCAGCGTCGAGGCGACCGCCTCGCGCTCCACCGGCTTGCTGGTGAAGCCGAAGGCGCCCATCGACAGGCCCAGGCCGCCGTGGTCGTCGGCCGAGATCACCTGCACTGGGATGTGGCGGGTGTCGGGCGTGCGCTTCAGCAGGTCCAGCAGGGCCAGGCCGTCCATGTCGGGCAGGCCGATGTCCAACATGATGGCGTCGGGCGTGAAGCGCCGGGCCAGGGACGGCACGGCCGAGCCTTCGCCGGTGACCACCCCCTTGAAGCCGCCGTCACGCACCAGCGACAGCAGGATCGAGGCGAAGCGGGTGTCGTCCTCGACGATCAGCACCACGGCGTCGCCGGGTTCGATCTGCTCGCGGTCGTCGGCCACCGTCTCGGCGGGTTCGACCGATCCGGTCTCCATCGTCGACAGGCGGAAGGTCTGGACCGGCGAGGTGGCGGGACGCAGCGGCTGCGACGACTGGGGCTGGGCCGCCGGGCTGAAGTTCAACGGCAGGTACAGGGTGAAGATGCTGCCCTGGCCCGGCGTCGAGACGACCCGCAGCTCGCCGCCCAGCAGGCGGGTGATCTCGCGGCTGATCGACAGGCCCAGGCCCGTGCCGCCGTACTTGCGGCTGGTGGTGCCGTCGGCCTGCTGGAAGGCCTCGAAGATGATCCGCTGCTTGTCCTCGGGGATGCCGATGCCGGTGTCCTCGACCGAGAAGGCCAGCACCTGTCCGGCCTTGTTGAGGTGGTCGTTGCCGCTGGCCCAGCCGTCCTCGGCGCGAGCGATGGTCAGGCGCACCGAACCGGTCTGGGTGAACTTGAAGGCGTTGGACAGCAGGTTCTTGATCACCTGCTGCAGGCGCTTGTCGTCGGTGTACATCGAGCGCGGCAGGGCCGGGTCGATGTTGACGAAGAAGTCCAGCTTCTTGTCCTGGGCCAGCTGCGAGAACGTGCGGTCGGTCTGGTCGCGCAGGGACGCGAACGACATCTCGCCGATGTCGAGGGTGACCGTGCCGCTCTCGATCTTCGACAGGTCCAGGATGTCGTTGATCAGGCCCAGCAGGTCGGCGCCGGCGCTGTGGATGTTGCGGGCGAACTCCACCTGCTTGGCGCTCAGATTGCCCTGCGAGTTCTCGCTGAGCATCTTGGACAGGATCAGCAGGCTGTTGAGCGGCGTGCGCAGCTCGTGGCTCATGTTGGCCAGGAACTCGGACTTGTACTTCGAGGTCAGGGCCAGCTGTTCGGCCTTTTCCTCCAGCGCCGCCTTGGCCTGCTCGACCTCGGTGTTCTTGGCTTCCACCTGCTTGTTCTGGGCCGACAGCAGGACCGCCTTGTCCTCCAGCTCGGCGTTGGTCTGCTGCAGTTCGTCCTGCTTGGACCGCAGCAGCTCTTCGGATTGGCGCAAGCTGGCGGCCTGCAGTTCCAGGCGGTCGTTGGTCTTCTTCAGCTCTTCCTGCTGAGCCTGGAGCTCGGAGGTCAGCAGTTGGGACTGCTCGAGCAGGCCTTCGGTCCGCATGTTGGCGGCGATGGTCGACAGCACGATGCCGATGGATTCCATCAGCTGGTCGAGGAAGGCCTGCTGGGTCTCGTTGAAGGCCCCGAAGGTGGCCAGTTCGATCACCGCCTTCAGTTCGCCTTCGAACAGGGCGGGCAAGACGATGATGTTCTGCGGCGCGGCCTCGCCCAGGCCCGAGCTGATCTTGATGTACTCGGACGGGACGTTGGTCAGCAGGATGCGCTGGCGCTCGGCCGCGCACTGGCCGATCAGGCCTTCACGCTGGCGCAGGCGAGCCGGCGGCCGGTCGCCGGGGTTCGACGCGTAGCTGGCGGCCAGGTTCAGCACCGGCTCGCCGTTCACGTCGTGGTCGGAGACGTAGAACACCCCGTGCTGGGCGTTGATCAGCGGGGCCAGTTCCGACAGCACCAGGTTCGACACGGTCGACAGGTCGCGTTCGCCCTGCAGCATGCGGCTGAACCGGGCCAGGTTGGTCTTCAGCCAGTCCTGCTCGGTGTTCTTCAACGTCTGATCCTTCAGATTGCGGATCATCTCGTTGATGTTGTCCTTCAGGGCGGCGACTTCCCCCGACGCTTCCACGGTGATCGACCGCGTCAGGTCGCCCTTGGTCACGGCGGTGGACACCTCGGCGATGGCGCGGACCTGGGTGGTCAGGTTGGCGGCCAGTTCGTTGACGTTGTCGGTCAGGTCGCGCCACAGGCCGGCGGCGCCCGGCACCCGCGCCTGGCCGCCCAGCTTGCCTTCCGAACCCACTTCGCGGGCCACGTTGGTCACCTGGTCGGCGAAGGTGGCCAGGGTCTCGATCATGCCGTTGATGGTGTCGGCCAGCGAAGCGATCTCGCCCTTGGCGTCCAGGGTCAGCTTGCGCTTCAGGTTGCCCTGGGCGACCGCGGTCACGACGTCGGCGATGTTACGAACCTGGCCGGTCAGGTTGGCGGCCATCATGTTGACGTTGTCGGTCAGGTCCTTCCAGGTGCCGGCGACGCCGGGCACCTGGGCCTGACCGCCCAGCTTGCCCTCGGTGCCGACTTCCCGCGCCACGCGGGTCACTTCCGAGGCGAAGCCGTTCAGCTGATCCACCATGACGTTGATGGTCGACTTCAGCTCCAGGATCTCGCCCTTCACGTCGACGGTGATCTTCTTGGAAAGGTCGCCCTTGGCGACGGCGGTGGTGACGTCGGCGATGTTGCGGACCTGGCCGGTCAGGTTGGCGGCCATGAAGTTGACGTTGTCGGTCAGGTCCTTCCAGGTGCCGGCCACGCCCTTCACCTGCGCCTGGCCGCCCAGCTTGCCTTCGGTGCCGACTTCCCGCGCCACGCGGGTCACTTCCGACGAGAACGAGTTCAACTGGTCCACCATGACGTTGATGGTGTTCTTCAGCTCCAGGATCTCGCCGCGCACGTCGACGGTGATCTTCTTGCTGAGGTCGCCCATGGCGACGGCGGTGGTCACCTCGGCGATGTTACGGACCTGGCCGGTCAGGTTGCCGGCCATCAGGTTGACGTTGTCGGTCAGCTCCTTCCAGGTGCCGGCCACGCCCTTCACCTGGGCCTGACCGCCCAGCTTGCCTTCGGTGCCGACTTCGCGGGCCACGCGGGTCACTTCCGAGGCGAAGCCGTTCAGTTGGTCCACCATGACGTTGATGGTGTTCTTCAGCTCCAGGATTTCGCCGCGCACGTCGACGGTGATCTTCTTGGAAAGGTCCCCATTGGCGACGGCGGTGGTCACCTCGGCGATGTTGCGGACCTGGCCGGTCAGGTTGCCGGCCATGAAGTTGACGTTGTCGGTCAAATCCTTCCAGGTGCCGGCCACGCCCTTCACCTGCGCCTGGCCGCCGAGCTTGCCTTCGGTGCCGACTTCCCGCGCCACGCGCGTCACTTCCGAACTGAACGAGTTCAGCTGGTCCACCATGGTGTTGATGGTGTTCTTCAGCTCCAGGATTTCGCCGCGCACGTCGACGGTGATCTTCTTGGACAAGTCGCCCATGGCGACGGCGGTGGTCACCTCGGCGATGTTGCGGACCTGACCGGTCAGGTTGCCGGCCATCAGGTTGACGTTGTCGGTCAGCTCCTTCCAGGTGCCGCCGACGCCGGTGACGTTGGCCTGGCCGCCCAGCTTGCCTTCCGTACCCACTTCCCGCGCCACCCGGGTCACTTCCGAGGCGAAGGCGTTCAGCTGGTCCACCATGACGTTGATGGTGTTCTTCAGCTCCAACACCTCACCCTTCACGTCGACGGTGATCTTCTTGGACAGGTCGCCCATGGCGACGGCGGTGGTCACCTCGGCGATGTTCCGCACCTGGCCCGTCAGGTTGCCGGCCATCAGGTTGACGTTGTCGGTCAGGTCCTTCCAGGTGCCGGCGACGCCTTCCACGCGGGCCTGGCCGCCCAGCTTGCCTTCCGTACCCACTTCCCGCGCCACCCGGGTCACTTCCGAGGCGAAGCTGTTGAGCTGGTCCACCATGGTGTTGATGGTGTTCTTCAGCTCCAGCACCTCGCCCTTCACGTCGACGGTGATCTTGCGCGAAAGGTCGCCGCGGGCCACGGCGGTGGTCACCTCGGCGATGTTCCGCACCTGGCCGGTCAGGTTGCCGGCCATCAGGTTTACGTTGTCGGTCAGCTCCTTCCAGGTGCCGGCCACGCCCTTCACGTTGGCTTGGCCGCCCAGCTTGCCTTCCGTACCCACTTCGCGCGCCACCCGGGTCACTTCCGAGGCGAAGCTGTTGAGCTGGTCCACCATGGTGTTGATGGTGTTCTTCAGCTCCAGCACCTCGCCCTTCACGTCGACGGTGATCTTGCGGCTCAAGTCGCCGTTCGCGACGGCGGTGGTCACCTCGGCGATGTTGCGGACCTGGCCGGTCAGGTTGGCGGCCATCAGGTTGACGTTGTCGGTGAGGTCCTTCCAGGTGCCGGCCACGCCCTTCACCTGGGCCTGGCCGCCCAGCTTGCCTTCCGTACCCACTTCGCGGGCGACGCGGGTCACTTCCGAGGCGAACGAGCCAAGCTGGCCCACCATGGTGTTCACGACCTTGCCGATGCGCAGGAACTCGCCGCGCAGGGGTCGCTCCTCGTTCTCCAGGTCCATGGTCTGGCTAAGGTCGCCCTTGGCGGTGGCGCCGATCACGCGGGCCATTTCGGCGGTCGGGTGGACCATGTCGGTGATCAGGTTGTTGACCGCCTCGACGCTGGCCGCCCACGAGCCGGTGGCGCCTGGCAAACGAGCACGATGGTTGATCTTGCCCTGTTTGCCGACGACGTCGCCGAGGCGCTCGAACTCTTTGCTGATTTGATCGTTCAGATTGACGGCGTCGTTGAAGGCCTCGGCCAGTTCACCGTCCAGGCCGGACAGGTCGGTCGGCAGGCGCACCGAGAAGTCGCCGCGTCGGAAGGCGCGCAAGGCGGCCAGAAGCTGGTGGTTGTCGAGCCCGCGCTGTTGCGTCTTGGACTGTGCCGCCGGCATAGCAATACTCCACGTCGAAATCAGTTCGATCTTACGTGGGCGGCGCTAACTGGGAAGACGGTCCGAGCGCTTGAAGCGGTTTACGCTCTCAACAACCTAGACCGGTCCCCATGACCCCCCGAACGGGTCCAACGCGGGGGAAAATCTTTGGTTCCGCTTTTACGGTGAAGCTCTTTTCGAGCGATGGTCGCCTACCTGGCGCGCCATCTTCGCCCGGACGGAAGCCTCGACTTTTTCGACCCCGCGCAAGGCGTCGCCGGAGGCCTCCAGCTGGCTCTTGAAGGCGTGCAGGTCGCCGGTGTCGATCCTGCGGACCTTCTTGTCGCGCGCCCATTCCAGCCCGATCGTCTGGCCCAGCCGGCAGGCCTTGGGCAGCAGGACGGCCTGCTCGGCCGGACCGCCGCGCACCAGCAACTTGCCGACGATGTCGTTCCAGTTGGGCGAGCCGGCAAAGCACATCGGCAGGTGGTCGCACTCGCCGGTCCAGAACCGCCTGTACCAACGCTGGTGCAGCGAGGTGTCGAAGCGCAGGGCGGCCGGATCGAGCTGGGCGCGGCAGTCGGCGCGGACATAGTCCTGCGCCCAAGCCTGAGTTGGGGCCGCGCCGGCCAAGCCCACGCTCAGCACCAGCGCCGCGAACGCCGTCCCCCCGCCGCGCCGCATCGTCCTAGACCATGCTCGCCATCGGCCCGTCGGCGCGCCCGTCGACGAACTGGCGCACATAGGGATTGTCGGTCCGGTCCAGCTCGGCCGGCGCGCCGCGCCAGATGATCTTGCCGGCGTGGAGCATGGCGATCTCGTCGCCGATCGTGC
>NZ_JBFUAW010000070.1:0-10044 GCF_056406095.1 Caulobacter sp. P1_D6 | reverse complement strand
GCTTCGCCGACACCTCCCCCACAGGGGGAGGGCCTAGGCGGCGCGGATACGCTCTGGAGGGGGTTCGTTCGCCGCCACGTCGTGATCGGCCAGTTGCGACACCAGACGGAAAGGATGCGGGCCATCGGCGGCCTCCGCTTGTTCGAGGATCCAGGCGCCGGGACGGCCGCCCCGGCAGCGTTCGAGTTCCACCCGCCAGCGCGGCGGGCCCAGCCCCGGCTCGCCCGGCGGCGGCTGGCTGGGGGCGGCGGCGATGCGCCAGCGGGTCTGGGCCGCCGCGCCCGACACCTCGCGAACCTTGCCGGCCGGACCGCCATACGGCCGCCGTCGCAACAGCACGCCAGTCGAGCCGCGCCGCTCGCAGGCCAGTTGCAGGCGGCGGCCGGCCTTGAGGTCGGGGCTCTCGGCCTCGCCGATCGCCGCGGCGACGCCGACCGTGGCCAGGGCGTCCTCCAGCACCGCCAGCACCTCGGCCTCGTCGCGGGCCCGGACCTGGATCAGGCGCTCGACCGGAAAGCCCAGGTTCACCAGGCCCGGCGCGTGCAGGTCGTCGCGGCGCATCACCCAGACCACAGCGCCCTTGGCGGCCAGCGGGCGCAGCATCAGGGCGGTGAAGGCGGCGGGCGCCGCGCCGGTCTCCTCCTCCAGCCCCGAACCGCCCACCTCGTGCCAGCCGCCGCGCTGCAGGCCGCCGGCCGGGAAGCAGCCGTCGATGCGCGGATCGCCGAACGGCAGGACGGGAGGCGGAGTCCGAGTCCCCGCTTCCAGGGCGGCGATCTGGGCTCTCAAAGCCGAAAGGGCGGGTTTCGCCCCGGGCATGCTCCACACTCCAATGTTCCACTTTTGTTCTGACCCTCCGGGCTTGGAGAGTCAAGCGGAGCCCGTCATGGTGGCGCGGCCTGGCGCGGCGGCGGAATGACGCGGCCCGGGTCGGGAGGCTTGAGATGACCGAAGTCGAACTCCACACCGACGGCCCGGTCTGGACCGTCACGATCAACCGCCCCGAAAAGCGCAACGCGGTGAACCCGGAGACCGCCCTGCAGCTGCGGGCCGCGTTCGACGCCTTCGAGGCCGATCCGGCCGCCGCCGTCGCCGTGCTGACCGGGGCGGGCGGGACGTTCTGCGCCGGGTTCGACCTGGCCGTCGCCGCCTCGGGCGAGGGCGAGCGCTACGACCCGGTCGGCGAGGGTCCGATGGGGCCGACGCGGCGGCTGCTGTCCAAGCCGGTGATCGCCGCCGTCGAGGGCCATGCGGTGGCCGGCGGGCTGGAGCTGGCCCTGTGGTGCGACCTGCGGGTGGCCTCGGCGACCGCGATCTTCGGGGTGTTCTGCCGCCGCTGGGGCGTGCCGCTGATCGACGGCGGCACGGTGCGCCTGCCGAGGATCGTCGGCCAGGGCCGGGCGCTGGACATGATTCTGACCGGCCGGGCGGTCGAGGCCGCCGAGGCGCTGAGCTGGGGCCTGGCCGACCGGGTGGTCCCGGCCGGCGAGGCGTTGAGCGCCGCGCAAGGCCTCGCCGCCCAGATCGCCGCCTTCCCGCAGGTCTGCCTGCGCGCCGACCGCGCCTCGGCCTTCGCCCAGTGGGACGTCTCGCTGGAGGAGGCGCTGAAGGTCGAGGGGATCGGCGGGCTGGAACCGCTGCGCCGCGAGGCCCGGGCCGGCGCCGCGCGGTTCAAGGACGGCGAAGGGCGCGGGGGAAAGTTCGAAGAGCCCAAATAAGCCCTTCAGCTCCAAATCATGTCATCCCGGACAAGCGCGCAGCGCGCCGATCCGGGACCGACGCGTGAACGCGGCGCTTCCGGCGGTCCCGGGTCTTCGCTGCGCTACGCCCGGGATGACAACCCGATAGAGAGCTAGAACCGCGCCTTAGCCCGCCACCACTGGCTGACCAGCATCGGCCCGAACGCGGCGCTGATGCCGCAGGCGTCGGCGAACAGGTCAAACCACGAGGCGTCGCGGCCGACGAAGCCCTGCAGGATCTCGATCCCCCCGCCGAACGCCAGGATCACCAGGCCGATGCGGTGCAGCCGGCTGTTGGGCAGGGCCAGGCTGGCCAGGACGCTGAGCACGTAGAAGACGATGAAGTGCTTGGCCTTGTCCCACGGGATCAGACCGATGCTGTCGTTGTCCGGCAGCAGGGCCCGGGCCAGGGCGTAGGCCGACGCGGCCAGGAAGACGATGAAGACCAGGCGGTTGATCTTGCGGGCGCGGATGGACATCGAGGCTCCAGGCTAGGCTCCCTCGCACCTAGCCGGTCCGGTGAGGCTTGAAAATGGCCGGACGCGGACTTCATCGCTTTCGGTCGGGCCCTGCATCGAAACTGCTTGGCCAGCGCGCTCGACCTAAGCCCAGACGCCGTGGTCGAAGATCTTCTGCCGCTCGTTCTCGTCGAATTCCCCCGCCAGCCGCGCCAGGACCGGCAGACCCTTACGGAGGGCCACCACGGCCAGGGCGTTGCCGACCGTTAGCGAATCATCGGCGACGCGCAGAACATCCAGCGCGGCCGCGAACAGCGTCTCCCAGGCTTCGGCATAGTCGGCGGACAGCCATTCCGGGATCGGCGGATTGCGGTCATGGACCCGCGACTGTTCGATCGTGACCGCCAGCGCGTAGGCGTTCCATCCGCCCGCCTTCGCGGCGGCGGCCCGCGCGATCCACGGCACGGCAGCGTAGGAGGCGACGTCGACATCGCCCTGATGGTGGAGCTCTTCCCAGAGCTCGGACCAGGCGGCCTCGGCGTCCTGATCGTCCGCTATGGCCTTGAGAGCTGGTCGAGGATCGTAGGCCAGGCGGCAGCCGCCGAGCAGACCCGACCACCGGTCATCCGAGAAGTCCATGGCTCCTCCAGGAACGTCGCCCCCGGCGCAAGGCCGGGGGCTCCGATTCACGGCTTTAGAACGTCAGGGCGCGGGCTTCCTTGACGTGCGGCAGGGCCTGGATCTTGGCCAGCAGGGCCTCGTCCGGGGCCTGGTCGACGCCGACCAGGGCGATGGCGTCTTCGTCAGCGGAGAGCCGGCCCAGGTTGAAGGTGGCGATGTTGACGCCCGCCTCGCCCAGCAGCATCCCCAGCGCGCCGATGAAGCCCGGCTTGTCCAGGTTGTTGATGTAGAGCATGGCCGGCGAGAAGCCCGCGTCCAGCTCCATGCCCTTGACCTCGACGATGCGCGGCGCGCCGGCGATCACCGTGCCGGCGAAGGCGCGCTTGCCCTTCTCGGTGGTGATGGTCACGCGCATCAGGCTGTCATAGGTGGGGCTGACTTCCTGGCGGCTCTCGGAGACGGTGATGCCGCGATCCTTGGCCACGGCGGGCGCGGAGACCATGTTGATCTCGGCCAGCATCGGCTTGAGAATCCCGGCCAGGGCCGCCGAGGTCATCGGCTTGACGTTCAGCTTGGAGACCTCGCCCTCGAAGGCGATGTCGATGGCGGAGATCCCGAAGTCGACCATCTGGCCGGCCAGGGCGCCGATCTTCTCGGCCAGGGCCACGAACGGCTTCAGCTTGGGGGCTTCTTCGGCGGTGATCGACGGGCTGTTCAGGGCGTTGGTGACCGCGCCGGTCAGCAGGTAGTCGCTCATCTGCTCGGCGACCTGCAGGGCGACGTTCTCTTGCGCCTCGTTGGTGCTGGCGCCCAGGTGCGGGGTGGCCACGACCTTGTCCGAACCGAACAGCGGGTTTTCCTTGGCCGGCTCGGTGACGAACACGTCGAAGGCCGCGCCGCCCACGTGGCCGTCGTCCAGCAGCTTGCGCAGGGCCGCCTCGTCGACCAGGCCGCCGCGGGCGCAGTTGACGATCATCACGCCCTTCCTGGTCTTGGCCAGGTTCTCGGCCGACAGGATGTTGCGGGTCTTGTCGGTCAGCGGGGTGTGCAGGGTGATGACGTCGGCGCGGGCCAGCAGGTCTTCCAGCTCGACCTTCTCCACGCCCATCTCCACGGCGCGCTCGGGCGACAGGAAGGGGTCGTAGGCCACGACCTTCATCTTCAGGCCGAGAGCGCGGTCGGCGACGATGCCGCCGATGTTGCCGGCCCCGATCAGGCCCAGGGTCTTGGCGTACAGCTCCACGCCCATGAAGCGGTTCTTCTCCCATTTTCCCGCTTGGGTGCTCGCATCAGCCGCCGGCAGCTGGCGGGCCAGGGCGAACATCATGGCGATGGCGTGCTCGGCCGTGGTGATCGAGTTGCCGAACGGGGTGTTCATCACCACCACGCCCTTGGCGGTGGCGGCCGGGATGTCGACATTGTCGACGCCGATGCCGGCCCGGGCGATGACCTTCAGGCGGTTGGCGGCGGCGATCACGTCCTTGTCGAGCTTGGCGCCCGAACGGATGGCGATGCCGTCATAGTCGCCGATCACGGCGATCAGTTCGTCCTTGGTCAGGCCGACCTTGATGTCGAAGTCCAGGCCGCGGTTCTTGAAGATGTCGACGGCGGCGGGGGAAAGCTTGTCGGCGATGAGGACGCGGGGAGCGGTCATGGGAGCTCTCTTGTTTTCGGGCCTTCCGGCTGCGGGAAGGACGGAATGGGGGTGTGTGCTGAAGCGGCTGGGCCGCTGATCCCTCCCCCTCCGAAGGGAGAGGGAGGGCGCGTTACAGGCTTTTAGGCGGCGGCCAGTTCGGCCGAGACCGAGGCGAACGCCCAGTCCAGCCAAGGCGTCAGGGCCTCGAGATCCGAGGCCTCGACAGTGGCGCCGCACCAGATGCGCAGGCCGGCCGGGGCGTCGCGATAGCCGCCGATGTCGAGGGCCGCGCCCTCCTTCTCGAGCAGGCCGGCCAGCTTCTTGGCGAAGTCGGCCTGGGCGTCGTCCGACAGGGCGCTGATTTTGGGGTCCACGACCTTCAGGCACACCGAGGTGTTGGAGCGGATTTCCGGCGTGGCCGCCAGGAACTCGACCCACGGGGTGCGTTCGACCCAGTCGGCCAGGACGGCCAGGTTCTGGTCGGCGCGGCCCTGCATGGCTTCCAGGCCGCCGATCGAGGCGGCCCACTTCAAGGCGTCCAGCGCGTCCTCGACGCACAGCATCGACGGCGTGTTGATGGTCGCGCCTTCGAAGATGTCGGCGGCGATCTTGTTGCCCCCATCCTTATTGGCCTTGGTCATGCGGAACAGCTTCGGCATCGGCCAGGCCGGGGTGTAGCTCTCCAGGCGAGCCACGGCGCGGGGCGACAGGATCAGCACGCCGTGCGCGCCTTCGCCGCCCAGGGCCTTCTGCCAGGAGAAGGTCACGACATCCAGCTTCGTCCAGTCCAGGTCCTGGGCGAAGGCGGCGCTGGTGGCGTCGCAGATGGTGATGCCTTCACGGTCGGCCGAGATGAAGTCGGCGTTCGGGACGCGGACGCCCGAGGTGGTGCCGTTCCAGGTGAAGACCAGGTCCTTGGCCGGATCGACCTTGGAGGTGTCGGGCAGCTGGCCATAGGGCGCGTCGAGCACTTCCACGTTCGGCAGCTTGAGTTGCTTGGTGACGTCGGTGACCCAGTCCTTGCCGAAGGACTCGAAGGCCAGCAGCTGCACGGGCTTGGCGCCCAGCATCGACCACATCGCCATCTCGACGGCGCCGGTGTCCGAGCCGGCGACGATGCCGATCAGGAAGTCGGCGGGGACTTCCAGGACTTCGCGCGTCTGGTCGATGGCGGCCTTCAGGCGGCCCTTGCCCAGCTTCGAACGGTGCGACCGGCCGAGGACAGCATTTCTGAGATTTTCGGGGGTCCAGCCTGGGCGCTTGGCGCAGGGGCCGGAAGAGAACTCGGGGCGAGCCGGGCGGATCGCCGGCTTGGCGAGGGTCGTCATATCGATGTCTCCCATCCTTACAGATGGACTGCATCCCGTTGGGGGGATGTGGCCCGCCGGCGAGAAACCTCGTTTCGGCGGCGAAGGCAAGGAGAGATTTTGCCGCTTGGCGGACAAATCGTCCGTGGCCGGCAATTATTTTGCGGCGAGGCGCCGACGCTTGCGCCAGGCCAACAGGCATCCGGCGACCAGACACAGCAGCACGCCCAGGCTGACGAGGTTGTTCACCATGGCGTACAGCCTGTCGTACGTCTTGCCCGCCACCAGATAATAGGCGTGAAGACTGAACTGCGCGGCTTGCAAAAGAACGGCGACGCCCAACCAAGCGGTCGTGTAGCGCAGCGCAAGGATCAGCAACCCGGCGCCGAACAGGCCGTCCACCAAGAAGTAGGCGGGCTTCTGCATCCCCTTATCTGGCATGACGCCGATAAAGGTGATCGCGAGAGACATGATCACCACCAGACCGGCGGCTTGCCGCTCGACCTGACCGCCCAGACGCCAAGCCAAAAGGCTGACGCCCAGGATCAGCATCCAACCAAAAAGGATCAGGAGGTCTAGGTGCATGCCTTGGGTCTCTAACCGAAATTAGAGACCCAAGGTATTAAACTATCGCAATGTAGCTTAGCTAACGGCCCGCAGGTCGTTATGGCCCGTCAAGCCGTCCTTGCCGATCACGCCGATCAGCTTCGTGCGGATGCCGATGCGCTGGCGGACTTCGTCCAGTTGGGCATGGGCTTCGACGACGGCGGTGCGAGCGGCGGCGAGGGCGGTGACCGCGTCGGCGAGCTTGGCGCTGGCGCCATTGCCGACGGTGGCCGACAGCTCAAGGTCCTTACGGGCCTGGATCAGCTCCGCCATCATTTCCATGGTTTCAACCATCGCGGCGTCCACGGCCGCTTCGGTAGCGAACAGCTTAGTGGCGACACGTTGAGCAACAAAAGCCTTTTCCACGCCCATCTCCCTTAACGAAAACCTAAGATAGAGGGTAAACCAAATGTTAAGGGCGAGGAAAGAAAAACAACCATTAGCGTTAGTTTGGCGTGGACAAGCGCGTTCGTGGAAGCGATCCGTTAGGAAGATCGCGCGAGAATAAGGCCGATAAACCACCCCGGACGGGTCATGATCGACGAAAGCCGCGACTTCGAAGGAATGCCGCACGCGCCCTTGCAGGCGCGAATCGCCGGCGTGGCCTTGCTGACGACCGTGGCCGCGCTGGTCGCCGCCTGCCTGTGCTTCATGCTGCAGCAATGGAGCGTCGCGCGCCAGGAAGCCCGCGCCAATCATGAGATCCTGACCCAGATGGTCGCCGCCGGCGCCGCCGTGCCCCTGGCCGACCACGACGCGGTCGGCGCCAACCGGGCGCTGGAAGCCGTCGGCAAGGCCCAGCACGTGGCCGCCGTCCGGCTGATCGACATGGACAATCAGGTCGTCGCCCAGGTCGGCGCCCTCAACGCCAAGAATGTCGGCCAGATCGTTCAACCGGTGTTCCTGGCCGGCAAACGCGTGGGGCGGGTCGTGCTGGTGGTGCGCCAGCCCAGCATCGCCGAAATCCTGACCCGCGACCTGGCCCTGACCGGGGCCCTGTTCTTCGGCTCGGCCGGCCTGGCGATCCTGCTGGCCAACGGCCTGGCCCGTCGCATGACCAAGCCGATGGAGCGCCTGTCCCAGGCCATGCGCGAGGTCGCCGCCGACGGCCGCTTCAAGCCCGTGGAGCAGGCGGCCGACGACGACGTCTTCCAGAGCCTGACCGACAGCTTCAACCACTTGGTCTCTCGGCTGGAGATCAACGACCACGACCTGCGCGGGGCGATGGCCGAACTGGTCAAGGCGCGCGACGACGCCAACGCCGCCAACGTCCTGAAGTCGCACTTCCTGGCCAATATGAGCCACGAGATCCGCACCCCGCTGAACGGCGTGCTGGCCATGACCGAGGTGATGGCCATGGGCGAGCTGAGCGCCGCCCAGCGCGAGCGCCTGTCGGTGATCCGCGAGTCCGGCGCGCTGCTGCTGTCGGTGCTCAACGACGTGCTCGACCTGTCGAAGATCGAGGCTGGGCGCCTGGACCTGGTGGAACGCGACTTCGACCTGGCCAGCCTGGCCCTGTCGGTCCGAGAATCCTACGCCACCCAGGCCCGGGCCAAGAACCTGGAGTTCGGCGTCTTCGTCGCGCCGGAAGCCCTGGGCTCGTGGCGCGGCGACGCCGACCGCCTGCGCCAGATCCTGGGCAACCTGGTCTCCAACGCCCTGAAGTTCACGCTGGAAGGCAGCGTCTCGGTGCGCTTCGCCTCGGCCGACGACGGCAGCGGCCTGCGCATCGACGTGGTCGACACCGGCATCGGCATCGACGCCGAGACCCTGCCGCGCCTGTTCGACAAGTTCGTCCAGGCCGACAGCTCGACCACCCGCCGGTTCGGCGGCTCGGGCCTGGGCCTGTCGATCTGCAACGAGCTGGCCACCCTGATGGGCGGCGGCGTCCATGTGCAAAGCCGCGAGGGCCAGGGCTCGACCTTCACCGTCGTGGTGGCCATGCCGCGCGGCGAGGCCACCGTCCCCGCCCAGATCGAAGCCGCCCCGCCGCCGATCGAGTCCGAACGCCGCCTGCGGGTGCTGGCCGCCGACGACAATCCGACCAACCAGAAGGTCATCGCCGCCGTCCTGGCCCCGCTGGGCGCCGAGGTCGAGCTGGTGGCCGACGGCGCGGCCTGCGTCGAGGCCTGGAAGCGCGGCGGCCACGACATCGTCCTGATGGACATCCACATGCCGGTGATGGACGGCGTCGAGGCGGCCCGCACCATCCGCTCGCTGGAGGTCAGCGAGAACCGCAAGCGCATCCCGATCGTGGCGGTCACCGCCAACGCCCTGGTCCACCAGGTCGAGGGCTACATGGCCGCCGGCATGGACGGCCACGTCGCCAAGCCGATCGAGGTGACCAAGCTCTATGACGCGATCGAAACCGCCGTGGCCGCCGCGCGGCGCGACGGGTCCAAGGTCGCGGCGGCTTAGGACGAACCGGGGGACACGTACTCACCCCGCGTCCTCGCCGGGCTTCCCACGAACGGTGGAGTGAGTACGTGTCCCCAACGTCGTGCAGAGAGTTCAGGTACCTGAACAGAACATAACGAGCGGCTCAGAACCGTTTCAGGTTGGGTGTGGTCTCTTGAGGTCAACGTCGTCCCGTCGGGCGTCGGAAAACATTTCGAGAGGAACCGTACCGATGAAAAAGATTCTGCTTTCGATCGCCGCGGTCTCGGCCGTCGCCGCCGCCGTTCCCGCCGTCGCCTCGGCCCAGTCCTATGATCGCGGCTATGGCCGTGGCGGTTACCAGGACGTCGGCGGCGACCGCGTCGCCCGCCTCGACCAGCGTATCGACGTGGGCATCCGCAACGGCGCCCTGACCCGCAACGAAGCCTGGCGTCTGAAGGGCGACCTGCGTGAAACCGCCCGCCTGGAAAGCCGCTATCGTCGCGGCGGCCTGAGCGGCTGGGAACGCGCCGACCTGGATCGTCGCTACGACCGCATCAGCGCCCAGATCCGCTACGAGCGCCACGACCGCGACTATGGCTACGGCCGTCGCTACTAAGGTCTAGAGACCTAATCGAGAGCCGGTCCCACCCTCAGCCGGCTCTCGACCATCGTGAAGCTGCGGCCGCGCAGAAGAACGCGCGCGCCGCGGTTTTCGCATTCCAGGTCCCCGCCCCGGCCGGGATAGGCTTGGTGGAACCGCAGGGTCGCCGCGCCCAGCTTCTCACCATAGAGCGGCATCAGGATGCAGTGGGCCGAGCCCGTGGTCGGGTCTTCGGGGATGCCGCAGCCCGGGGCGAAGAACCGGCTGATCACGCTGTGGTCGCGGCCCGCATCGGCCAGGGCGGCGACGATCACCTGCCCCGCCCCGCCCTTGGCCAGGTCAGCCCCAATCGTGTTCAGCAGCGCCAGATCGGGCGACAGCCCGCGGACCGTCGCCTCGTCGGCGACCACGGCCAGCAGATACTGCCCGGCCCAGACCTCCAGCGGCGTCACGCCCAGGGCCTTGGCCAGGTCCGGCCCAGCCTCGACCGGGCGCGGCGGATCGGCCGGGAAATCCATTTCCAGCCCCGGCCCGCCCAACACCTCGCCGGCCCGGCGCACGGTCAGGTCGCCCGCCAGGGTGTCGAAGGTCAGCAGCGGCGCGTCGACGCCCAGTTCCTCGAACAGGGCGTGGGCGCTGGCCAGGGTGGCGTGGCCGCAGATCGGGGCCTCGACGGTGGGCGTGAACCAGCGCAGGC
>NZ_JBFUAW010000069.1:0-12253 GCF_056406095.1 Caulobacter sp. P1_D6 | reverse complement strand
GCGACCGATGCGGCGGCGGGGGGCGATCGAGCGGGACTGGGCTGGAGGGGGTTACTTCAGCGTGTCCGGGGAGCCTGGCGTTGCAGGCCCCGCCCGCCGTCGGCGTCGAACGGGGACAAAGCGCGTGTATTGCCCATTGGCCCGCGCCCCCGGCGGCTGGTCCCCTCGGAAACGACAGGGATCGGGTCCGGCTAAGCCTCAACAGGGCTGCCCACCGGATGCTGGCGGATAACGATGGCGCGGAGCGGTCGGCTTCGTCGAAACGGTATTCATTCAAAGATCTCCGGACGTCGTCCGGCGCTCCGCGACCCTTTCCATTCCCTCTCACAGCCGAAGGCGTGGGATCACACCTACTTGCCCCCACCTGACCGCTTCGCGGTCTGTCCGCCCCCATAGGGGGCGGAGGAGAACGCGCGCCCTCTTCCCCCTGTGGGGGAAGACGACCGCGAAGCGGTCCGTAGGGGGCAAGTGGTCGCCGCACTGTCCCAGAAAAGGAGCCCCTCAATAGCTCTTCGGCAGACCCAGCACCCGCTCGGCGATGAAGTTGAGGATCATCTCGCGGCTGATCGGCGCGATGCGGGCGATCATCGCCTCGCGGAAATAGCGCTCGACGTCGTACTCCTTGGCGTAGCCCATGCCGCCGTGGGCCAGGACCGAGCTCTCGCAGGCGGTGAAGCCGGCCTCGGCGCCCAGGTACTTGGCGGCGTTGGCCTCGGCCCCGCAGTCCAGGCCGCGGTCGTAGAGGGCGGCGGCCTTGAAGGCCAGCAGGTTGGCGGCCTCCAGCTCGGCCCAGGACCTGGCCAGCGGATGGGCCACGCCCTGGTTCTGGCCGATAGGCCGGCCGAACACCACGCGCTCCTTGGCGTAGGTGGTCGCCTTGGCCAGGGCGGCGCGCCCCAGGCCGATGGCCTCGACCGCGAACAACACCCGCTCGGGATTGAGGCCGTGCAGCAGGTAGGCGAAGCCCTTGCCCTCCTCGCCGACCAGGTCGTCGGCGGGCACGAACAGGTCCTCGATGAACAGCATGTTACACTCAACCGCCTTGCGCCCCATCTTGGGGATCGGCTTGGCCTCGATCTTCTCGCGGTCGGTGTAGAACAGGGACAGACCCTGGGTGGGCTTGGCGCACTGGTCCTTGGGCGTGGTGCGGGCGATGATCAGGATCTTGTTGGCGCGCTGGGCGCCGGTCGTCCAGATCTTGCGGCCGTTCAGCACATAGCCGTCGTTGGTGCGCTCGGCCCGGGTCTCCAGGCTGGAGGTGTCCAGGCCCGAATTGGGCTCGGTCACCGCGAAGCACATCTTGTCCTCGCCGGAGATCAGCCGCGGCAGGTGCTTCTGGCGTTGGGCGTCGGTGCCGAACTTCACGATCGGCATCGGGCCGAAGATGTTCAGGTGGATGGCGCTGGCGCCCGAAAAGCCCGCGCCCGACTGAGCCACGGTCTGCATCATGATCGCCGCCTCGGTCAGGCCCAGTCCCGCCCCGCCGACGCTCTCGGGCATGGCCACGCCCAGCCAGCCGCCCTCGGCGATGGCGGCCACGAATTCCTCGGGGAAGATCCCCGTCTCGTCGGTGCGGCGCCAGTACTCGTCGTCGAAATCGGCGCACAGCTTGGCGACGCCTTCGCGGATGGCTTCCTGCTCGTCGGTCAACCAGAATCCGCTCATTCGCCCCTGCCCTGCCGTTATCGTTGCGCCTCAGGTCCTCGAGAACCGCCGCGCGTCGAGCGACGCGGCGTCCGGGCCTGGGTTATCACCCTTCAGATACGACGCGGCCAGATCGGCCACAAGCGGGGCCAGCAGCCAGCCGTTGCGGCGGGCGCCCACGGCCAGCATCACGCCCGGCGTCGCGCTCCACCCCACCAGCGGCAAGCCGTCCGGGGTGGCGGCCCGCACCCCGACCTCGGTGGTCAGGACGGCCTCGGCCAGTTCCGGGCGCAGGCGGATCGCCGCGGCGCGCAGGGCGTCCGTCGCCGAGGGGTCGACAGCCAGGTCGTCGCGACCAGCCTCCATGGTGGCGCCGATCGCCGGGCTTTCGCCGGGCGCGATATAGACCCCCTCGCCCCGGATCACCGGTCCGCTGGCCGGGCCACGGTCGGCGCGCAGGATCTGGCCCTTGATGGGGCTCAGCGCCTTCAGCTCCGGCGCCAGGCCCGAGGCGTCGCCCGCCCCCGTGGCCAGCACCACGGCGGAGAAGGCCGGCAGGTCGTCGCGGGTGAAGGCGCGGGCCTCGAAGCGGCCGCCCAGGGCCTCGAACGCTGTCCGCAGGGCGATCAGGGCGGGGCGCGCTTCGATCCGCCAGTCCTCGGCGTCGACCAGGGCGTCGTCCAGGCGCTGGAAGGGGGCGCCCAGGGCGTCGGCGCGGGCGGCGACACCCGCCAGCCAGACGGCCTCTCCCTCGACCCTCAGACCGTCTCGCAGGATGGTCAGGTCCAGCCCCTCGGCGAAGGCCGGCCAGAGGTCGCGAGCCCGCCGCAGCAGCGCCAGATGCGGGGTCGAGACGGGGTCGAACACCGCTTCGGCCACCGGCGCCAGCATGCCGGCCGCCACCCCGGACGCGTTGTCGCCGGGAGGATTGGGATCGAAAAGCGTGACGTCGAATCCGGCGCGCGCCAGGGTCAGCGCCACGGCCGATCCGATCGCGCCGGCGCCGGCCACCGCCACCCGCGCGCGCAGCTTGGTCTCCATGGGCGGCAAACACCCTTGCTCGCGCCAAACGTCAAGCCCGGCGGGACATTTTGCGGCTTCTACGGATGTGTCAGAGGCGTGACTAACGCAACCGCATGGGTCTATCCTGTGTTAACCAAGCTGGACCACACGCTCTTGCATAGAGCGAGGGCGCGGGGCCGCTGGGAGGAACGTGACGCGGATGACCGACAAACCCTCTTCCGACATGGCTCACCCCGTCGATCTCTATGTCGGGGCGCGCCTTCGGATCCGCCGCAAGGTCCTGGGTCTCAGCCAGACCCAGCTGGCCGAAGCCCTGGGCATCACCTTCCAGCAGATCCAGAAATACGAGCGGGGCGCCAACCGGATCAGCGCCTCGAAACTGTACGAGGCCGCGCGTCTGCTGCAATCGCCGGTGTCCTACTTCTTCGAGGGCCTGGACGAGACGGCCCAGGGCGATGTCGACGACGGTTTCGCCCAGCGCATGACCCAGTTCGTGGCCACGCCGGAGGGGCTGGAGCTGGCCGGGCTGTTCCCGCGGCTGAACGATCGCCGCCTGCGTCGCCGGGTCGTCGACCTGGTCAAGGCGATGGTCGACGACGAGCCGGCGACGGTCGCGCCCTAGGGGATCGCCGATCTCTCCCAGGCGTTCTAGGGGCCGACCGGCATCCGTCGCCGCCGATAGGCCTTCATGCTTCTGATCGTATCGCTGTTCCTGATCTGCGCCGTCGTCATACCGCCGGCCGGCGAAGTCGTTCGCCGCCATCAGCGCGCGATCCAGCGCCGCAAACAGATCGAGGCCTTCCTCCGCTCCAGTCCGGTGGCCGAATACCGCCTCGACGGGTCGTCCTAGCGGGCGCCCGCTCAAGGAGGACGCCGTTTTCGGCGTTCGCAGGGCTCCACGGACTAGCGGCGCTGTGCCGCACTTCCGCAGAACACTGTTCGGGCGCAACCTCAGGGGCAGGGAGCGGACGCGGAACGGCGCGTCACAGTCGGGAGGCTGAGCGTGAGAGCGTCCTCGAGGACGGCCGTTGGCCGCATTCGATATTGGTGGCAGGCCCATCCGATGGTCGGGCTGGCGGCGGGCTGGATCGCGATCACGCTGATCGGCTGGCGCGTCTGGGCCGCCCTGAACGGCCACCCGGCCTAGACACCGGCCTTGCCGGCCCGCCCGCGGCGCACGGCTGCCGCGCCCGTCGTCGCGCCTTCGACCGCTCCGAAACGAAGAGACCCTGGAAAACGAAAAAGCCCTGGGCGAACCCAAGGCTTTTCGAGGTCTTGCGATGGTACCGCCTCTCAGGCTTGAACTGAGGACCTCCGGTTCCACAAACCGGCGCTCTAACCAACTGAGCTAAGGCGGCGCATCGCGAGGGAGTGTCTTTAGTCGGACGCGTGAATTGGATCAAGCGTCGAAACGCCGCTTTCCACACGAAAACGCCCCGGAGCGTTGAAGCTCCGGGGCGCTCGTTTCTTGGCCGGTCGTCCGGGTCCCTAGCGGGGGACCGTGAAGACGATCGGGATCGTGATCTGACCACCGTCCACCGGAGCGCCGTCAAGCGTCTTCGGCTTCATGCGGAACAGTCGCGACAGCTTCAGGGCCGCATCGCCAAAGCCGTAGTCCGCCGGGTTTTCCGACTGGACCGAGCAGCTTTCCAGCGAGCCCTTGGCCGTGACCGTACACGACAGGACCGCACGGCCGCCCACTTCCATCCGCTGAGCGCGGTCGGGGTAGTAGCGGGCCATGTCCTCACCGGTGGGCTTGCGGGCCCAGTCCGGCTTGGTGATCACCGAAGCCCGAGCCGGCGGGTTCGAAGGAACCGGCGGCACGTTGGAGATCACCGGAGGCGCCGTCTGTTCGACCCGCTCCTTGACGGGCGGAATCGGCAGCGGCGGCGGCGGCGTGATGTCCGGCGGCGGCGCGATCGGCGGCCTCGGCTGCACCACCGCGGGAGGCGGAGGCGGAGCGTTGGTCGGCGGAGGCGGCGGCGGCGGAGGAGGCGGCGGCGGCGGGGGCGGCGGAGGCAGCTCCACGTCCACGGCGTCGTCGTGATACTCCTTCATCACCGCTTCGAACTTCTGCTTTGCCAGATAGGCGAAGAGAAGGCCGTGAACGCCGACAACGACGATGGTCGCGATACCGAAAGCACCGAGACCTTTTTTGCGTCGCGGGCCTTCCGAAGTGAGCGGGTCGTAGTGGCGATGCTCAGGCGCTTGTTGTTCAGCCATGCATCACCCCTAGCTGTTCTGATCCTTGCCGATGAGCGCCACGCTATAGAAGCCGTTATCCTGGAGAGTGTTCATCACCTCCATGAAAGCCCCGTAGCGCGTCTTTTCGTCGGCGCGGATGAAGATACGCTCCTTGGTCGGATCGCGTCTGCCGATGTTCTTAGCGAGGTCCGCTCCCATCGTGTCGACGGTGGTCTCAAAGTCGCCAATGTAGACCGAACCGTCCGCCTTGATGGAGATGTAGACCGGCTTTGGCGGGTTCTGCGATGCTTTCGCGACCGCCGGCGGCAGGTTTACTTCGACCGACACGGAGGCGAGCGGAGCCGCCACCATGAAGATGATCAGGAGCACCAGCATAACGTCCACGAAGGGCGTAACGTTGATGTCGCTGTTCTGTTCGACGTTAAACCTGTCGCCCCCACCGCCTGAGAGTTTGGCGGCCATCGGTCTTAGGCTCCTTTGTCGAGCTGACGCGAGATGGCGTTCATCAGTTCAGCAACGAAACCTTCCGAGCGGGTGCCGTAACCCGAGATGCGGGTCTGGAAGTAGTTGTAGAAGATAACCGCCGGGATAGCGGCGAACAGACCAATACCGGTGGCCAGCAGGGCTTCGGCGATGCCGGGGGCCACGACGGCGAGGTTGGTGGTGTTGGTGTTCGCGATGCCGATGAACGAGGTCATGATGCCGTACACGGTGCCGAACAGGCCGATGAACGGACCGGCCGAACCGACCGAGGCCAGGAACACCATGCCGCCCGACAGACGCTTAACCAGCGAGGCTTGCACCGCGTTGATGGCGTAGGTGGCGCGAGCCAGCGTCGAGTCGCGGTGTTCGCCGGCGACGGCCAGGCCAGCTTGGCGCGACAGTTCGACTTCTTGGGCGGCCGCGGCGGCCATGTCGGCCATCGGGTTGCCTTCGAATTCTTCCGACGAGCCGATGCGGGCGATGTCGGCGATCGAGCGAGCGCCGCGGAAGGCTTCCAGGAACTTGTCCGACTGCTTGTTGAGGGCGCCGAACTCGAAGATCTTGGTGATCAGCAGGACCCACGAGAAGACCGAGGCCAGGATCAGGCCGATCATGACGACCTTAACGACGGCGCCGGCGGCGAGGAACATGCCGACCGGGGTCAGCGAGTGACCTTTCTTCTCGCCAGCGGCGGCGTCTTCGGCCGGCGGGGCGGCTTCGGCGGGGGCGGGAGCAGCGGCCGGAGCGGCAGCGGCGTCGCCGGCCGGGGCGGCCGCTTCGGTGGTGGCCGGCGCAGGAGCAGCAGCGTCCTGGGCGAAGGCCGGGGCGCTCGCCATCAGCGCCATAGCGCCGACGAGAGCGATGAGGGGGGTCTTCCGTTTAATGTCGAGCATCTTTCGCCAGTTCCTGGTTGGTCTAGCACGTTTGGACCGAGGGTCGTCGCGCGAGAGCGTCTCCACCCTAACTTGAATAGTCTGCTCGGCCCCGATCACTCGAACGCCTTGCAGACCCGCTTCGCTGCGCTCGACCCGTTACGCCCCCCAAGCCGGGCTCATGCCCAACAAGAAGGATCGTTTCGAAGCGCGTGTGATCGCCGCCCCCGAGGAGGCTTCGATCTTACCGCAATGTTAGAATTGCGGCAGGGGTCCTTTGGCAACCCCTTTTCGTACCGTCAAGGGGTGCGCGGAGGCATAAATTCACCGTCCCTTTGACGCACCCACTACCTTTGCCGCACCGCACAAATGAGAAATCAGGATTTGAGGGCGGTTTTTCCCTACCAAAGGGAATATCGATGTTGCATCGCAACATGCTTACAAAACGTCGGTCTCGCAGACCTGATCTGAGCGCGTAGCGCGCCGCAGTTCAATCTTACCGGGAAAGATGGTGACCAGAGATCTGACCTCTGCCGCTACCGCCCCGTAGCCGGGGAGGTGGTCGGAAGGGGTTTTTGACCTCCGATCGGCCTTTCCGGCGTCCAAAACCGGAGCGCGCCCCCCGCTCTCCGGGGAAAACAGGATCCATCCTCGCCGAGAACGAGGCCTGACCCCCACAGTGGCGACCAAGTCGACCGAGCGTGTTCCGGCCTCGCACCGCTCGCTGAGATCGGTGAGGAAGAGGCTCAGGAATCGATCCCGCCCGCTAAATCCAAAGGAGGGCGTTCGATGTTCGCCGCCACCCGAGCGTCATCGCTAAAATTTCACATCTGCCCTGAGGTGGACGCCGGTGATCAAGTTCGCGGCGCCCGGTGGGACATGGCCCGTCGCGTCGCCGGCGACCTTCGACGGCGCCGCCCGACCCTGAAGCGATCAAAATACCCGTGTCTGAAAGGAATGGTGCCTGGGGGCGGATTCGAACCACCGACACGCGGATTTTCAATCCGCTGCTCTACCAACTGAGCTACCCAGGCCCTGGGCCTAAGAAGCGGTCGAAACCGCTTTGGCGCCCGCCCGACGGCGGGGAGCCGCGTCTATAGGGGAGGCTAAAAACGAAGTCCAGCCCCTCTTGAAGCGATCTCGAACTATTCCCGACCGAAGTCTGTGGACGGCGGATTCTCCTCGTCCTCGTCGGCCCCGGGCACCACGTATCGGTCCGACAGCCAGCGGTTCAGATCGATGTCGGCGCAGCGCTTGGAGCAGAAGGGCCGGAAGGCCTGCTCGGCGGGTTTCTTGCAGATCGGGCAGGCGCTCATGAGGACGAGACCTCCAGGCGGTCGTTGGGCCAGTCTGCGGCGACGGCCAGGGTGAAGCGACGGCCGATCTTGTCGGCCAGGGCGGCGTCGAGGGCGGCGAAGGCGTCGGCCACAGCCTGGCTACAGCGGCCCGCCAGCTTGCCGCCGGGATCCGCCCTGCCCTCGCGCTCAAAGGCCCGGACCAGGCGCAGGGCCCCGGCGCGGGCCGACAGCCCTCCGGTCTCGTCCAGCAACCGGTCGAGAATCGGCTTGGTCCGGCGCGGCACGATCATCTCGAGCGCTCCGAACTTGCTGATCGGTCCCAGGCCCACCCCGGGATTGTCGACGGCGAAGGCGTTGCGGGCCGCCGTGGTCAGGGCCGGGCCGTCGTGGCCGCGGCCGACTAGGTCGAAGACCACCAGCCCCGCCAAGCCCTTCAGGCGCAGGATGCGGGCGGCCGTCGTGAAAGCGGCCATGTTGGCGGCGCGGGCGGCTTTCTTGGAATCCCCGTCGCGCCCTCCGAGATCGACGTCGATCGCCACCAGGGCCCGCGTCGCCTCGATGCTGACGTCGCCGCCGCCCGGCAGGGCGAAGACAGTGGCCAGGGCCTCGGCCTCGGCGGCCTCGACGGCCTCCAGGGCGGGCAGGCCTTGGGTGGGCGAGCCGGACTTCACCCAGAGGCGCAGCAGCTCGTCGACGGTGGGGGCGTGGGCAAGCACGCGCGGCTCGCCCTCGGCCGGGCCGACGTAGCGGGCGACGGCCGACTTGTCGCGACGCGAGGGGCTGCGGATCTCGATCTCGACGACCTGACCCTCGACCAGCTTGGGCATGTCGGGCTTCATCGCCAGCAACAGGTCCGCGCCGCCCGGCAGGGCCACGAAGGCCGAGTTGAAGGCGCGCTCGATCTTCTTGACCCGGGCGACGCCGCGTACGCCCTCCGCGTCCAGCGGATCGTCACCGTCCCATTGGGCGACCAGACGCTCGGGACGGCCGTCCAGGGTGACGACCCCGACCGTCTCGCCGATGCCGGTATAGAGATAGGCGCGCCGTTCGCTCATTTTCGATAGCCCAGGCCGGTCAGCAGGTTCAGCGTCTCGTACAGCGGCAGGCCAACCACCGAGGTGTAGGAACCGTGCAGGTCGATGATGAAGCCGCCCGCCACGCCTTGCACGCCGTAGCCGCCCGCCTTGCCGTTCCATTCGCCGCCGGCCAGGTAGTCGGCCTGCTCCTGGTCGGAGAGGTGCTTGAACTGCACGCGGGTCTCGACCAGCCGCGAGGCCTCGCGCCCGTCGGGAGCGATGGCGGCGACGCCGGTCAGGACGTTGTGATTGCGTCCCGACAGCAGCTTGAGGCAGTAGGCCGCCTGCTCGGGCGTCTCAGCCTTGGGCAGGATGCGGCGGCCGACGGCCACGACGGTGTCGGCGGCCAGGACGATGGCGCCGGGCGAACGCGACGCGACCGCCCTCGCCTTCTCGACGGCCAGGCGCAAAGCATGGCGCCGCGGGGTCTCGTCCCGCAGCGGTGTTTCATCGATATCGGCGGGATCGACCCGATCCGGGGCGACGCCGACCTGCGCGAGCAGGTCCAGGCGCCGGGGGCTCGCACTGGCCAGGACCAGCGGCGTCCGCTGGACGACCATCGCCAGCCCTACTTGAAGCGGTAGGTGATGCGGCCCTTGGTCAGGTCGTAGGGCGTCATTTCCACGAGCACCTTGTCGCCGGCCAGGACCCGGATGCGGTTCTTGCGCATCTTGCCGGCGGTGTGGGCGATGATCTCGTGATCGTTCTCCAGCTTCACGCGGAAGGTCGCGTTGGGCAGCAATTCGCTGACCGTACCGGGAAACTCGAGCAGTTCTTCCTTAGCCATCAGGCCTCTCAAAACGGGTGACGCCATACCGGTAAAGCCCCCGCGACGATTGAGTCGGAGAGCGGATCGCGGCTGCGAGGCGGGGTGTATAGCGCATTCACCCCCCGAACGTCGATGGCGCGCCGAAACGTTGTCGAATCGCCGTGGCCAGAGCGTCACGCACCTCACGATAAGCAGTAAGCATGGCGTCGCGCGAGCCGTCCGCAAGGGTCGGGTCGTGGGTCGGCCAGTATTCGATGTCGGTGGCGCGGTCCCGCGCCAGCTCGACGGCCCGGTGCTGGGCCTCCGGGGTCAGCGAGATGACGACGTCGAAACTGTCGTCTTCCAACTGGGCGAAGCTCTTGGGTCTGTGGCCGCTGACGTCCAGGCCCATCTCGTCCATGACCACCGCAACGAACGGATCGACGCCCTCCTCGACCGGGTCGGGCTTCAACCCGCACGAATCGACGAACGCCCGCGTGCCGTAGAAGTGCTTGAACAGCGCCTCGGCCATCGGCGAGCGCACGCGGTTGTAGTTGCAGGCGAACAGCACGGCGTCCGGAAGCGTTCCCGACACCCCTAGAGCCCCTCTCTATCGAGAAGGCTCAACCGCTCCGAAGAGAGGGGCTCTAGATTCCTTGCTTCGGGGCGTGTTCTCATCGCGAAACCGGGGCCACTTTCACGGAACACGCCCTAGCCCCGCCAGTGCAGCGCGCAGATCAGCGTGAACAGCCGACGGGCCGTGTCGAGGTCGGTCTTCACCTTGCCCTCCAGCCGTTCGCGCAACAGGTTCGAGCCCTCGTTGTGCAGGCCGCGCCGTCCCATGTCCAAGGCCTCGATCTGCTGGGGCGAGGAGTTGCGGATCGCCGAATAGTAGCTGTCGCAGATCATGAAGTAGTCCTTGATCACCCCCCGGAAGGGCGACAGGGACAGCAGGTGCCGGCGCTCGGGCACGCCCGGACCGGCGATGTCGAAGGCCAGGCGGTTCTCGACCAGCGACAGCTTCAGATCATAGGGCCCGCCCTTCGACTCGACCGGCTCGAAATAGTTGCCGTCCAGCAGATCGAAGATCGCCACCTGGCGTTCCTGCTCCTGGTCGCGCGACGCGGCCGCCAGGCTGTCCTCGTCGATCAGGATGGATTTCAGGAACTGGTTGGCCTGGGGATCGGACATCGTCGGCAGACTTGCCCCTTAAGGCTTGGTTGGCAATCGAATGGACGTCGACAGGGCGTGGGCCGGCAGGCCCTCGGCCTGTGCCAGCGCGACTGTGTGCGGCCCCAGGATCCCGAACGAGGCCGCGTCGCACTTCACGATCGAGGTGCGTTTGAGGAAGTCGTAGATCGACAGGCCCGACTGGAAGCGCGCCGCGCGGCTGGTGGGCAGCACGTGGTTGGAGCCGGCCACGTAGTCGCCGATCGCTTCCGGGGTCAGGCGGCCCAGGAAGATCGCCCCGGCGTGGCGCACGCGGTCGGCCAGCCGCTCGGGCTCGTCGATCGCGAACTCGACGTGCTCGGGGGCCAGCAGGTCCACCAGGCGCGGGCTGTCGTCCAGCGGGCACAGGATGATCGCGCCGTGGTCGCGCCAAGAGGCGGCGGCGTCGACGCCGGTGGCCAGGGTCTTGAGCAGGGCGTCGACGGAGTCGGACACCGCCTGGGCGAAGGCCTCGTCGTCGGTGATCAGGATCGACTGGGCGGCCGGGTCGTGCTCAGCCTGGCTCAGCAGGTCGGCGGCGATCCAGTCGGGATCGTTGTTCTTGTCGGCGACCACGACGATCTCGGACGGACCGGCCAGGGCGTCGATGCCGACCACGCCGTAGAGGCGGCGCTTGGCGGCGGTGACATAGGCGTTGCCCGGGCCGACGATCTTGTCGACCGGCTGGATCGGACCCGCGCCATAGGCCAGGGCGGCGACGGCCTGGGCCCCGCCGATCCGCCAGATCTCGGTGACCCCGGCCTCCTTGGCGGCGGCCAGCACCGCCGGCTCCAGCCTGCCGGGCGGGGTGACCATGGCGATGCGGTCGACGCCGGCCACCTGGGCGGGCACGGCGTTCATCAGCACGGTCGAGGGATAGGCCGCGCGGCCGCCGGGCACATAGACGCCCACGGCCTCCAGCGGCGTCCAGCGCCAGCCCAACTGCACGCCGGCCTCGTCGATCCAGGACTGGTCTTCCGGACGCTGGCGGGTGTGGAAGGCGCGGATGCGGGCGGCGGCGAAGGCGATGGCCTCGCGGACCTCGGCCGAGCATTCGGCGGCGCCGGCGGCGATCTCGTCGGCCGTGACGCGGATGGTGTCCTCGGTCAGTTCCACGCCGTCGAAGCGGCTGGTGAAGCTGAGCACGGCCTTCAGCCCGTCGGCCTGCACGGCGTCCAGAACGTTGCGCGCGGCCGCGTCGACATTCTCGGGCGCGCCCCGACGCTCGTCGAGGAAGGCCTTGAAGGCGGCGGGAAAGGACGGATCGGGGGAATTGAAGCGGCGCATGGGGCCTAGATGCGGGTTTTTGTGTGGGATGCAAGTTCTAAGGCCCTCCCCCCGTGGGGGAGGCGGCCGAAGGCCGGTGGGGGGAGTGTTTGGATCGAAGATCGTGGATCTGATCGTCATCCGATTGCTCCCCCCTCCGTCGGCTGCGCCGACACCTCCCCCACAGGGGGAGGACTTAGAACGCATGCCTTCGCCGCCTCACGCGATCTCTCGCTGAGCTGATGGAAAGGGTCGCGGAGCGCCGGACGACGTCCGGAGATCTTTGAATGAATACCGTTTCGACGAAGCCAGTCGCTCCGCGCCATCGTTATCCGCCAGCATCCGGTGGGCAGCCCTGTTGAGGCTTAGCCGGACCCGGTCTCGATCCCTTTCGGGARAAACCGGCCGCCGAGGGCGCGGGCCAATGGG
>NZ_JBFUAW010000068.1:0-13791 GCF_056406095.1 Caulobacter sp. P1_D6 | reverse complement strand
CCGCCGGAGCGTCCGGCGGCGACGGGGCCCGGTTCCGCGCCGCGTCGGCCACGCTCGCCGTTGACCTTCGTCGGCTCGTCGTCTCAAGCGGTTCCCAACGCGCCGGAGACCGCGACGCCGGCGGCCGAGGCCGAGGCGCCCGCGAACCCTCCGCGCGAGCCGATCTGGTCCGAGCCGCCGCAAGCCCGGGCGGCGACGTCCGATGCGGCCAAGGCCTGGACCGACGTTCCGCGGCCGACAGCTCCGATCGACCACGCCTTCACGCAAGCGCGCCAGAAAGATACGCCGGAGGAGGCGCCTGCGGATCGGATCGACGCGCCTGTCGTCCGTCGCCAGAGATCCTGGTTCTTCGCGAGATCCAGGCGTGTCGAGCGATCGCTAGAGCTTTCGGCCGATCCGGGACGACCCACGAAAATCGGAAGGGTGGATGCGGTGGAAGCGATCGCGGTCGCCGGCATGCCGGTTCCCCAAGCCGCCTTCCAGGCCTCCGCGACGGACCGTCCCCCCGCCGCGCCAGATCGGACCCGGCAGGACCAGACGCCGCCCCGTCGGCGCTCCCTGTTTCACAAACTCGCCGCGCTCGTCGCCAGGCCGCGCGCTCGCGCCGATCATTTCCCGGTCTTCGAACCGACCGGGACGAGGGCTTCGCCGCCGATCGATCGCCCCTCGCCGGAGACCGTCCCGGCACGGTCCGCGTCCTCGTTCTCGCCGTCGCGGACGGTCCCGTCGGCCCGCCCCGCGCCGGCCTTTTCGCACCTCGAAGGCGCGCCGCCGAGCCGAGCCAAGGCCGAGGCGTCCCCTCGCGCCGCGCGCCGGATCGTTCGCGGAGCATCGAAGACGCCCTTGCCGGACGACGAGACCCAACGTCAGGGCAAACGGTCGAGCTTCTCCAGGCGCCCCGCCTCGCCGTCGCGGGAGCTCTCGCGCGGCTTCGCGGCTTCGCCGCCGGACGACCGCTGGCCGACGCTGCCGCCGACGACCTTCGCGTCCCCGAACGGCGTCGAAGCGTCGCCGCCGCGCTGGGATCAGCTGGCCCGTGAACAGGAGGAGGGCCGATGGAGCGTGTAGCCTTCCTGCTGGAACGGTCGGGCGAGCGGATCTCGTGCCTGCTCAATCCGGAAAACCTCGAAGCGCGGCGCAGCGCCGGCGTGCGGACGCGGCTGGCCGGCGGCGGCTTCCTGACCGGCGTGGCCCGTTCCGAGGATCCGCTGATCGCCACCGGCGGCGGGGTCACAGAATACGACCTGAACCTGCTGTTCGACGTCGAGGTCGCTCGCGAAGGTCGTCCGTCGAAGGCGCCGGAAGACGGCCAGGGTCCCGCCGCGGACGACGACGTCCGCGCCCTGACCCGTCCGATCTGGGACCTGACCGAGAACGCCGTCGCGGCCGACGGCTTCGCGGCTCCACCCACGGTGCGGTTCATCTGGGGCAAGTCCTGGAACATTCCCGGCGTCGTGCTGCACGTGTCCGAGCGCCTGGAGCGGTTCAACGCCGACGGGGCGCCCCGCCGGTCGTGGCTCAGCCTGCGCCTGCGCCGCGTCGAGGATTCCGAGCCGCGTCCCGCCCCCAGCCGGCCCGTGACGCCGCAGTTCGAACCGCCCTCGGATCTGGACGGCGGATCGATCGATCAGTTCCCGGCCGTCGAGATGCCGGTCGACACCGACGGCCTGCCGCTGAAGCGCTTCGACCAGATCGCCGACGACGGCTACGGCGACCCGACCCTGTGGGCCGACGTCGCGGCCTACAACGGCGTGGACGATCCCCTCAACGTTCCGGAGGGCACGACCATCGTCCTTCCGTCGCTGGCGATCCTGCTGGAGGTGCGGGCGTGACCTCGATCTTCGCCAATCGCCCCCTTCGGGCCCGTCTGGACGGCGCGCCGCTGGACCCCGGCTTGGGGCGCTACGCGGTGTCGGCCTTCGTGCGCCAGGCGCTGAACGCTCCGGCCATGGCCGAGCTGGTGTTCGCCGACGCGCCGAACGACACCCTGACCAGCCTGCGCCTCGGCGCGAGCCTGGCCTTCTCGGTCGACGGCTCCGGCGACCTGTTCGACGGCGAGATCACCGCCGTCGAATATCAGCAGGACGCCGCCCAGGGCCGGGTCGTGCGGCTGCGGGCCCTGGACAAGCTGCACAGGGCCAGGCTGCGCCAGCGGGCCCGGGCCCTGACCGACATGACGGTCGCCGACCTCGCGGGCCAGATGGCCGGCGATCTGGGCCTGACCTTCAGCTGCGCCGCCCAACCGCCGACCCGCGCCCTGATCATCCAGCACGACCAGAACGACTTCGACCTGGTGGTCGACCTGGCGCGCGACGCCGGGCTCTATCTGGTGGTGGAAGCCGGCGAGCTGCGGTTGATCAGCTTGGCGGGCGAGGGCGAGCCGATCCCGTTGCGCATGCGGCGCGAGATCATCCAGGCCAGCGCCACGACGGGCGCGGACTCGCTGCGGCCGTGGACCGGCGCCCAGTCCTGGGACCCCTCCCGCGCCGTCTCGACCAACGCCCGCGCCGGCCTGGCCAGGCAGGACGCCGAAGAGTTTCGCGACGGCGGGCTGACGGCCTTTCCGGACCTGGGCGGGCGGACTCTGTTCAACCGCCTGGCGGCGGACGCCGCCGAGGCCGAGAGCCTGGCCCAGGCCGATCTCGACCGGGCCGTGGCGCGCGCCGTCCTGCTGGAGGCGGTGGTCGAGGGCGACACCCGCCTGCGTCCCGGCCGGCCGGTCAACCTGGAAGGCGTCGGCGACCTGGTCGACGGCCGCTGCGTGGTGACCCGCGCTTTGCACCGGTTCGAGGAGGCGCGCGGCTATGTGGTCGAGATCTCGACCGAGCCGCCGACCCGGCCCGACCGTCCCCGCGTTCCGGCTTTCACTCTGGGCAAGGTGACCGACGCCGACGATCCCGACGGCCTGGCGCGGGTGCGGGCCCGCCTGCCGGTTCTGGGCGACGTCGAGACCGGCTGGATGTCGGTGCTGCTGCTGGGCGCCGGCGCCGAGAAGGGCGTGGCCATCCTGCCGGAGCCAAACGACGACGTGCTGGTGCTGTTTCCAGATGGCGACCCGGCGCGCGGCGTGGTCCTGGGCGGCCTCTACGGCGAGCGCGCCGCGCCGGGGCCTCGCGGGGCGGGGACGGCGGGGGCCCGGGCCTTCACCGTGCGCACGCCGGGCGGACAGGTGCTGACCCTGGACAGCGTCGACGCCCTGGCGCGGCTGGAGACCCGCGCGGGCGGACTGTTCGAGTTCGGCCCCAACGGCTCGCGCCTGCGGGCCAGCGGCGACCTGATCATCGAGGCCCCCGGCCGTCGGTTGACCATCCGCGCCGCCGCCGTCGCGTTCGAGGAGGGTTGAGCATGCTGTGGTTGACCCAGGACGCGACGCTGGTCTGCGATCACGGCGGCCGGGTGGGCATCGCCCCGACCCAGACCCTGGTGCGCATCAAGAGCCGCCTGGCGCTGGTGAACCCCAATCCGCAGTCGCGGCCGATCTCGGCCTGTCCGAACGCCAATCCGGTCATCGGCCTGCGACCCTGCCTGACGACCCTGGCCGTCAAGCAGGGCTACTCGACCTTCGTGACCATCGGCGGCCGGGCGGTGTGCTTGGACACGGTCACGGGGCTTACCGACGGGTCGCCGCCGGGCACGGTCAATTATCGCGTGGTCGATCCCGGCCAACGCCTCGTGGCGGCCGGGAGTTGAGCATGAAGAGCGTTCGGGGCATCCGGTTCGAAGGCGCGGAGCTGGGCGGGGCGACGTCCGAGCTGCGCCGGCCGGCGGGGCTGATCCTGTCTCCGGCGGGCCGGCTGGCCGACGTCAGCGGCGCCGACGCCGTGCGCCAGGCGATCATCCTGCTGCTGACCACCATCCCGGGCGAGCGGGTCATGCGGCCCGGCTATGGCTGCCCGCTGCACCGGCTGATGTTCGCGCCCAACGACGCCACGACCGCGGGCCTAGCCATCCACTACGTGCGCCAGTCGCTCAAGCGCTGGGAGCCGAGGATCGAGATCGTGCGGCTGGACGCCGGCGTCGATCCCGCCGCGCCCAGTCAGTTGGTCGTTTCGCTGGACTACAGGGTGCGCAGCAGCAACCAGCCGGGCCAGCTGCAATTCGGCCTCGACCTGCGTGGGGAGGCCGCCTGATGCCGTTGCCCACGCCCAAGCTGGACGATCGCACCTTCGCCGAACTGATGGCCGACGCCGTCAAGGTCATCGACCGCTCGTGCCCGGAATGGACCGACCGCAATCCCAGCGACCCGGGCATCACCCTGCTGGAGACCTTCGCCTATCTGACCGACACCATGCTGTACCGGCTCAATCGCGTGCCGGAGAAGCTGTATGTCAGCCTGCTGAACCTGGTCGGCGCCCAGGTCCATCCGCCCGCCGCGGCTGCGGTGACCCTGACCTTCACCCGCACCGCCGGCAATGCGCGGATCACCATCCCCGCCGGGACGCGCATCGCCACCAGCGACGGCTCGGTGACCTTCGTGGTCACCCAGGCGGCGATCCTGGCGGCCGACCAGAAGAGCGTCGAGGCGCCGGCGCTTCATTGCGACATCACCGAAGCCGAGGCGATCGGAACCGGGACGGGCGCCCCCGGCCAGAGCGTGCAGGTGAAGCGTCCGCCGATCATCGCCCCGTCCGGCGACGGCCTGGACCTGATCGTCGGCGTCGAGGCCGACAGCGCCGAACTGGCCGACGGCGCGGTGTCGCGCACCCTGGGCGAGAAGAGCTATCGGATCTGGCGCGAGGTGGTCAGCTTCGCCGACGCCGCCCCGACCGACTGCGTCTATCGCGTCGACCGCGCCATGGGTCGCATCCAGTTCGCCCCCGCCGTGGCCGGCGAGGGATCGACGGCGCTGTCGGCGGTTCCGGCCCTGGGGCGAGACATCCGGGCCTGGTATCGCGGCGGCGGCGGCCGGGCCGGCAATGTGGCGATCGGCGCCCTGACCGTCTTCAAGACGCCGATCCCCGACCTGGCGGTGACCAACCTCGTCCGCGCCGCCGGCGGGGCCGAGGCCGAGAGCATCCAGGCCGCGATGCGTCGCGGCCCGCTGGAGCTGACCTCGATGCGCTGCGCGGTCACGGCGCGGGATTTCGAGCGGCTGGCGATCGCGGACCGCGCGGTGGCGCGGGCCAAGGCCTACGCCCAGTCCCAGGTCTGGGCCCACGCGGCGCCAGGGGTGGTCGAGATCCTGCTGGTGCCGGACGTCGATCTCAGCAAGCTGCCCGACGGCGCGGTCACGGCCCAGGCGGTGATCGAACAGCGCACCGAGGCGGTCAGGACCCGCGTCCAGAGCGCCGTCGATCAGCGCCGGCCGCTCGGGGTCCAGACCTCGGTCGATTGGGCCAAGGTGCGCCCGGTGTCGGTGGCGGCCCGCGTGGTGGTCAGCCGCGAGGAGGACGCGCCGGCGGTCGAGGCCCGGCTTCGCACCCGGCTCAACAAGCTGTTCTCGCCCCTGCGCGATGAGCCGTTCGGCCAGGTCCTGCGCGCGTCCGACGTCTATGAGGCCATGCTGGCCGACCCCAGCGTGCGCTATGCCGACCAGCTTCGCCTGACCATCGGCGAGGCGCCGGACCGCGACGTGTCGGACCTGCTGGGCGACCCGCACCAGGCGCGCACCTGGTTCGCCGCCACAAACCAGGGCCTGCACCGCAGCCTGGACGACGGCAACACCTGGGCGGTGGTGTTCAAGGCCGACGGCGATCGCCCGCTGTTCGTGCGCCGCCACGCCGACCGGCCGGGCCTGATGGCGCTGGGCGTGGTCCGCAAGGCGGGCGGCGCCATCCACGTGTCGCGCGACTGCGGCGAGACCTGGAAGACCGAGGCGGCCGTGTTCAACAGCGAGGTCTCCGACGCCGCCTGGATCGACCGGGAAGGCTCGCCGATGTTGCTGATCGCCACGGGGGAAGGCCTTCGCCAGCTCAAGCCGTTCGGCGACGCGGGGCCGTCTCCGGTGGTGGTCGACAAGGCCCGCGACACCAAGGGCTTCTACACCGTGGCTACGTCGGTGTCGTCGGCCGGCGTGGTCCAGGTGGCGGTGGCCGCGCGGGTCAAGGGCGGGGTCTACCTGTCGGCCCTGGGCGGAGTGTCCGACAGCTTCCATCCGATCGGCCTGTCGGGCCAGGACATCCGCAGCCTCACGGTGCAACGCTTCAACGCCCGGGACTTCCTGTGGGCGGCGGCCGCGGCCGAGGCCGGCCAGCAAGGCTCCGGGGCCTTCCGGGTGGAGCTGCGTTCGGGCGGGGCCGACGATCCCGAGGGTTTCAAGCCGTTCAATGTCGGCTGGCAGGGCGGGTCCTGCGAGGGCCTGGCCTTCGCCGACCAGTGGGTGTTCGCGGGATCGAACCGCAGCGGCGTGCTGGCGCTGGACACCACCGTCGCCGCGCCGGCCTGGCGAGCCACGCCGCTCGACGCCGGCCTGCGGGTCCGCGACACCGAGCGGCTGCTGCACGTGGTGTCCTGCGTGGCCGCCGCGCCCGTGCCCGGCGGGCAGCCGCTGGTGTTCGCCGGCGGTCCCGTGGGCGTTTACCGCAGCCTCGACGGAGCCCAGCATTTCGCCACGGCCTCGGCCACGGTCTTCACCGACCGCATCCCGCTGCCGCCCAACTGGCTCTATTGCGCCGATCAGCATCACCTTTCGGTGGTGATCGACGACGACACGGGCGGCGGATGATGGATCAGGCCCGCATCGCCCGCCTGCTGCCGGAAACCTACCAGTCGGCCATCGTGCCGAAGAAGCCGCTGGCCGCGACGCTGGAGGTGATGGAGATGCTGCAGGCGCCGGCCGAGAGGGCCCTGGCGACGCTGGACTCCCACATCGATCCGGTGCGCGCGCCGCCGAACTTCGCCCTGATGCTGGCGCGCTGGCTGGACCTGGACCGCTATCTGGACTGGACCGGCGGGCGTCCGGGCGAGGGCGCGCCGCGCTACGCCGCGGGGCTGGGCCGTCTGCGGTTGCTGTGCCTGGAGGCGGCGGAGCTGGCGCGCTGGCGCGGCACCCGCCGAACCCTCGAACGCATCCTGACCGTGGCGACCGGCGTGTCCGGCTACACGGTCGAGGAGAACCCGCCGGGGCCCAAGGGCGTCGCCCGAAGCTTCCACCTGCGCGTCGTCGCCCCGGCGGCCGCGCAGCCCCTGGCCGACTTAGTGCGTCGCATCGTCGACGAAGAGCGTCCCGCCTACACGACCTACGAAATCGAATTTTCCGCAGCCTGATCGCGAGCACGAGGACGAACGCCCATGCCGAGTTTCGAGATTCCGGACGGCCCCACGACCGTTGCCCTGAAGACGGAGGCCGGATTCCACAAGGGGAACGCCGTATTCGGCGTCACCAACAAGACCGGGGAGGGGTTGACCGCTCGGTTCAGCGTGCAGGTCCAGGGCAACGGCAAGGCCGAATGGTATTCGATCCAGGGCGAACCCGAGCGGCCCGTCGCGTCCGGCGAGACCCAGACGGTCACCGTGGTGGCGAAGATCCCCGCCAACGCGCCAGCGGGGGAGCATCGCATCAAGCTGCGAGCGACCAACGTCAATGATCCCGACAACGACAGCACCGAAAGCGCCGTGTCGACGGTCAAGATCCCCGCCATCGTCAAGCCGCCGGTCAAGAAGAAGCCGTTCCCCTGGTGGATCATCGCGGTCGCCGGCGGCGTGCTGGTGCTGGTGATCGGCGTGATCATCGCCGTCGTCGTGATGGGCGGTGGTCCGAAGGTTCCGAAGGTCATCGGGCTGGACTACCCGGCCGCCGTCGCCGCGCTGAAGAAGGCGGGCTACGAGGCCGGGCCGGAGGTCAAGGAGCCGGCCCCCGACAAGCCTTTGGGCAAGGTGTTCAAGCAGGACCCCGAAGGCGGCAAGAAGGTCAAGCCCGAGGGGATCGTGGTCCAGCTGACGGTCGCCGGCATGCCGACGGTCGCGGTGCCGAGCGTGATCGGACAGGACTATCCGACGGCCGCCGCCACGCTGGAAAAGAGCGGCTTCAAGGTTGGGCCGGCGATCGAGGAGGTCTCCAGCGACCAGCCCCTCGGCCTGGTGTTCAAGCAAGAGCCGGCGGCCGACGCGCAGGCCGATCCGAAGGCGGCCGAGGTCAAGCTGACCGTGGCCGTCGGCGAGACCGTGTCCGTGCCGGCCGTCGCGGGCAAGCCGCTGGTGGCCGCGCAGGCGCTTCTTGAGGATCGCGGGTTCAAGGTCGCCTCGACGGTCGGCAAGGCCTCCGGCCAGCAGCCGGACGCCGTCTTGGTCCAGAATCCGGTCGGCGACACCAAGGCTCCCAAAGGCAGCGTCGTGACGCTGACCGTCGATCCCGGCGTGGTCGTGCCCAACCTGCTCAGCCCGCAGGTCGGCGGGATCGCGGGCATCCAGGCGCTGAAGAACGCCGGGGTGGACGTTGGCTCCATCGGTTCCAGCTGCAGCGGGACGCCCAACATGATCGTCGCCCAAGGCATTGAGCCCAAGACCAAGGTCGCCCTGGGCACGAGGGTGAACATCACGATCGCCAGCGCGACGGCGAACGTCGCGCTGTGTCGGGCGATCGTAGACAGGAACGTCCTGCTCTACAGCAACCAGATGCGAACGGTGAAGACGGTCGCGCCGACGACGACCCTGAGAACCCTGCCCAAGTAACGGCGCACCGCGTCGCGAGCGCGGGGCTCGCGACGCCTTGTCCAACGCAAGGACCAGACATGCCCAGCTTCGAGATTCCGGACGGCCCAACCACCATCGCTCTGAAGAAGGAGGGCGCGTTCCATACCGGAAACGCCGTCTTCGGCGTCACCAACAAGACGGGGGAGGGCCTGACCGCGCGGTTCAGCGTTCAGGTCCAGGGTGGCGGCAAGCCCGAATGGTATCAGGTCCAAGGGGAGCCGGAACGGCCGGTCGCGGCGGGTGAAAACCAGACCGTGACCGTTGTCGCCAAGATCCCGGCCGCGACGCCGCCGGGCCAGCACCGGATCAAGCTGCGGGCGATCAATCTCAACGATCCCGACAACGACAGCACCGACAGCGCGGCGGCGACGGTCACCATCCCCGCCGCCGGCGCCGTGACGCCGCCGGTCAAGAAGCCGTTCCCCTGGTGGATCTTGGCGGTGGCCGCCGGTGTGCTGGTGCTGGTCATCGGGGTGATCATCGCGGTTGTCGTGATCGGCGGTGGCTCCAAGGTCCCCGACGTTGTGGGCCAGCCCTATGCCGAGGCCGCCAAGGCGCTCGAAAAGGCCGGCTACAAGTCCAACAAGCGGATCGACAAGGAAACCGGCGAGAAGCCGCCGGAGACGGTTCTGGACCAGAGGCCGCTGGCCGGGGCCAAGGCCAAGAAGACCGAGACCATCGTCCTCACGGTCGCCGCGCCCATGCCGGTGGTCTTGCCCGAGGAGCCCAAGGAGGAGCCGCCGATAGAGGAACCGGCCGAGGCGGGTTGCGATCCGGTGGTCGGCGCCTGCATCGAGGGCTTCGTCTGGCGCGCCGCCGGTCCCGACGATCGGGTCTGCGTCACGCCGGAATCCCGGTACCTGGCCCGTCTGGAGAACGCCCAGGCGTCGGCCCGCCGCAATCCGAACGGCGGCCCCTACGGCCCGGACACCTGCCTGATGGGCTACGTCTGGCGCGACGGCTTCGCCAACGACCACGTCTGCGTGAGCGGCGAACGGCGCACCGTCGTGGCCCAGGAGAACGCGGCGGGTCCGTCGCGCTATCGCGCCTGCCGGCCGGCGAGGATCATCCCAAGGACGAAGATCATCTCGCCAGCGGGCTAGACGTCAAACCCCCGGGGGCTCGCCGGTCGGCGGGTCCCGCAAGGAGTGCAAACGCGATGGGTCGGATTTTCGCTCTCGACGCCGTCCCCGGATCGCCGGGATCGGCGGCCGTGGCTGAGCAGCGTCGATGAAGGTCGTCATCATCATCCTGATCCTGATCGTCATCGGCTTCGTCGTGGCGATCGGCGTGGCGGTCTATCGCGCCACCACCCCGCCCGCGCCCCCCTCGGCCCACGGGCCGCCCACCGGCAGCGACGGCAAGATCGACGAGGACGCGCTGGCGAACTGGGACCCTCCGCCGATGGCCGAGGTCATGGGCAAGCTGACGCGTCCGTTCGCGCCGAAGCTGTTCAAGAAGGCCGTCACGGTCACCGAGCAAACCGGCGCCCTGCCGATCCCGCCGGCCGACAAGAACATGCGCATCGCCCGTCTGCGGCTGATCACGGGGCTGGGGGCCGTCGTGACCTACAGCTGCGAGGAGAGCAATGACGAGGGCAGGGAGGGGGAGACCTGTCCCCAGCCTGTGTGCCTGTGCCACGAGAAGACCGTCCTGAACGAGGACGACGTTGAGGACTGCAAGGAACCCTGGCGCAATGCGCGGGCGGCCGGCGACGGCACGTTCGTTTGCCGTGAGAAGGACGACGACGTCTCGGCCGTCATCTATCGCGACGGCGGCGCGATCGTGGTCAAGCCGATGCGGGAGGAAGCCGTCGAGGTTTCGGTCCGCTGATCGGCGCGGCCTAGACCCGCACCGTCCGGAGCGCCGAAATCATCGCCAGCAGCGATCCGATCAGCAGGACCAGCAGCCAGACGGCCCCGACAATGGCGATGATCAGCGCGCCGACGGCGTCGGTGATGGCGGCCAGGAAACCGGGCGGGAAGTCGATCAAGAACGCCTGCAGCAGGGTCAAGCCGATCGAGACCGCGGTCAGGATGACGATGCCCTTGTTCTGCAGGAACCGCTCGTGGGCGAGGATCAGCAGGATGGCGAAGGCGATCTTGAGGATCAGGACCAGGCCCAGGGTCGCCGTGGCGGCGCCCGTCGGAAAATCGGCGAACGCGACGAAATAGGCGATCGTGCCGAACGGCACGGCCACCAGCAGGGTGATCATCAGGATCAGCAGGCCCAGGGCCGCCAGGGCCATGACGATCGCGCCCAGCAGGCCGAAGAAGGCGATCACCAGGGTGACGATCCCCTGTATGCGCCCGATCACGCTGCGCGACAGCAGGATGCCCAGGCCCATCAACAGGACGGTGTAGAGCAGCAGGCCGTCCAGCACCGGCAGGTAGCGAATGCCCAGGCCCGGCGTCGAGGCCTCGAAGCCCACCTGGTGCACGGCGTTGATAACGAAGGCCGAAGCGCATTCCACCAGCAGGGCCACCAGCAGGACGAAGCCGGCCAGCCAGAAGAACGGCGCACGCAAACGGTCCATGGGTGAGCCCCGTGTTGAGACGCGAAGTGTGCCCAATCTCCACTATCGCGACAAGGTAAACATCGTGCGTCTTTATGGTTGTGTCTGGGCGGCGCCGCGTTTCAGCGCCGTTGGCGGACCAAGGCGCGCTCCAGCGCCCGCTGGTTGTAGTCGCCGCCCGAGTGACCCGGCGTGTCGACGCGCCAGAAACCGAAGGTGTTCAGGCCGTACGCCGGTTCGAAAGGCGCTTCCTGGGGGCTCATGAGCTTGTTCTGCAGGCTGTCGAGAACCCGGACATCGCCTTCGGCGAGCCTGACGCCGAGAACGGCGTGGCCGCTGGGCGGGGTGGTCGTCAGCGTCACCCCGACGATCAGATAGACGTCGGTTTCGGAAAAGCCGAGGCGGGTCAGGCCCCAGCGCTTGGTCAGGGCGATGTCCTCGCAGTCGCCGCCGATGACCAGGGTGTTGACCGGCGTGGCCCAGATGTCGTCGCGAAGATAGAGCTCGAAATCCTCGGTCTGCTTGACGTGGTCGTTCACGTAGGCGTTGACCGCCGCCAGTTGATCCGCCCGTGACAGCCGGCGCGCCTTCTTGTCGAGGAAGTCGCGATAGGCCTTCACCTGTGGGATGTCGCTGCGCGCGAGCAGCTCGGCCGTCAGGATTTCGGACTGACGCAACGGCTGGGCGCGCCTCAGGATGAAGTCCGGATAGTCGGTCTTGGTGAAAATCAGGTTCGACGCCGCCAGGGCGGGGGAAATCTGGGCGATCAGCGCCAAGCCGATCGCCATCGCGAGCCCGGTGAGTTTCATCGACAAGAAGCCTCCTGACGGCGCCCGTTGCGATCAGCTAGCCGCCCTCGACGAGCCTTGGACAATCGGGCGTTCCAGCGGTCGTCTCCGGGAAAAGACCTGACCGCCGGGCGGCGCCCGATGAACGGGCATCTCGAAGCTTGGCGAATGCAACACCCGCCCGGCTTCCGTGGACGGATGACGTTCAGTGGCCCTCCAACCCTTGCCTAGCTTTGACTGGCGCCTACATGCCTCCTGCCGGCATCCGGCAAGAGGCTGGAATGATCGGCGCGTCGGCCATGAAGATTCCGAAGAAAAAGCAGGGCTTAAGCGTGACTTTATCCACCGCGACGACGGTTTTGGCGTTGCTCGTCGCCGGGGGATTCTCGGCGATCGGGTCGTCCGCGTACGCCCGGAGCGACCTCGAAACACCAATTCCGCTGGTCGCGGCGCCTGATGCGGCCTCCGATTTGGCGCAGACCGCCTACGATCCGCTCGAGGGCTTCAATCGGGGCAGCTACGCCTTCAGCATGGGCCTGGACCGAGCCGTATTCCGACCCGTCACCCACGGCTACATGGCCGTGGCGCCGACGCCGGTCCGCCACCGGGTCAGCGCCTTCGTCTACAATCTGGGCGAACCCAGCACGTTCGTGAACGACGTCCTGCAGGGCAAGCCCAAGCGGGCCGGCAGGACCACGGCGCGTTTCGCGATCAATTCCACCGTCGGCGTGCTGGGACTGTTCGATGTCGCCGCCGGCATGGGCATCCGGTCCCACGACGCCGACTTCGGCCAGACGTTCGGCCGCTATGGCGTCAAGCCGGGTCCCTATCTCTACGTGCCGGTCCTGGGCCCGCTGAACTTCCGCGACGGGGTCGGCCGGGTGTTCGACTTCTTCACCGATCCGATCGGCCTGGCCGGCCAGGGCTGGACCAGCCCCTTCGGCATCACGCGCCTGGTCACCCAGACGATCGACACCCGCGCCAACGCCGACCTGGCGTTCCGGGCGCTGGACCAGGCGGTCGATCCCTACGCCACCGCCCGCTCGGCCTACGGCCAGCACCGCGAGGCCCTGATCCGCGAGGCGACGGGCGCGGTGCAGGAGCTTCCCGACTTCGACGAGGTCGCGCCGTCGACCGATCCCGCCGCCGCGCCGCCATCCGAAATTCCCACGGTTGCGACGGACCCGGCTTCCTCCACGCCCGCGCCCACTGAACCACAATGATTTCCCCGGAAACGCCCATGACCGACGCCCATCCCACCCGCCGCTTCGCCCTGGTCGCCCTGGTGGGCCTCGGCGTTCTGGCGCAAGCCGCCCCGGCCCTGGCCCAGGGTCCGCGCGAGCCGCAGGCCGAGCAGTTCGTGCAGACCCGCGCCCAGAGGGTGATCTCGGTCCTTGCCGACAAGAACCAGAGCGTCGCCCAGAAGAAGGCGACCTTCCACCAGGGCATCGACGAACTGGCCGACGTGCCGCGGATCACCAATTTCGTGCTGGGCAAGTACGCCCGCACCATCACGCCGGATCAGCGCCAACGGTTCGCGGCGGCGTTCCGCGTCTACGCCGAAAGCGTCTACCAGAACCGCATCAGCGACTATCACGGCGAGGTCCTGAAGGTGACGGGCTCGACCGTCCGCAAGCCGGGCGACGTGATCGTCAACACCACGATCGCGGGCGGCCAGTTGGGCCAGCCGGTGCAGGTGTCGTGGCGGGTGATGGGCGGCGGGACCGCGTGGAAGGTGGTCGACGTCCAGTTCAAGGGCGTGTGGCTGGCGATCACCCAGCAGCAGGACTTCGTTTCGACCATCGACAACGCCGGCGGCAATATCGACGTGCTGATCAGCCAATTGCAGCGGGACGC
>NZ_JBFUAW010000067.1:0-14096 GCF_056406095.1 Caulobacter sp. P1_D6 | reverse complement strand
GTCCAGCACCCCGTCGGCGTTGGTGTCCCAGGTGCGCAGGCCCTCCAGGTCGCTGGTCGCGCCCGGCTTGTCCTGCACGAACGAGATTTCCGACAGCGTGTTGATCGCCCCGTCGCCGTTGCGGTCGACCGCCAGGAAGCCGTCGGTCGGCCCCACCCAGCCGATCTTCGACAGCCCGCCCTGGGCGGTCTTGACCACCACGTTGGAGCTGTCCACCGCCGACAGGTTCAGCCCGTCGCCGTCCAGGTCCAGAGCGATCGGGGAGTAGTTGCTGTAGTTCCAGTAGACAATCGGCACCCAGTTGATGTCCAGCTTGCGCAGGTCGATCGACGTTCCACCGGCCAGTACGTACTCCACCGTGTTGTAGGTCTCGCTCAGCACCTCGTGGGTATAGGCGTCTTCAAATTGGTATTTGACGGCGCCGCCGACGATCATGATGCGATCAGCGACCTGGCTGGCGGTCAGGGCGGTGTTGGTCGCGTCCTTGGCGCCGATAAAGAGCTCGTTGCCAACCACCTGGTAGATCACGTCCTCGGCCGCGACGGTCGAGCCAAAGACGAGCGTGTCTTCGCCGCCGGTGTCGATGATGGTGTCGAAGCCGTCGCCCCGGTCGTAGGCGAACTGGTCATCGCCGCCCGAGGTGGAGATGCTGTCGTCGCCCAGCCCACCGACGATGGCGTCGCCCGTCTGGTCCGTCCAACCGGCCTGGACGCCATAGATGTGGTCGGCGCCGTTGTAGCCGAAGATCATGTCGGCGCGGTTGGCCCCGCCGTAGAGCGAGGCGTTGGCGTTGTCGTCGCCGGCCATGGCGAAGCTCATCGCGCCAACGTCCAATTGGCCCGCGCCGTTCAGGTCGATCGACTTGAGCTTGTTGTTGCCGGCGATCGGATAGTTCCCGAAATTATCGACCATCCGGATCATGTCGCCAGTGCCGCGGATGCCGATATCCAGGTAGCCGCCAGCACCGCCTTGCGCCCCGATCCACAGATCGGAGAACTTCACGTTTTCGCCGAACGAGAAGGTGTTCCAGCCCTGATTGTCCTCGGCGACCGTGTCATAGCCGTCGCCGCGGTTCAGCACATAGGTGTCCGCCCCGGCCGCTCCAGCCAGATAGTCCGATCCGTGGCCGCCCACGAAGGTTTGGTCGCCGTCGCCGGCCGACAGACTGTCGCCATAGGCCGAGCCGACGACGCCTTCGACGGCGATATAGGCTTGGCTGGCGGCTAGGCCGCCATAGCCGTTGCCGGTCGTCTGGCTGGTCGGCGTATAGGCTCCCAGGTACAGCGAGATACCCGACGTCGCCGCCGAATAGTCGACGAAGTCCTTGCCCTCGCCCCCGACGAAGACGTCGGCGCCGGTGGTGGCGACCAGCCAGTCGTCGCCGGCCCCGCCGTCCAGCCAGTTGTCGCCGCCGTCGAAGCCCTTCAACTGGTCGGCGAACTTGGAGCCGCGCACGGCCTCGACGGCGCCGAACCTATCACCCTCGGCGTCGCCGCCGAAGGCATCCTGCGTGGTCAGGTCCACATAGACCCCGGCGGTCGAGCCGGCGTAGCTGAGCCAATCAAATCCCGCGCCGCCATCCATGACATCCGCGCCGGCCCCGCCTTCCAGGGTGTCGTTGCCCCCCTGTCCGTAGAGCGTGTCGTCGCCGTCCAGGCCCTTGACGACATTGTCGCCGGCATTGCCGGCCAAGGTGTCGCGGTACCGGGAGCCTGTGACGTTCTCCACGCTCATGAGGCCGTCGGAGGTGTACCACTGAGCCCAATTGTCGACATTGACCACGCTGATGGCCAAGGAGCTGGGGTCGCCCGCCCAGGGGTCGGGAGAACCGTTCCATTCCGGTGGCCGGTAGTCGAGATGAAGATAGACCCCGAACCCCAAACGCTCGGCGCTGGCGGTGTCGCTGCCCGCGCCGCCCACGAACCAGTTGAACGTGTAGTCCGCCGAGATCAGGAAGGTGTCGTCCCCGTCCTCGCCCGCCAGGATTTCCGACCCCTGGCCGTCGACCAGGATATCGGCGCCAGCGCCGCCATAGAGCGCGTCGGCGCCATCGCCGCCGGCCAGGTAGTCGTCCCCGTCGCCGCCCCAGAGCGCGTCGTCGCCCGCGCCGCCAATCAGCACGTCGTTGTTGGCGCCGCCGTCCAGGGCGTCATTGCCCGCCCCGCCGTCCAGCCAGTCCCAGCCCGAACGGCCGTAGAGCGTGTCGTTGTACTGGCCGCCGACGAAGATGTCGTCGCCGCCCGACACCAAGACGGGCGTCTCGATCGTAACTTGGTCGTAGTCCCAGCCATTCCAGTAGTATTCGTACGTGATCTGGATCTCGGTGTGCTCGTCATCGACGACCATCGCCCCGTCATTCGCCGACCAGATGATTTCCGAGCCGCTGGAGGTCTGGGCGCCGGTTCCGTTGCTGAAGCGATAGCCGCCGCCATAGTTCATGGCCCACGGGAAGCTGTCGATCGTCACCGACTGGCCGTCCAGGGAGGCCGTCGGCAGGATCGAGAACGTCCCCAGGCCCGCTTCGTCCACCCAGGTGTTGGCGAGCAGCGTCGCGTTGGTCATGCCCCTGTACTCGGCGGATTCCGAGAAGCCGATCAGGGCGTCCGCGCGGCTCATGCCGCCCTCCAGCAGCGCGAGCCAGCCATTGGGGTTGGGCGGACGATGCAGGATGTTGGCATACATCCAGTCGACGAAGGCCGCGTTGCTCAGGGCCGTCGCGCCGCTGAGGGCGAACTCCGGACTGCCGTAGAAGATCGCGGAGATCTGCGAGAGGGTGGAGCCGTTGCGCAGCATGGCCGTGTAGTGGTTGAAGCCGGGCTGGTCCGGCATCCGCCGCATGACCGCGTTGTAGAGCCGCCAGATCTTGGCCGCCGGGCTGTCGACGTCCGTGACCTTGACCAGGCCGCTGGCGCCGATCTTCACCTGCCAGTTGCCGTTGTCGCGAATGTAGAAGTTCTCGAACGCCACGCCGTGACCGGCCGCGTCGAAGCTGGAGAGGAAGCCTTGCAGGCCGCCGTAGAAGTCGGACGAGGCGAACAGGTCAAGATTCAGCTCAGCTGCGCGCTGCAGGGCGATGATCCAGCTGGCCCCCGTCGCCGTGGGGCGGATAGCGGTGACGATGCGATCGATCTGCGCCTGGTTGGCCAGGTATGCCGCTTGGTATTCGGTCTGTACGCCGCCTCCGTCCTTCATCAGCACGGCGTAGATTAGGTTAGTGTTCTGATCGAAATAGGCTTTGTCGGTGGCCGACAACGCGCTTTGGCCATCTGCGATCAGACCAGCCACGGATTCCGGCGACGTCTGGTAAACTCGGAAGTCCGACGCAACCTGGAGATCCCCGCCCAGCGTGGCGAGGGACGTAGCGTTCGATCTGTAAATCACCCGCTTGGCGAAGATATCGCCGCCGACAATCTTGGTATTGCGAATTGCCGCCAAGGCGCCGAAATCCACGGCGTCGTCGGCCGAGGCAAAGTTGGACTGGGCACCGTTGATCTTGACGTAGATCTGGTCGGCAGTGTGGCCGTAGGCCTGTGTGGTGCCATAGCCGTTGAGGTTGGACACATAGGCCGTGGTGTTGGTGTAGGCGATGGTAGAGATCAAACCGTTGAGAGTATCACGCGCGGCAAGCGCCATCGAGGTGACCAAGTCGCGATTGCCGTTGTTGGCGACTGTGATGGCTCCAAGCTGATACTGCGCATAGGGAATCTGTAGCACCGTCTCGGCGCTGGCCGTCGGAATCTTGGGCTTCTTCTTGCCAAACAAATTGCCGATCAGCGCGCCCAGCACAAAGCCGATGAAGACGCCCACGCCGGGCGCTATCACGTTCAGGCCGATCCAAGTGGCCGCCGTGCTGCCGCCGAAACTCGTGGCGAACGCCGAGCCGATTCCCGCGCCCCAGCCCAAGCCGCCCGCGACGGTTCCGAACGCCCAACCGCCAGCGGCGGATCCCAGCGACGAAAGAACGACGCCAGCCTGCGTCTGAGGTTGAACGACCAAGGATCCAAGCTTGACGCCAAGATAAGAAGCGATCGCACTGGCCGCCAGGCTGTTCGCACCCGCGAACCCCTCTGAACCTTTGAAGAACTGGCCAACTTTGGAAAAGCCGTCGAGCAAGTTCCTGCCCGCCATCGCGTTCTGGATGGCGGCCTGCAGGGTCGATCCGACAACGTTGCCGAAGACCTCGCCGACTACCCCATCCAGGCCCAGGCCATCGGACAGCTCCAGAGTCAGCAGCGAGCTCACCGTGCCAATGGCGGCCGAGCCCAAGGCGTTGCCCAACTGCAGGTTCTTCAAATGCGTGACGTCACTGACGGCCTGACGCATCTGGCTCAGCACCGTGCCGCCAGTCGCCCCGATGGCCAACCCCTTGCCTAGGCGCGCACCGATGGCCGACAGCAGACCGCTGGCGAGCGTTGAGCCGATCACATCGTCACCGACCAGGGCGCGCCCGATGCTGGCGCCTACCAGCGAGCCCAGATACCCGCCCCGGGTTGCGGCGAGTTCCAGCTCAAGCATGATCTGGCCGGGATCCACGACCGTCGCCATCGCCGGACCGGCGACCTGAGTGTACTGGACACCGGCACGGGCGATGATGATGTCGGTAACATCGACGCCGCCGATGACGAAGGCACCGCCTTTGGCTTTGAGGCTATTGAGATATGCCTCGAACTGGGACGCGGTCATCGGTATCCGGTCGTTTCCGCGAACGACGACCACGCCGCCGATGCGTCCAGCCTCGATGTCCTCGGCGATATCATTGATGTCGTGGTTCGCGACCGGCATGCCATTCAGCAGCGTCACCGACTTGCCAAAGGCCGTATAGGTGGTCTCCCTCCTCTGATTGGGGAGTTCATGCGTCTTGCCCGGCAGAGCGAGAGACGACGGATGGCCAGCATCGGCGGCGGTCGGGAAATCGTTAGATCGATAGTAGACGTCCCCGAGCGCGCCCTGGATGCTCAGCCCGTCCTTGGCCAAAATCGCATCCAGGCTGTTGAGCTTGTAGGGCGCGTAATAGGTCGCATGGACGGTGATCGCCACGTTGTGGTCGGCGACATACTTGCGCAAGTACGCCGTGATGTATGCGGTTTCATTGGTTCCGATCGAATAGCCGGTGAGCTCGATCGTCGTCGCGCCATTATCAATCATCTTCTTGATCAAGCCGTCCGCATTGGCGGTGACCCAGGCCTTAGCGTCGGCCAGGCGCGCGCCTGTCGTCGCATCGGGAGCCACGCCTTGCAGGCCGTAGGTCCGGGTCGCGGCACCGGCGACCTTCTCCCAGCCAATGGCTCCCGGAGAGCCGAGATACATCGTTCCGGCGCCGCTCGGGGGGGAGTAGAGATCGGCCCGGATGTCGAAATAGGGTGATTTGCGGTTCGCGCCCGTCGTGCCGAAGACCTTGGTGTCGCTGAACATGGAAACTGGGATGTTACTGGTCGCGACGACGGACCATCCCGCGAGGCCGATATTGCTGGTCCACGACGCACCGCCGAGATTGCGGACGGCCTGCAGATATTCGGCGTAGTACGATGTCCTCGCGACGGGTGATAGGTTCTGGCCGAGGCCGAGCTTGTTCTTGGCTTCGGTGAGCCAAACTTGCCACTTTGCGGTTTCGGACACGTTATTGCCCCTCGATCCAGATGACGTGGTCGCCGCTGATTTCGCGGATTCGGTCGTTTTGAATGACACCCCGCACGTCGAGCCTGGCGAGGAAGGCACCTGAGTCCGGGGTCACGGTGCCATCGTAAAGGGTCTGGCCGGCGGCCAGGATGGTTTCAGACAGGCCGGGCTGGGCCGGGACGAGCGTAAGCTCGACCTCGCCTGGGGCTGAGCCGTGGGGTTTTGCCTGAAGGCCCGATCGGGTGCGTGGATCGAAGCTCACCCATCGCCAGTCGGCGCGCGGGGGAACGATCTCTGCGACGTCCTGGTCGGGATCGATCCTCCAAGCCGTGCCAGTATCCTGGTCGAGAGCGCCCAGCAGGTGGCTATCTCGAGGCGAGACCATGAAGATGTTGGCGGCGGCCCGCTCCACCACGACTGAACCGGACACGTTGATCCGCGTCAGTGTGTAGGGACGATCCGGATCGGGCCGAGCCTCCCGAATGCCAGACGCGTAGATGGCCGCCTGACCCTGGGAGTCACGGGTGCAGCGCAGCGAGGAACCGGCAGCTGAAACGCCGTTCGTCACGGTCTCGTGCAGATCGACCTCTAGTTCGGCGGTGGTGCGTGACAGGTCGATGGTGCCGACTTCGCCGGACCGATACGGATAGATCCTCACATGGCGCGGATAGGATTGACGCCTCACGCTCTGTTCGAATTGCCGGGGATCGACGCTGACTACCATCAAGCAGCCTGCCGCCGGATTGGCCTCGACGGCCTCGACGACGTCGGATCCGGCCGGCGTGATCGAGCGACGCGACAACGCGCCAGTCGTCAGGTCGGCGACCTTAAGTGCATAGTCACCTGGCTCCGGGCTATGGAACTTCACCAGGCTGGCCCGGTCCCCCTGTCGCTCCATCCAGTAGGAGAGCATCGGGATCACGTCGGGAATTTCGCGCAGGACTCGCATCGGCTCGGCACGAGGCGATACGATCAGCCGTCCGTCGTTGCAGGTCCAGACTAGCAGGTCAGGACGCGTCACGAAGCCGACCGGCGTGGCGCCGGCACAGGGGCCGTCGCCGATCACGGTAAACGCGCTCAAAGATACTCCTCCCGATCGAACGCCGGCGCCGATGGTGTCCACGCTGCACGCCGAAACCGCGATCGTGACCAAGAGACCGACAGACGCTTTCACCGCTCCCTCCCCGCCTCAGAGACCGTCTTCGCCACCGGCGACCACAGGAATCAATCACCCGGCGCTTCCCGTCACGATCCCGACCGAAGCACTCATGCCAGCCGACAGCAAAGCTCCGCGACCGTCAACCGTAAGTCGCACTTGTGACAGCTTGATCCGCGCTGGAAACACGAACCTGCGCGTCTCGTCGACGGCGGCGCCTGGCGGGGACCCGGACTGCAACGCCTTCGGCGTGGCCAGCCGCTATCTCGAAGGGCTCGCCAGCGCCGCTTAAGAGTCTTTTCAAGCAAGCATGAGCTTATGGTCCTCCCGGTCGCGATCCGTGAAATCGCGACCGGCAGTGATCCAGCGAGGCTCCCGAGCCGTGAACGGCCATCCCTCCAGCGCTGAGAGCGTCGGCTACGGCGCCCTCGACATCCTGGACGCCAGTCAGGACTGCGCCTGGATTCTGCGGATCGACGGCTCGATCGAGCACGCCAATCGCCGCGCCCGGGCGATGTTCCCCGCCGAGCAGGCCGATCTGGCGAACTGGCGGAAGATCTGGCCCGAGGAAAGCCGCTTCTCGCTGGATCGGTCGTTCAACGTGGCCGTCACCGGACAGGTGGCCCGCTTCCGCGCCTTCCTCGGCGCGGCCCAGCACGCCCGCGCCTATTGCGACACGACGATCTCGCCCATCCTCGACCGGGAGGGCCAGGTGATCCGCCTGCTGGCGACCGCCCGCGACGTGACCCAGACCGTCGAGACCCAGGGCTTCCTGAGGACCGTCGTCCAGCTTCTGCCCTCGCCCCTGACGGTCAAGAATGTCGAGGACGGCCGGTATGTGCTGATCAATCGCGCCGCGGAGGACGCCCTGGGCGTGGTCGCCGACGAGGCCGTCGGCCGGACGGCCGGCGAGGTGCTGGCGCCGTGGATCGCCGCCCATGCCGACGAAGTCGAGGCCAAGGTCCTGCGGACCGGCGAGATGCAGCTGTCCGAGGAGGCGCTCGGCGAGAGCGTCGACGGGACCCCGCGCTACTTCACGACCAAGACCCTGGCGACCTATGACGACGTCGGCGCGCGCCATCTGATCACCCTGGCCGAGGACGTCACCGCCCGCAGGGCCGCGGCGGCTTCGCTGCGCGCCGCCCTCGAGCAGGCCGAACAGGCCAGCCAGGCCAAGTCCGCCTTCCTGGCCAATATGAGCCACGAGATCCGCACGCCGCTGAACGGCATCGTCGCGGGCGCGGATCTGCTGGCCAAGGGCGCGCTGGATCCCCGGGCCCGGGAGCTGGTCGACATCATCCTCGGTTCGGGGCGCGGCCTCGAGCGCCTGCTGTCCGACGTCCTGGACCTCGTCCGCATCGAGGCCGGCCAGGTGGTGATCGAGACCGACGCCTTCCACCTGGGCGACATGGCCCGCGCGGTCGCGGCGCTGTGCGCCCTGCGCGCCGAGGAGAAGGGCGTCGTCCTGGAGACCCGCGTCGACGCGGCGGTCGACACGATGGTGATCGGCGACGGCGCCCGGCTGCGCCAGGTGCTGACCAACCTGCTCAGCAACGCCGTGAAGTTCACCGACCACGGCCGCGTCACCCTGGAGGCGACCCTCGACGCCGACGACCGGGCCCGGTTCCGCGTGTCCGACACCGGGATCGGCTTCGACGCCGTGGAGAAGGCCCGCATCTTCGACCGTTTCCAGCAGGCCGACGTCTCGTTCACCCGCCGGTTCGGCGGCGCGGGCCTGGGCCTGGCGATCTCGCGCGAGCTGGTCGAGCTGATGGGCGGCGCCCTGGAGTGCGACAGCGCGCCGGACCAGGGATCGACCTTCTGGTTCTCTCTGCCCCTGCCCGTCCATCGGGAGAGCCCGGTCGAAACCGTCGCCGACGCCGCGCCCGAGAGGCTCGACATTCCCCGCGTGCTGGTGGCCGACGATCATCCGACCAACCGCAAGATCGTCGAACTGATGCTGGCGGAGGTCGCCGAGATCTTCACCGCCGAGAACGGCCGCGAAGCCGTCGAGGTCTGCGCGACCGTGACGCCGGACCTGATCCTGATGGACATGCAGATGCCGGTGATGGACGGCCTGGACGCCGTTCGAGAAATCCGCGCGCGTGAGGCGGCGACGGGCGCGGCGCGCACGCCGATCATCATGCTGACCGCCAATGCCCGCCCCGAGCACATCCGCGCCAGCCGCGAGGCCGGGGCCGACCTGCACCTGGAGAAGCCGATCACCAGCGCCATGCTGTTCGCCGCCATCGGCCAGGCCTTCGAGAAGGCCCAGAACGCGCCGGAGACCGCGGCCGCCGAGGCCTGAACCCGGCCCGGTTCTGGCAATTTAACGCCCGATCTTTACCCCGCCTTCGCACATCCTCCGGCATAGTCGGGCAAGAGTAATCATCCGGCGATTTCATGGCCTTAGCGTCTTCCTCGGCGGCTTTCGCGACGACTTTCCAGGCTCCTTCGCGGGCCCCGGGGGGCGCGCAGATCGGCGCGCGTCTCGAAACGGCCCGTCAGGTGGTGGAAACCCGTTTTCTCGAAGCCGGCGACGTCTTGTCGCGGGCCGTCGAGGGCGTCGGCTCGCTGATCGCCGCCCTGGACGCGATCCGCGCCAATCTCGATGCCGAGACGGTGGCGACCACTACCAGCGAACTGGTCCAGGCGGCCGAGACGCTGAAGTCGCTGCCCCGGAGCCTGGACGCCCGCCGCGACCGCGTCGGCGAACTGGTCAAGTTCAGCGACGGCCTGGCCGGCCGCATCGCCGAGATGCGCCAGCACCTGGCCTATCTCCGGGTCTTCGCGATCAACATCAAGATCACCTCCGGCGGCATCGCCGCGGCGGGTCCGGAGTTCGCGATCTTCGCCCAGGAGATCTACGACTGCATCGAGATGGGCGGCGCCCAGCTGGACGCGTTGAACAACGACCTGATGGGTCTGGACCAGACCCTGCGCGGGGCCCTGACGCATGAACAGCACTTGGCCAAGAGCTGCGCCGACCTGTTGCCGGCGGTGCCCGACGCCCTGACCGCCAGCGCGGCCGCCATCGCCGACCACCACGCCCGCATCGCCAGCGTCGCCGTCACCGTCGCCGCCCTGGCCCGCGACGTCCAGAAGAAGGTCGGCGGCGGCCTCGCGGCCCTGCAGGTCGGCGACAGCACCCGCCAGCGGATCGAGCACGTCCAGGCCGGCCTGAAGTTCCTGGACGAGGCGAGCGAGATCGCCGCCCTGGCCTCCGCGCCGCGCGAGCGCGCCCGCGCCTTCGTCCACCGCCTGCTGGGCGCCCAGCTGACCGCCATGGCCGAGGACTTCCACCGCGAAGTCGGCCGCATCAATCACAACGTGATCGGCATGGCCGCCGACGCGACCGAGCTGCTGCGCCTGCGCGACCTGGCCTCGGGCAAGGGAGACGGCACCGAGGCCAACTTCCTGCGCAATCTGGAAAGTAATGTCGGCCAGGCCCTGGGCCTGGTCGGCGCCATGACCGCCGGCGAGCGCGCCGCCGAAAGCGTCAGCCGCTCGGCCGCCGTCTCGGCCCGCGAGCTCACCGAACGCATCGCCGGCATCCAGAACATCCGCGCCGACGTGCAGATGATGGCGCTGAACACCACGTTGAAATGCAGCCGCATCGGCGAGACCGGCAAGCCGCTGGGCGTCATCGCCGTCGAGCTGCGCGCCCACGCCATCCACCTGGAGAAGTCGGCCGCCCAGACCACCAGTTCGCTGGAAGGCCTGTTCGACGCCGCCGAGGCCCTGGGCCAGAGCGAAGCCGGCCGCGCGGGCGAGGACGGCAAGGCCGCCGCCGCCGCCACGGTGCTGAGCGGCGCCGTCGCGCGGATCGGCAAGGCCGGCGACGGGGTCGACAGCGCCCTGGACGCCGTGGCCCGCCAGGGCGCGGACGTCGTCGACCTGCTGCGCCGCGCCGCCGAGCGCAGCGACCTTCACACCCAGATCGGCTCGGTGCTCGACGCCGCCGCCAACCAGTTGCTGGACATGGCCGGCGACGACGAGATCTTCACCGACGACGTCGCCGGGTCCCTGCATCCGCTCCTGGCCCGGCTGGCCAAGCAGTACACCATGGCCCAGGAGCGCGAGGTCCATCGCGCCATGACCGAAGGTCTGGCCCAGGCGGCCGCGACCGAGGTCGAGGTCATCGCGCCGCCGGTGGAAGACCTGGACGACGTGCTGTTCTGAACCCCTCTCCCTCCGGGAGAGGGTGAAGCTTACCGGCTCGCCGCCCTCAGCACTTCGCCCGCCAGGTTCTGCAGCGGAACCACCCGGTCCACGCAGCCCAGCGCGATGGCTTCCTTGGGCATGCCGAACACCACCGAGGTGGCCTCGTCCTGCGCCAGGGTGAAGGCGCCGGCCTGCTTCATCTCGGCCATGCCGCGCGCGCCGTCGTCGCCCATGCCGGTCATGATCACGCCCACCGCGTTCGACCCCGCCGAGCGGGTGGCGGACCGGAACAGGACGTCGACGGACGGCCGGTGGCGCGAGACCAGCGGGCCGTCCTTGACCGTGACGTAATAGCGGGCCCCGCTGCGCTCGAGCAGGGTGTGCTTGTTGCCCGGCGCGATCAGCACCCGGCCACGGCGCACGGTGTCGCCGTCCTCGGCTTCCTTGACCTCGACGGCGCACAGGCCGTCCAGGCGCTTGGCGAACGAGGCGGTGAACTTCTCGGGCATGTGCTGAACGATGACCATGCCCGGCGAGTCCGGCGGCAGGCTTTCCAGCAGGACGCGAAGCGCCTCCGTCCCGCCGGTCGAGGCGCCGATGCAGACCACGCTCTCGGTGGTGCGCGCCATCGCCTTGGTCGCCCCCCCTTTTGGGACTGGCGGCGGCGGCAGCATTGCGTCGGCGGTCAGCTTCTTCTCCGGCTCGTGGGCTGGGCGGGCGAACTGCGGGATCGGACGCCTGGACCCGGCCAGCTTGGCGCCGGCGGCGGCCTTCACCGCGTCGCAGATGCGGATCTTGGATTCCATCAGATGGTCGGCCACGCCCATCTTCGGCTTCAGGATGATGTCGACGGCGCCGGCTTCCAGCGCCTGCAGCAGGGTCTCCGACCCCGCCTCGGTCAGGGACGAGCACATCACCACCGGGATCGGCTTCTGGGCCATCAGCTTGCGCAGGAAGGTGATCCCGTCCATGCGCGGCATCTCGACGTCCAGGGTGATGACGTCGGGGATTTCCTCGGCGATGCGTTTGGCGGCCACGAACGGATCGGACGCCACGCCCAGCACCTCGATCTGCGGATCGGACGCCAGCACCGCGGCCAGGGTCTGACGCACCGTGGCCGAGTCGTCTATAATCAGAACACGGATCTTTCGGCCCAGGGGCATGGCGGCTACCGCTTCTGGAAGACGGTGTTGGCGATCTGGACGACGGGAAGGTCGATGCCGACGATCGATTCCGAATGGCCCAGGAACAGATACCCGCCGGGCGCCAGATGATTGCACAGGCGGTTCAGGACCTTGGCCTGGGTGGCCTTGTCGAAATAGATCAGGATGTTGCGGCAGAAGATGATGTCCAGGTCGGTGTCGACCGGATAGGCCTCGTCCATCAGGTTCAGGCGGGCGAAGGCCAGCTTGGCGCGCAGGCGCGGGGTGATCCGGACCTGGCCGCTGCTGCGGTCCTTGGCCTTCATCACGTAGCTCTGGCGGCGCTCCATCGACACCGGCTCGATCATCTGCTCGGTGAAGACGCCCGCGACGGCCTGGTCCAGCACCTCGGTGCAGATGTCGGTGCACAGGATCGAGTAGTCGACGCCCCGTTGCCTACCGCAGAACTCGTCCATCACCATGGCGATCGTGTAGGGCTCCGCGCCCGTCGAGCAGGCCGAGCTCCAGATCTTGATCTCGCGCCGGCCGGCGGCGGCCAGGGCCGCCAGGCCCTTCTTGGTCATGAACTCGAAATGGGCGGGTTCGCGGAAGAACTCGGTCTTGTTGGTGGTGACCGCGTCGATCAGGTGGATGACCTCGGCGGTCATCCCGTCGTCCTCGAACAGGTAGCGGCAGTAGTCGTTGACGTTGCCGATCCGCGTGGCGCGCATGCGGCGGCGCAGGCGGCCCTCCAGCATGGTGCGCTTGTTCGCGGGCATCTTGATGCCGCTGTAGCCATGGATGAACTCGGCCAGGCGGCGAAAGTTCTTCTCGGTCAGCTGTTCGGTCGGCGACGGCGCCTGGAGGGTCTGGGTCGACACGAGGGTCCTTCCAGCTTCGGACGTGAGCCCTAGGCGGCTTGAGCGATGGCGGCGACGTCCTGGCTGGTCAGCAGGCGCGGCAGGTCGAAGATGACCACGAAACCGCCCTTGCCGGCGGCGTTGTCCCGGCGCACCACGCCCTGGATGTAGTCCGAACGCCAGGGCACGCCGATGTCCGGCGCGGCCTCGATCTGATCGGCGGCCACGGTGATCACCTCGATCACCCGGTCGGCGACCAGGCCTAGGGACAGCACGCGATCGGCCAACGGCACGTCCAGCACCAGCACTCGCGTGGCGCTGGTCGGCGCAACGCGCGGCAGGCCCAGCTTCAGCCGCAGGTCGAGGGTCGGGGTGCCCCGCCCCCGGACGTCGGTCAGGCCCAGGAGATAGGCCGGCCCCTCGGGAACAGCGAACGGCGCCTCGTAGTCGAGGATCTCTCGGACGAAGGCCACCGACACGGCGAAGACCTCGTCGCCGAGCGCCAGGGTGACGTAAGCGGTTTCAGGACCGGCCATCACGCATAGTCCCGGAAGTCGGCGTCCTGGGCGTCGGGGCCGCCGTTGGTCAGGTCCAGGGCGAAGCCGCTGGCCCGGGCCTGCTGGGCGGCCACGGTCGGACGAGCCGGCGCGGCGGCCTTGCGGGCGACCGGAGCCGGCGCAGCGCGGCGGACCGGAGCCCGGGCCGGCTTGCGCGCGACGCCGCCCGTCGAGTCGGTGCGGAAGTAGGCGATCGAGGTCTGCAGCTCCTCGGCCTGGGCGGCCAGCTCCTCGGAGGTCGCCGACATCTCTTCCGAGGCGCTGGCGTTCTGCTGGGTGACCTTGTCCAGCTGCTGGATGGCCTCGTTGATCTGCGAGGCGCCGATGTCCTGCTCGCGGCAGGCGGCGCTGATCTCGGCCACCAGCTCGGCGGTCTTGCGGATGTTGGGCACCAGGCTGGTCAGCATCTCGCCGGCCGACTGGGCGGCCTTGACGGTGTCGCTGGAGACCGCGCCGATCTCGGTGGCGGCGGTCTGCGACCGCTCGGCCAGCTTGCGGACTTCCGAGGCGACGACCGCGAAGCCGCGGCCGTGCTCGCCGGCCCGGGCGGCTTCCACCGCCGCGTTCAGGGCCAGCAGGTCGGTCTGGCGCGCGATGCGAT
>NZ_JBFUAW010000066.1:0-14296 GCF_056406095.1 Caulobacter sp. P1_D6 | reverse complement strand
TGGCCGCCCTCTATGTCGCCGGCGCGCCGATCGACTGGACCGCCGTCCATCGCCATCAGCCCCACGCCCGCCTCCACCTGCCGACCTATCCCTTCCAGCGCAAACCCTACTGGATGGCCCCGACACCCGCGGTGAATACGGGGGCGGCCTCCGTCACCGGACCAGCGCCCCTGGACCATCCGTTCCTGGGCGGACGACTGTCGTCTCCCTTGGATCAGGCGCAATTCGAGACCCAGTTCAATCTGGGCCGCCTGCCTATGGTCGGCGATCACCGCATCTTCGGCATGCCGTGGGTCAACTTCGCCACCTATCTGGAACTGGCCTTCGCCGGCGCCCGCGAGGCCTATGGCGCGGCCCCGGCGGCGGTGAAGAACGTGACGCTGCCCCGCGCCATGATCCTGCGCGAAGCCGAGTCCAAGCGCGTCCAACTGGTTCTGGAGCGATCACCCGAAGGGCGACGCTTCCAGGTGTTCGCGCACACGCCCGTCAAGACCGCCGACACGCCGTGGGTCGTCCATGGCCTAGGCGAGCTGGTGATGCCCGAAGACGAAGCCATCGCCTCTCCGGCCAGAGTGCGCCTCGACGCCGTGCGAACCCGCTGCGCGAACGCCGTGGCGCCGGCGGCTTTCTACGCGGCGATGGAGCAGCACGGCGTCACCCTGGGCCCGGCCTGCCGCTGGCTGGAGTCCGTGTGGCGCGGCGAAGGCGAGGCGCTGGGCGTGATCCGCCTGCCGCGCGAGGGCGAGCACGATCCCCGGGTGGTGCTGGACCTCGGCGCGATGGACGCGGCCTTCCAGGTGCTGGGCGCGCTGCTGCCGCCGGACGCGCCGCGCGACTTCGTGTTTTCCAGCCTCGAGCGGATCGACCACTTCGGCGCCGGGCCGCGCGGCCGCCTGTGGGTTCACGCGGTGCGAGCCGAGGATGGGCCGGAGCCTGACGCCCTGGTCGGCGACCTGACGATCTTCGACGACGAGGGCAGGGTGGTCGCCGCCGTCCAGCGGGCACGCCTGCAGCGCGTGCAGTTCGACGCCCCCGCAGCGGGCGAAACCGTGCCCGCGCCCGAGACCTCGGCCAACGCCCTGGCCGAACTGTTGCTGGCGCCGGATCCCGAGGCGCATCTGCGCGACTTCCTGAAAACCGAGCTCGCCGCCTGCCTTCGCGTTTCGGAAGACGAAATCGATATCGACGCCGAGCTGGCGCCGCAGATCGACTCCCTGATCGCCGCCGAACTCAACGCCCATGTCGAGCGCAGCCTGGGCGTCCGCCTGCCGGTCGCGGCGTTGTTCGACGGCAGCACGCTGCGGGACGTCACGACGCGCCTGCTGGCCGAGGTCAGCCCGTCGGAAGACCTGCTGACCGAGATGCTGGACGCGCTGGAAGGCCTCACCGACGACGAAGCCGAGACCCGGGTGGCGGAGGCCTCGCTATGAACGGTCCGGGCGTGCGCCTTGCGGAGATCTCGCCGGCCAAGCGGGCGCTGCTGATGCAGATGCTGCGCGCGCGTCGCGAGGCCGTCGCCGCGCCCGCGACCGGGATCATGACCGTCTCGGACATGCTGGCGGAAGCCGTGCTGCCCGCGGACATCGATCCGCAACGGGTCCGCCCCGCCGCCAAGCGGGTGTCGACGGTCCTGCTGACCGGCGCCACGGGGTTCATCGGCGCCTATCTGCTGGCGGCCCTGGTCGAGGCCGGAGTCGAGCGCGTGGTTTGCCTTGTCCGGGCCGCCAGCCCGGCCGAGGCGGAAACCCGCGTGGACGAGGCGCTGGCCGCCTACGATCTTCCGGCCCGCGATCAAGGAACCGCCGTCGTCGTCGGCGACCTGGCCAGCCCGCGGCTGGGGCTCGACGACCGGACGTTCGAGCATTTGGCCGACGAGGTCGACGCCATCGTCCATTGCGGCGCCCTGGTGAAGTGGACCTATCCCTATGCGGCGCTGCGGGCGGCCAATGTGGACGGCACGCTGGAACTGCTGCGCCTGGCCACGACCGATCGGCTCAAGCCGTTCCACCTGATCTCCACCGTCGGCGTGTTCTCGTCCGCCGGCCGTGACGGCGGCGCGGTGCTGGAAACCGAACCGCTGGAGAACAGCGGCGGCCTGGCGGTCGGCTATGCCCAGAGCAAGTGGGTGGCGGAGAAGCTGACCCACCTGGCCGCGGCGCGCGGCGTGCCGGTCGGCGTCTACCGCCCGAATACGCGCCCGGACAGCCGGACGGGGGCGTTCAACATCGCCGACTATCTGAGCCAGATGCTGCGGGGCTGCATCGGCCTGGGCCAAGCGCCCGCGCTCGACTTCTCGATCTCGGGCGCGCCCATCGACTATGTGGCGCGGGCGATCGTGCACGTCGCCCTCGAACGGTCGGCCGACGGCGGGGTGTTTCACCTGGTGGATCCGGTGGGCGTCGACTGGCGCCGGGTCATCGCGTGGACGGCGCGCGCAGGCTACCCGCTCGAAGCGGTCGATTTCGGCGACTGGAAGCGGCGCGTCGACGCCGTGCCGGGCGGCTTCGCGCTGGGACCGTTCTTCAGCGAAGGCAAGTTCGACCAGGTCGTCCTGCCGCGCTTCGACACGACGCGGCTCCAGCAGGCGCTGGCGGGGACGGGCATCGCCTGCCCGCCGCAGGACTACGAGCAATTCCATCTATCGTTGCAGCACTTCGCGCGGCGCGGGTTCCTGCCGCCGCCGAGGCTGACGCTGGATGAGCAAGACGTCGGTTGGGTCACGGCGGGTACGAAAAGTTCTGAACCCAGGGGCGTAACAAGCTAAGATAGTTTTCAAGTTCAACAGCAACCAAGGGATGTTGAAAATGGCTGAGCAAACCGAAACGGTCGACGACGAAGTCACCAAGCTGCGGGCCCGTGTAAAGCGGCTCGAAGCGGAGCGCGACCGGTTGAAGAAGACCGACAGCGACGACGATGTGGAACGCAGGGGCCGGCATGTCGCCGACTCCCTGAACGACGCGCGGCGGTCGAAGGGCGATACGGCGGTCCGGGTGGCGCGCGGCATGACGCTCGCCTCCTTCGAGTTCGTCCGCCTGTTCGCGGATTCGATCTCGGCCTTCAGCGAGGAAGTGATCGACCGCAACGAAAGCCGTTCGCGCGGCGGCCGTCGCAGCGTCACCTCGCTGGCCACCCGGCTTCCGGAAGATGTCGCCGACGGGTTCGCCAGCGCGCTGGACCGTTTCAGCGACATCCCGGCGCGGGCCGCCGACCGCTATTCGAAGACCTATCGCCAGGGCGACGCGAGTGATCGCCACGACGACAAGGACGACGACTAGCCACCAGACGACGGACGGGCGCGGCGGTCCTTGGCCTGCCGCGTCCAGCCCGCCTATCTCACGAGAGACAGCAGCCGCGTTCCCAGGAACTCGACCAGCGCCGTCATCTCGCTGTTCACGAAGAAATGGCCGCCGGGAAACTCGGCGTGCTCGAGGCCGGCGCGCGCATGATCGCGCCACGGCAGCAGGTCGGCCGCCGTCGCCGCGTCGTCCTCGCGCCCTCCCAGCACCCAGATCGGGCAGTCCAGGGCCGCGCCGTCGGCGCCGGCATAGGTTTCCAGCATCGTGATGTCGGCGCGCAGCACGCCCAGCACCATGGCCCTCAGGTCGGGATCGGCCAGCACCTCGACCGGGATCGCGCCTAGCCGCTCCAGCCGCGCCAGGAATGCGGCGTCGTCCAGTTGGTAGGTCTTCGGTCGGCCGGCGAGGCGGGCAGGGGCCGCGCAGCCGGCCAGGAACACGGCCAACGGAGCCTGACCGGCGCGCTGCCGCCGCAGCGCCAGTTCGAAGGCCAGGATCGCGCCCATGCTGTGACCGAAGATCGCCAGCGGTCGATCGCCCAGCAAGACGAGATCCGCCTCCAGGCCGGCGACCACGGCGCGAACATCCGTCGCCGGCGGCTCACGCATTCGTGTGCCGCGACCGGGTAGTTCGACGCTGACCAACTCGATCGACGAAGGAAGCAGGACCGGCCATCGCCGTTGCAGGAACGCGCCGCCTCCCGCGTGCGGCAGGCAGAGCAGCCGCGCCGCGACCGGCGTCTCCCGAGCGTATCGCCAAAGGGCGGCGCCCTGGCGGACGGGCGTACGCAACGGGGTCAGGGTCAGAACTCGGTCATGAACCGCAAGGCCGTCAGGCTGGGCATGAACAGATAGGCGGCGGCGCGGGTGCGCACGAACCGCGGCATGTGCGGGATGCGCTTGCGGTACGGTTCGGCCTGCAAGGTCATGTAGCCCGTCCCGTTGTTGTCGCCGACGAACGGGTCCTTGGTCGAGAACTCGGCGTTGAAGGTCGGGATGTTGAACCAGGTCTGCTGCACGAACTCGTACTGGCGCTGGATGTCGGCGTTCAGGACCACGAACTGCAGGCCGCGCTTCACGCCGTCGTCCTGGAGATCGACCGGGGCCCGCGGCCATTCGGTTTCCTCCGCGGTGATCAGCGGATCGCCGTACAGCATGGCGCGACGCAGCACGCGGTGCCGGCTGGAGGTGTTCATCGACGACTCCGGCGTGTCGTTGACACGGGAGTCACGGGGATTGGCGCGGCGGATGTGCGAGCCGACCGGGCAGCGGGTGCCATCGGGGTCCAGCGGCATGAAGCGAAAATCGTTCTCGTCGGAATACCGGACCGGATCGTTGTCAGGCGAGAGCGTGATCGGCGTCCCGCTGGGCCAGCGGCCCAGGTATTTCGAGCTGACCTTCAGCATCTCGGCCTGGTCGCCGTCGGCCGCTTGCTGGATCGATTGCCAGAACTTGGCGACGTCCTGTTCCAGCTTTCGGTAGACCACATAGGTGCCGTGCTTGCCGAAATCCCGACAGTCGGGGAGGGCGCCTTCGGGAAACCGGGGCAGGATGTGATGGCGGTCCTCCGAGACCGGCACGATCGGGCTGGTCGGGTAGAGCCCATAGGCGTTGAGATAGCCTAGGATGAACTCGCCGGTTTCGGCGGCGATCTGGCCGTCCGCCTTCTGGATGCCCACGCCGACGATGTTGGGCTGGGACAGGCCGTCGTGGAAGCCGAAGTGCTCCTTGGCCTCCTCGCGCCGATAGCCGTACTCGGTGGCGATGATCGAGACCGCCCCGTCGCTGGCGGCGATCAGCTCGTCGAGGACCTTCTCGAAGTCCTTCAGATGTTTCGGGCCGCGGCTCTGGACCATCAGCATGGCGTGGACCGGCGCGGTGTTGGGACCACCGAACTCCCAGAGCTCGGGCGCGCTCTCGCCGACATCGCCGGACACGTCGGCCCGGGCGGCCGCGCCCAGGGTGTAGGGCGGCAGGAAGCTCTCGAGCGTCTTGTGCGGCAGCTTCAGGGCCTGGAAGCCGGGATAGGTGAAGGCGATGTTGATCGATTGGGGCGGCTTGACCTTCTTGCCGTCGGGGCCGGTCGGCCAGAGCTCGCCCGAGCTGACGGACGGCAGCAACTGCGCCAGCCATTGCCGAGCGCCGACGGCGTCGTGGAATTGCAGGAACAGATAAGCCGAACGCTTCAGGTGGCTGTAGGCGCTGACCAGCGGCCCCTGAACGTCGGAGCGGTCGACTTCCATGGTTTGCATCGTACTGCGCTCCTTGTGGGGTTCGGGGCTCAGAGCGCCGTCAGCGTCTCGCGGACCTTGGCGCTCTCGAGCGCCAAGCCGGCCTGCAGCGTCTCGGCGAGGTTAGCGTTGCTGGTGCGGTCGCGGATCAAGTTCAGCACCGTCTCGTTGGGATAGGACTTGAACAGCAGCTGCGGCTCGTACTGGTGGTTCAGGATCCACCGCTGGAACGGCAGCACGTCGGCCATGCCGCCCTTCGGATAGCCGAAGGTGTTGTTGTAGACACCGTCCAGGGCCCAGATGATCTTGTCGATGAAGTCGCCCATGTAGTTCTGCCACGAGCCGTCGAACACGCTGAGGAAGATCAGGCGCTTGTCGTTGTCGATCAGCACCCAGCGGAACGAGTGCAGCGTGCCCACATCGGCGAACTGGCCGGGGGCCCAGCCGTACTTGCCGAGGAATTCGTTGACCCAGAACGCCAGGCGCACGCGCCAGTAGAGCCAGGGCTTGATGGTGGTGATCGTCACCATCTGGCCGTCGATGGCGGTCAGGGCCTGGGCCCGCGGCGTCAGCGGATTGTCCTCGAACGAGGTCACCTTCGAGTAGTTCTTGGTCTGGCCGATCTGGCTGATCGGCTTGACGATGGCCAGGGCCAGCGACATCCAGGCGTTGTGGAAATCGGCCCGCGTCCGCGTGATGAACGCCGAAAGGTTGGCCCGGAAGCCGGGAACACGCGGCAGGCGCGACAGGATGGTCATCACCGAGCGAAGGGTCGGCCCGCCGGCGTCCAGCAAGTTCTCGAGCTGCTCGCGGACCGCGATCTTGCTCTTGATCGACGCCACGGTCTCGTCGCGGAAGGCGATGTAGAAGGCCTGGGTGGGGAAGGCGGTCTTGCGGATGTAGTCGATGAAGCCGTCGCGGCCCGGATAGCCCTCGCAATGGTCCCAGATCTTATCCAGACCCGGGGTGATCGCCATCTGGTGTTCCAGGTAGTCGGTCAGGTCGCCGTCGAATTCTACGGCGAGCAGAAGTCTCGCGCCGGGCCCCACCTCATCCTCGACAATCACCCAGCGCGAACAATGGGTCAGCTTGTCGTTCTTCAGCTGCAGATACTTGTTGTCGTGCTGATGGGCGTTGATGTCTTCGAGGATTCCCCGCAGGGAGTCGACGTGGCCCGACTTGATCTTCACGTACACGGTCAGCGAGTTCATGTCCGTCCTCGGATTTCGACAAACACCTGTACGTCGCATGCACCCGTACGCCGCATGACGTTCAGCCCTGACCAAAAGCCTAACCTCGCCCCGGCTGACCTCAACTACAAATTGACGTGATAGTTCACACTCTGAAAAGTTGCATATTTTCCGGGCGCCGATCGAACCGATCTAGGCCTTCACGTAGGACCGGTGCAGCGCTCCGACAGGAAGCGCCGAGCGAGACTGGAAGGTCTTGGGCGCGCGCTTCTTGAAGAGGTTCAGGGCGGACTCGATGCCGGCGCTGATCACGACGTCGGCGATCGCGCCCAGCAGTATGTTGTCGATCGGGAAGCCCAGCTCCTTCAGCGCCGCTTTGACCACCTGGCTGGCATAGGCCTTCTTGTCGGGACCGCTGGCGGATCGCAGCCGCTCGGTCATCGCCACCACCTCGAAGAAAGCCTGCACCCCGGCGGTCATCTGTTCGCCGTGCTGGCCGATGAACACGAGCACGTCGGTGGCCGGCTTGATCAGCGTGCGCTTGTCGTGGATCAGGCCCGCGTCCTTGACCCGCTGCACCGCGGCCTTCACCTCGGGCGTCAACGGCTCGACATAGTGCAGCTTGGCGTAGATCCAGTTGAGCAGGCGGAAGAAGGGCTGCAGCGCGTCGAGCACCACGGCGCCGGCGGCGCGCAAGGCGCCGTTGAGCGACCAGTGGTCCGGCCGGCTGGAATCCCAAAGTCCGTAGGTGTCGACGCTGCAGACTAGCGCGTCGATCACCCAGTCGATGGTGATGTTGATGACCAGGGGGCTCAGATCGCGTGGAACGCCCGGCAATTGGAGATTGGAGTCGTTGTAGATCGCGTGCACCGCCGCCCGGACCTGGCCCTTCTTCCGCGAGCCGTTGCCGTTGGGGTAGCGCTGCTCGGCCGCCTGGACCAGAACCTCCATCAGCTCGATCCAGGCGACGACGCCGCGCTCGATGTCCGGTCCATGGTCGGCCAGGTTCTTCAGCGCCGCGCCCAGGCCCTCGGCGACCCCGCCGCTGGCGGCCTCGCGCAGCAGCTCGACCAGCTGGTGCACCTCGGCGTCGACGTTCCGCTGAGCTTCGCTGGGTTCGCGCCGCTTGATCCGCCCTATAGCGTTGAACACGAACTCCACGTTGCGCTCCCGGTCTAGAGTCGACGCCAGAGGACGGCGCAGGCGAGGTAGAGCCCGCCCAGCCCCGCGCCCAGCGGCCATTCCAGCGGCACGCCGAACACCACGGGCAGGTTGGGGATGGTCAGCAGCACGGCGACGCTGACCGCCAGAATGGCCGCCGTCCAAAGCCGCGCCCGGCGGTTCTGGGCTCGGACGACCCGGGCGGCGTCCGTGGATTCCACGCGCAGGCGCACGCTGCCGTCGGCGGCGTCGGCCAGGATCTGGGCCAGTTGCGCCGGCCCGTCCTGGGTCAGGGTCAGGGTGTTCAGCAGCACCTGCTGCAGCCGGTCGCGATCGAACAGCTGGTCGAACTTCTCGTCGCGCCGCAGTTCGGCGAAGAACCGGCCGCCCACGTCGCGCAGTCCATTGGGCAGGCCAAGCTCGCTGGCCAGGGTCTCCACAGTGACCAGCGCCCGGTAGAGCGACAGCACGTCGCTGGGGATCTGGTAGCCGTTGCGGCGCGCCACGCGCAGCACCCCGATCAGGGCGTTGGCGGTGCTGGAGGCGCCGCCGTGCTCCTGGCTTCCGGCCCGCATCTCGGCGTCGAAGTCGCGGCGCAGCCCTTCCACGTCGCTCTCCGGCCGGGCCACGAGGACCTCGGTCAGCGCCTTGAAGATGCGCGGCTGGTTGCCGGCGTAGATGGCGGAGACATAGCTCAGCTGGTTGGCCCGCACGGTCTCGTCCAGCTTGTCGCAAAGCCCGAAATCCACAAAGCCTACACGCCGATCCGGCAGAACCAGCAGGTTGCCCGGGTGCAGGTCGGCGTGGAAAAACCGATAGCGGAAAATCTGGATGAGGGTGGCGGTGACCAGCCTTTCGGCGAAGTCCCGCCGCTCGTCCGCGGTCAGCAGCGGGCCGCCGGCGCGCTCGGGCGCGACGCCGCGCAGTTCGGCCAGGACGCGGTTGACCCGGATCCCCTCGAGATACTCGTAGGTGATCACCCGGCTCGAACTCAGATGCAGGTAGGTGCGCGGGATCCTTTGCAGGGTGCTGCCGGCGGCCAGGGGCTGCAGCCTGCGGGCGTTGTCGAGCTCCCGCTCGAAGTCGATCTCCTGACGCAGCCATTCAGCCAACTCGTCGGCCAGTTCGCGCACCGAGATCGGCAAGGTTATGCCGAGCCGCTTGACCAGTTGCCCGACCAGCCGCATGCGCCGGATGTCGCGAGCCACGCGCCGCTCGATGCCCGGCCGCAGGATCTTGACCGCGACGACGGCGCCGTCATGCAGGCGGGCGCGGTGCACCTGGGCCAGCGAACCGGCCCCGATCGGCCGACGTTCGATGCTGTCGAACAGTTCCGAGACGGGCGCGCCCAGCTCCATCTCCACGATCCGCTCGGCTTCGCCCCACGGGAACGGTTCGCTTCGATCCACCAGGGTGAGAAGCTCGTCGCAATAGGCCTGGGGGAGGATGTCGGGCCGCAGCGCCAGATATTGCCCGATCTTGACGAAGGTGGGCCCCAGCCGAGTGAGCAGGGCGGCCAGCTGGCGCGCGACGTCGGCGGGCGCGAGTTTGGTCAGCTTGTTCATCGCAGCCGCCATGAAGTGAAGAGCGCCGTGACGGCGAAGGTCGCGACCAGGGCCAGGATCAGCGACAAGGGCAGGGCGGTCGCCTTGCCCAGCACCGCAGCCGACACCCCGGCGATCCCAAGCATGGCCCAACCGGAGGTTCGCCCGCCGCGGCGTTCGTCCCGGTCCGACCGGGCCGTCGTCGCCCGGATGGTCGGCGCTTCCCCCTTGGCGTTAAGGCCGTGGACCAGCGATCCGCCCAGATAGCGCAGGGACTCTTGCCAGGCCGGGTCCTTGACCATCGACCGGACCCGCTCGAAGGCGTCCGGCCGGGTCTTCTCGAAGAACGCCCGCAATTGGGCCAGCAGGTCGAACTCCGGGTCGATATGCCAGAGCGTGGCGTTCAGATTGTTGATGGCCCGCCAGAACAGCAGGTAGTTCAGGTCGTAGATCAGGCCGTTTCGCCGAGAAACGTCGATCATTTCGCCGGTGTAGCGCGCCAGGTGTCGGTCCTCGATCGGGCCGGAGGGATTGAGCAGGGCGGCATACCAGCGGGTCAGCACCTCGCGGCAGTCGTCGCGAAAGCGGTCCATGTCGGTCAGCTCGGTCTCGGTGACCTGCTGGCCATAGGCCCGCATGCTGGCCCCGATATTGCCGATCGCCAGGCTCTCGATCTGGGCGGTGATGATGGCGCGACGCGCGTCGGTCAGTTCGCCGAAGATGCCGAAATCCAGGAAGACCACGCGGTTCTCCGGCAGGAACAGGATGTTTCCGGGGTGCGGGTCGCCATGGAAGAAGCCGTCGACGAACAGCTGCGAGAGCGACGCCTCGGTGAAGTTGTGCAGCGCCGTCGGCAGGTCGAAGCCGGGCAGCTTCTCGGCCAGTTCCTCGGGCGTGCAGGTCTGGACCAGCTCGCGGATGTGCGTGGCGCTGATACCGGTCACGAAGTCCATGGTCAGGACGCGGGCGGTGGACAGCTCCCAATGGATCGCGGGGATGACCACGGCCGGACCGGCCTTGCGGGCCACGCGTTCGGCCGTCGCGCCCTCGGTGCGGAAATCCATCTCGCGCAGCGTCCACGCCTCGAACTGATCGACCATGCCGGTGGCCGACAGCCGGCCGAACACGCCGAGCGACTGGGCGAAGGCGGTCAGCTTGCGCAGGTTGCGGATGTCGGCCCGGAAGATCCGCATGATGCCGGCCCGCTGGACCTTCACGGCCACCCGCCGCCCATCGGGCAGACGCGCGTCGTGGACCTGGCCGATGGACGCCGCCGCGATCGGTTCGGCGCTGAAGGTCGGAAACAGGACCTCGACCGGCGCCCCCAGTTCGCGCTCGATGATCCCCTGAGCCACGCCCGAGGGCATCGGCCCGACGCTTTCGAACAGGTTGTTCAGCTCCAGGCAGACTTCCGCCGGAAGAATGTCAAAACGCAGCGCCAGAAACTGCCCAAGTTTCAAGTAGGTTAGGCCAAGTTCCTCAAGCGCCTTTCGAAACCGGACGGCGAAACTCAGCGTGCTCCAAGGCGCGAAGAAGCGGCCGAAGGGAAACAGCCGGTATTTGAAGATCTTCACCAGGACCAGCAGGCCGCGACGCACGTCGATGGACCAATCGCCGGACTGCGGTTCGGACCGCGCATCTCCCGCCGGAGCGGCCCTGCCGCGCTGGTCCATCGTGGTCTGATAAGACATCAGTCCCTCGGTCGCCTGTCGTGGGTCGCCTGTCGTGCGCCGGATGCCGCGCCTGAGCGGCGCGATTTGAGCGCCACACGCCCCAGTTGGATCATTGGGCGAAGCCCCGCCATGAGGGTACACTGCCCGCCATGGGGATGCACAACTTTTCCGCGTTGTCGGCGAACGCTATCGTTCTGCTGTATCTGCAGGCGCCGGAAGGGGCTTCGGCGGCGTGCGCGCGGGTCGAAGCCCAGCTTTCAGCCAGGGAGCAAGAGCGCGCGTCGGGCTTTCGCTTCCAAAGGGATCGAAACGCCTTCGTCGCCGCCCATGGGCTGCTCCGCTTCGCCTTGCGCCGGGTCACCGGACGCACGGACTGGTCGTTCGACGCGGGTCCAAACGGCAAGCCGGTTCTGGCGGCGGGGGAGGGCGGCGTCGTCCCGCACTTCAACATCACCCACACGCCGGGCTTGGCCGCCTGCGGCCTGACCCTCGCCGGTCCGATCGGCGTCGACGCGGAGCTTCGGGGCAGGGCGGTCGACGTCGCCGGCGTGGCAGAGCGGTGTTTCACGCCCGACGAACAAGCGCGTCTGCGGGCGGCCGGTTCGGAACGGAACCAGCGCTTCATCGAGCTCTGGACGCTGAAGGAAGCCGTCGCCAAGGCCCTGGGCCACGGCCTGGCCATGGACCTGCGGAGCTTATCGGTCACGACCGATCCTTGCGCCGTGCGTTTCGAAGGCCGGTCCGATCCGTCGTGGCGGCTTGGCCTGACGACCTTGCCGCGCCATTGCCTGGCCGTGGCGTGCAGGCCGGGAAACTGTGCGATTGCACGGTTCGATTGGCGAGAGATCTCGTGGGACGAGCTTCACGACTAGCGGTCGCGGATCCTCTCGGCGAGATCGTCGACGGGTTTCACGAAGGCGCGCTGCAGCTTGACGCCGAGCCCTTCCGGCGGCGGCGCCGGCAGGGCGGCCAGCCGGGGAAACAGCGCCAGGGCATGGCTGCGGTTGATTCCCGCCAAGACTTCAGGATCAAAAACCCGAAGATTTTCAAGTGCTTTCACCTGCATTCCAACAGCCCGCGCGGGCGCGAACGGATAGTCGCTGCCAAACAGGATGTGGCCGGGATCGACCAGCTCGCGCAGCGCGGCCATCACGGACGGCGAGGGCGACAGGGCGGTGTCGAAATAGAAGCCGCGGATATGATGCAGCATGCCCTTTGGAAGGGTCTTGGCCAGTTTGAGCTGATCATTGGCCAACGACAACCGCCAAGCGATGTACGGCAGGAAACCGCCGGCGTGGGCCAGGATCCAGCGGATGCGCGGATAGCGCTCCAGGGTTCCCGTGAGGATCAGGTTGGTCGCGGCCCGCGTGGTGTCGCACAGAAACTCCACCAGATAGCCCGGCGTGGCCAGGTCGAGCTCGGTGCTGGTCTTGTGGAGATTGGGATGGACGAACACCACGGCCGCGCGACGATTCAGCTCGGCCATCAGCTCGTCCAGGCGCGGATCGCCCAGGAACACGCCTTCGGTGCTGCCCAGCAATACCACGCCGTCGGCCTTGAGCACGTCCAGCGCGTGGACGGCCTCGGCGCAGGCCTGGGCCGTGAACGGCATGGGCAGCACGGCGAACCAGCCGAAACGGCCAGGATGATCCAGCGCCGTCTGAGCCGAGAATTCGTTGCTGGCGCGCGCCAGGTCGCAGGCTTCGGGCAAATCGCCGAAATAGACGCCCGGCGCCGACAGCGACGTGACGGCCGTCTCGACGCCGTAGAGGTCCATGGTGCGGATCGACGCGCGCACGGTCCAACGCGGCAGATCGGCTCCGCCGACCTTCGTCACGCCACGCCGGCTCATGGCCTTGGCCACGACCGGCGGAATGACATGGTGGTGAACGTCGATGCGGCGCGCTGGGATCACGGTATGAAGCTCCTGGCGATCGCGAACCTGGAAGCGCGCGCCACGACATCAACCGGCGGACAGCCAAAACGGTTCGCCGCCAACGCGACCAAACGGATATGCGGTCGCAGTGGGCACGCAATTTCTTCTGATAATATTACTTAGACGACACATCCTCGTAGCGAGCTGCTGGGCGTCAGTGACAGCTGCTCAAAGCGCTCATGCTGATGTCGTTGATGTTTCCGGCGCTTCCGGACCGAACGCGGTGATCGCCCAATCTGACCGAAAGCTTCGGAAGCTTGGGCGCTCTTCACGGACACAGGGCGAACGATCCGCCCCGCGACCGGAAAGAGCTGACTCAAGCAGAAGACCAATCGGTGGGCGGGCGATGGCCTCGTGGCGTCTTTGGGTCATAGCTTCACGGACTATCGCTCATGAACGACGCCCTCTTCGCTCACGGCTTCCTGACCGATGGCGATGTCGCCTATCTGATCGCCAGCAAGGCGGGCCTGGCTCGGTCCTCGCTGCACCGTTCGACCAAAATCTGTGACTTGCAACTTCCGTTGGAGGCCTATTACGCGGTGCTGGTCGCGATCGAGGATCATTTCGACATCAAGATTGACGACCTGGTCGGCGCCGACTGCGACACCCTCGGCGCGCTGATGGACCGCCTCAAGGATCGTGTTGCCGGTTCCCGGCGTCTTCGGCTCGCAAGACTGGCTCTGACGTATTTTTGGTGGTGATGGGGTCAATCCGCGCCGATGACGCGGGCCTGAGTTAGGTCCAGTTTTCCACGACCATACATCTGGCGTTTCACGAGCTTTAGCTTGGATTTTGTCCCTCGGTCTGGCCGTTGAACCAGGGTGAGGCGATCGCCTCGCGATGACTGCCGCCCTCTCCTTGACCACGCCGCTGGCGAAGGAGGTGACCAAACCTTGTCGGCCCGCTCCAACCATGGCCCAAGATCGGTCAGGGACTTCTTGCGGATCATGGTCTGGAACGCGACGACGACGTCCCGCGCCTTGAACGCTCAGCGCTCAGTCCAATAGCTTCTCCATCGGCAATCCGATCTTGATCGCCCGCGAAGGGTCACCCCGCCCCGGCCGCGTACGTTCGCGCTGTGGCTCAGCCCGACCAAGAAGCGGGCCATTACCGCCATGTCCTAGACCATGCTCGCCATCGGCCCGTCGGCGCGCCCGTCGACGAACTGGCGCACATAGGGATTGTCGGTCCGGTCCAGCTCGGCCGGCGCGCCGCGCCAGATGATCTTGCCGGCGTGGAGCATGGCGATCTCGTCGCCGATCGTGC
>NZ_JBFUAW010000065.1:0-15415 GCF_056406095.1 Caulobacter sp. P1_D6 | reverse complement strand
TCGGCGTTGTCGGGGCCGAAGAACTGCGTGAAGCCGAACACCTGGCTGAACACGTGGTTGAGCCACATCCACGAGGGCGTGCCGCGGAACAGATGGAAGTTCTCCGCCAGCTTGCGCCACGCTTCGCGCGGATCGGTGCTCGGCACGCCGGCCTTGGAGCGGACCTTCAGGGCGTCCAGGCTGACGCCTTGGCTGTAGAGCATGCGGAACAGGTAGTGGTCCGGCGCCAGCAGCAGATCAGTGGCGTCCTCGAACGGCGCGTTGGTCGCGAACCAGGCCGGGTCGGTGTGGCCGTGCGGGCTGATGATCGGCAGGGACTTCACCTGGCCGTACAGCGCCCGCGCGATCTCCCGCGTGCGCCCATCGGCCGGAAACAGGCGGTCGTCGTGAAAAACCAGAGGCCGGGTCATGGCGTCATTTACTCCCTACTCCGCCGACGGCTTCCACGGGCCGTTTTCGACGCGCTTGGTAACCGGTGTCATGGCGCCATGCAAGCCAAAGGCGCCGCCCCGACCTTACACTGTCGGAGGGACGCCCGACGATTCCCGAACCACAAGATAGGGGATGGTGCTGTTGGGATCGCGCTTGTCGCGAACCGCCGCCCCGATCAACTTCTCGGCCGCGATCCGGCCCACTTCGCGCGTCGGAATGTGGATGGTGGTCAACGGCGGCCAGACGGCCTGGGCGATCTGGAAGTCGTCGAAGCCGACCACGGTCACGTCGGCCGGAACCTGCAGCCCGGCGCGTCGGGCCGCCTGCAGGACGCCGGCGGCCATTTCGTCGTTGCCGGCGAAGATCGCGGTCGGCCGCGGCGTCTTGGCCAGCAGTTGCTCGCCGCAGGCCAGGCCGGATTCGAAGGTGTAGGCGCCCTGAACGACATAGTCGGGCTTCAGCTCCAGGCCGGCCTTGTTCAGCGCGTCCTCGAAGCCCCCTCGCCGCTCGTGCGACGAGCGGAAGCTGGGCAGGCCGCTGATGAAGCCGATCTCGCGATGGCCCAGCTCGACCAGATAGGCCCCCATGGCCTCGCCGCCCAGGCGGTCATGGCCGACGATCATGTGCTCGGGCTTGTCCAGCTCGACCGAGGCGATGCGGATGTATTCGCAGCCGATCTCGCGCAGCAGCTTGGCCACCCGCTCGTCTTCCGAGACCGACGGCGGCAGCACCACGCCGAACAGCTTCTGCCGCTCCACGAAGGTGCGCACGTCCTGCAGGAAGGTCGGGCTGGAACGATCGCAGGGATGGACCACCAGCTCGAAGCCCGATCCCCGGATGCCGTCCAGCAGACCCAGCTGCATGTTCACGACATACTGCGGGTTGGGGTTGTCGTAGATCATGCCGATCAGGAACGAGCGGCGGAACGCCAGGCCCCGGGCCTGGGGATCGGGCGCATAGCCCCACTCGGCGATCACCGCCTCGATGCGTTCGCGGGTCTCGTCGCGCACGAAGGGCGACTGGTTGATGACACGCGAGACCGTTTTCTTCGACACCCCGGCCAGGCGGGCGATGTCGTTGATGGTGGCGCGCTTGCGGCCGCCTTCGAGGCCGCCCTCGGCGGCGTCGATTTCCACGCCGTCATGGTCCGGCAAAGGGGTCTTGGACGAGGTCAAAGCGTTTCCATACGGCGGTCGTTGTTTTCTTTTGTCATACTCTACCGAACGGCGGCGTCGCTACAAATGCACCGCCAGACGTATATGTCCTATGGTGACACCGGTTTCCCCGCCGTACAGACGGGATGGCAGCACGAAAAGTTCCAATGACCAAGGCTTTGATGGGCGACCCAACTTCCAGTCCGGCCGAATCGATCCACGGAGTCGACCCGCGCGACCACGTGGCGACGGCCCTGCGCGACCTCGTTTCGGGCGAGACGCTGGACCTGCATGGCCAGGCGATCACGGCCCGCGCCGACATCCCCAAGGGCCACAAGATCGCCGTGCGCGCCGTGGCCAAGGGCGATGACGTGCTCAAATACGGCTGGCCGATCGGCCGGGCCACGACCGACATCGCGGTCGGCGACCATGTGCACGTCCACAATGTCGAGACCCGCCTGTCGGGCGTCGAGGACTTCACCTATGCCGACGCCCATCCGGAGCCGCACGCGGCGCCGCCGGCCGGGACCTTCCTGGGCTACCGCCGCAAGAACGGCCGCGTCGGCACCCGCAACGAGATCTGGGTGCTGTGCACCGTCGGCTGCGTGGCCAACACCGCCCGCCGCATCGCCGAGAAGGCCAACGCCCGCTTCGCCGGCCGCGTCGACGGGGTCTTCGCCTTCCCCCACCCGTTCGGCTGCTCGCAGCTGGGCGACGACCTGAGCCACACCCGCAAGCTGATCGCGGGCCTCGCCGCCCACCCCAACGCCGGCGGCGTTCTGATCCTGGGCCTGGGCTGCGAGAACAACCAGCTGAAGGCCCTGCTGGAATCGGCCCCCGGGCTGGATCCGGAGCGCCTGCGCTCGTTCACCACCCAGATGGTCGAGGACGAGCTGGAGGACGGTCTGGACGCCGTCGAGCAACTGGTCGCCATCGCCGAGAAGGACCGCCGCGAGCCGTCCCCTGTGTCGGACCTGGTGGTGGGCCTCAAGTGCGGCGGCTCGGACGGCTTCTCGGGTGTCACCGCCAACCCGCTGGTCGGCCGCATCGCCGACAAGGTCTCCGACGCCGGCGGCACGCCGGTGCTGACCGAGATTCCCGAGGTGTTCGGCGCCGAGGGCGTGCTGTTGGCACGCGCCGCCACCCGCCAGGTGTTCGACGACGCCGTCGGGGTGATCGACGACTTCAAGCGCTACTTCATCGACAACCACCAGCCGATCTACGAGAACCCCTCGCCCGGCAACATCGTCGGCGGCATCACCACGCTCGAGGAGAAGTCCCTGGGCGCCGTGCAGAAGGGCGGCCGCGCGCCGCTGGTCGAGGTGCTGCGCTACGGCGAGCAGGTCGGACCGCACGGCCTGACCCTGCTGGAGGCGCCCGGCAACGACGCCGTCTCGTCCACCGCCCTGACGGCGGCCGGGGCGACGGTGATCCTGTTCACCACCGGCCGCGGCACGCCGCTGGGCTTCCCCGCCCCCACCCTGAAGATCGCCTCGAACTCGGCCCTGGCCGCCCGCAAGCCGGGCTGGATCGACTTCGACGCCGGCGTGGTGCTATCGGGCCAGACCATGGACGCGGCGGCCGACTCCCTGATGGATCTGGTCGTGGCCACCGCCTCGGGCCAGCCCACCAAGGCCGAACTCAACGGCGAGCGTGAAATCGCCATCTGGAAATCAGGTGTAACCCTTTGACCACCGAGACCCTTTCCCGCCCGCTGCGCCTCAACGCCGTCAGCTATTCGGCCGCCATTCCCGGCGTCGCCCTGCCCGCCTATGACCGCGACAAGGTCACGGTCGGCGTCGTGCATTTCGGCCCCGGCGCCTTCCACCGCGCCCACCAGGCCTTCTATTTCGACCAGCTGCTAGCCAAGGATCCGCGCTGGGGGATCTGCGCCGTGTCGCTGAAGAGCCCGGGCGTCCGTGACGCCCTGCAGCCGCAGGACGGCCTCTACACCCTGGCCCAGCTGGACGCCGAGACCACGTTCCGCGTGGTCGGCTCGATCCTGGAGGTGCTGGTCGCGCCCGAGGATCCGCCCTCGGTCTTCGCCCGCCTGGCCGCCCCGACCACCCGCATGGTCACCCTGACGGTCACCGAGAAGGGCTATTGCCTGACCGGCGACGGCAAGCTGGACACCGCCCATCCGGACATCGTCCACGACCTGGCCCATCCGCGCGAGCCGGTCAGCGCCGTCGGCTATGTCGTCGAGGGCCTGCGTCGTCGCCACCAGGTGGGCCTGCCGCCCTACGCCGTGGTGGCCTGCGACAACCTCGCCGACAACGGCTGGCGACTGAAGGCGGCCGTGGTCGCTTTCGCCGAGGCGATCGACCCGGCCCTGGCCGCCTGGATCGAGGCCGAGGGCCGCTTCCCGCGCACCATGGTCGACAGCATCACCCCGGCCACCGACGACGCCCTGCGCGCCCGGGTCGAGACGGCCACTGGCCTGACCGACGCCTGGCCGATCCAGCGTGAGGCCTTCACCCAGTGGGTGGTCGAAGACGTGCTGGGCGACGGCGCGCCCGACCTGGCTTCGGTCGGCGTGACCCTGACCGACGACGTGCGCGGCTTTGAACGCGCCAAACTAAGGCTCTTGAACGGCGTCCACTCGACCATCGCCTATGTCGGCCTGCTGAAGGGTCATGAGACGGTGTTCGAGGCGATCAGCGATCCGGCGCTGGCCAAGATCGCCGAGGACCTGATGGTCCAGGACATCATCCCCACCCTGATCGCCCCGCGCGGCCTGGACCTGCCGGCCTACGCCCAGGCGATCCTGGGCCGGTTCCGCAACCCCGAGATCCGCCACCTGCTGAGCCAGATCGCCTGGGACGGCTCGCAGAAGCTGCCGTTCCGCATCCTGGGCACGGTCGCCGACGCGCTGGAGGCCGGCCGCCCGGTCGACCGCCTGGCCCTGCCCCTGGCCGCCTGGATGCACTTCGTCCGCCGCCGCGCCGCCGAGGGCGAGAAGATCGTCGATCCGCTGGCCGACCGCCTGGTCGAGACCGCGGCCGCCTGCACCGGCGACGCCAAGGCCGACGTGGCCGCGTTCCTGAAGCTGGAGCAGGTGTTCAGCCGCGACCTGGCGGGCAACACGACGTTCGTGGCGGCGCTGGAGAAGGCGTACGCGGCGCTCGCCTGAGCACGAGCTGGGGACATGCGCATGCGCATGTCCCCTTCAGCATTTACCGCGTCACGCCCCTGCCCGTCACGACGGGCAGCACGGTCCGCAGCAGGATCGTCAGGTCGAACCAGAACCCCTGGCGTCGGAGGTATTCGGCGTCCAGGGCCACCTTCTCCGGAATGGCGATCTCGTCCCGTCCGTTGATCTGCGCCCAGCCGGTGACGCCCGGCCGCAGCGCCTCGACGCCAGCCGCCGTGCGCAGGGCCACCAGGTCGTCCTGATTGAACAGCGCCGGGCGCGGCCCCACCAGGCTCATGTCGCCGACCAGCACGCTCCACAGCTGCGGCAGCTCGTCGACGCTGGTCTTGCGCAGGAAGCCCCCCGGCGGGGTCAGCCAGCGGTCTGGATCGCCCAACAGGTGGGTGGCGACCTCGGGGGTGTCGATCCGCATGGTGCGGAACTTGGGCATCGAGAACAGGGCGTTGCCCCGCCCCACCCTCTGCGACCAATAGAGCGCCGGCCCCGGCGAGGTCAGGCGCACCACCGCCGCGACGATCAGCAGCGGGATGGCCAGCAGCAGCAGCGCCGCCCCGGACGCCGCCGCGTCGAACAGCCTTTTCACGTCAGGCCCATTCTCACTAGGCCAAGTCCCCGAACGCGGCGTCCAGCAGCAGATAGGCGCGGCCGGCGTCGGACGATAGCAGGGCCGCCACCAGGAAGCCTTCGCGGTCCTGCTCGGAGGCCTCGTCCATCATGCCGGTGTAGCGGCGCAGGAAGCGCTCGGCGTCGGCCCGCAGGGCGGCGTCCGAGAACAGCCGACGGACCAGCCTGCGAATGGCGGCCGGGGCCAGTTTCTTGACCACCTCGCGCGCCCCGCCCTCGTCGTGGGTCTGGATCGTGGCGGCGATCTCGTCGATGCGGGCGCGGGGCAGCAGGGCCGTCGGATCGATGCCCATGGCCAGGATCTCGCCGGCCATCTTCTCGCCCAGGGCGGCGTCGCCGGGCGCGACGCTTTCCAGGCCCGACAGCAGGTTGCGCCAGGACAGGCCGCCCTGTTGCGGTTCGCCCCGCTCAGGCGGGGCCGGCGCGGCGTTGCGGCCGCCGGCGGCGTCGAACACCGAGCGGAACTCGTCGTCGGAGGCGGTGGGGGTCAAGCGAAGGCGAGGACGCAGGCCGGCCTCCTCGGCGCTGGGCTCGTTCGCCGGCATGGGCGCCGGCTTGAGAGCCGCCGGCGCGGCGGGCGGCGGAACCGGCTGGGGCGCGGCCTGGGCCTGGCGGTTCAGCGGCGGCGGCGCGCGGGACGGCGCGGCGGCGGGGGTCGCCGCCCCCATCCGGCCGACGGCCTCGCTGAGCATGTCGTAGTTGCGGCGGACCCGTTCCTGGAACGCCTGGTCGATCGCCGCGGTCTCCTCGGCGGTCCGGCGGGCGGACTGACGCAGATCCTCGATGCCCTGCTCGATCTGGGCCCGGACCTCGTTGGCGCGGGCCAGGGCCTCGGCCGGCAGGTCGGCGGTGCGACGGCCGACATCGGCCAGCATGGCCTCCATCTCGGCGATGGTCCCGCGAGCGGTCTCGACGCTCTCGGTCAGCTTCTGGGCCGTGCGGGCCCCGGCCTGCTCGACCACCTGGGCCGATTGCTCGATCAGGTCGCGGGCCTCGTCCATGCGGGACTCGAACACCGTGTCGGCCTTCTGGCCGGCGGCGAAGGCGATCTCGTTCAACTGGTCGACGCGGACGCGAGCGGCGTCGACGCGCAGCTCGACGCCTTCATTGGCCTTGCGGGCCGCCTCGGCCATGGACTCCATGGCCTGGGCCAGGGCGGCTTCCAGGTCGGCGCGCTGGCCGCCGGCGGCGCTGGCCAGGGCGGCGATGGCGCTGGAGGTCTCGGCCGCCAGGGCCTCGCGTTCGGCGCGGGCGGTCTCGGCGACTTCTCGCAGTTGCTGGGCCGCCGCGCCGATCAGGCCGCGCAGCACCTCGGCCCCCATGGCCGCCATGTCGCTCATCTCGGTGGCGCCGGCGCGGGTGTGGCCGATGAACTCGGTCAGTTGGGCCGTGCGGGTCTCGCTCTCGGCGGCGAAGTCTTCCTGGTCGGTGCGCAGCGACTGGCTGGCGGCGACCAGGGCGGCGCGCTGGGCGGCCAGGGTGCGCTCGACGGCGCCCATCTGGTCGCCGACGCCTTGGCCGGCGGTTTCCAGGCGGGCGATCTGGCGCGACAGGTCCTCGGCCCCGACCCGCGCGGCGTCGGACGCCTCGGCGGCGGCGGCGGCCAGGTCGGCGGCGCGGGCGGCCAGGGCGGCCTCGGCTTCACGCAGCTGGGTCTCGGCCAGGTCGGAGGCCTCGGCGACCATGCGCGCCTGGCTGCCGATGGCGTCGACCACGGCGGTGGACTGGGCGTCCAGCGTGGTCGACAGCGCGTGCATGGCCTGGCGCTCGTGACCCAGGCCCTCGGAAAGCTGCTGCACCATGCGGGCGGATTCGGTGGTGGTCTGGGCCAGGGCCAGGGTTTCCTCGGCCAGGGCCTCGCGCAGTTCCTGGACGCGGACGCGGGCTTGGTCGGCGGCGACCGTGGCGGCGTCGATCTGGTTGCGGATGCGCTCGACCACGCCGTCGACGCCCGCCGCCGCCAGGGCGGCCGGGGTGACCAGGCGGTCGGTCATGATCCGGGTGTGCTTCAGCTCGGCCGAGACCCCCATGGCCTGGCGCAGCATGTAGGCGCCCAGCAGGGTGAAGGCGGCCGGGCCGACGGCCAGGGCGGCGAACACCATCAGGGCGAACTGGTCGACCTTCAGGGACGGCACGCCTTGGCCATAGCCCAGGGCGAAGGCGATCGGTCCCAGCGTCCAGAGCGCCGCGGCGGCGATCGCCAGGCTCCAGAACAGCGGCGCGGGCATCGGCTTCTTGCCTTCGCGAGCCGTGGACAGAGGCGTGACGGGCGGGGTGATCGGAGAGGTCTCGCGCGGCTTGGACACGGCCGCTTCGAAACGCTTGGACGGCGCCGGCGGTTCAGGCTCGACCACCGGGGCCGGCGGCTGGGCGGTTTGGGCGGCCAAGGGCGCCGTCAGGAAGGACGGCAGCGGGGCCAGGGGGTCGGCTTCGACCGGCGCGCTGCGTCGACCACGAGCCGGCGAGAACGGCGCGGGATCGGGCTCGGGTTCCGGCGCCTTGAAGTTCGACTTCGGCGCCGGGGCCGGTTCGATCACGGCCTCCGGCTCGGGAGCCGCGACCTCGACCTTCGGAGGCTCGATCGGTTCGATCGGCTCAAGGATCTTGGGCGCGGGCTGCTGTTTCGGCGCGCCGCCGAAAAAGCCGCGTCGCGCGGCGGCGCGGGGCGTTTCGGGAGCCGGCTCGGGGGGAGGCTCAGGCGCGGGTTCGGGAGCGAGATCCAGCGGGCCGCGATCGAGAATCGACGGGGCCGACGCGTCGGGAACGGCGGCGATATCGAGATCAAGGTCCGGTTCGGTGACCGGCGCGTCCGCATCGGGTTCGGCTTCCGTCTCGACGGGACGGCCGACGTCCTCGACCGGCGGCTCCACGGGAATGCCGGTGAAATCAAGCGGTTGGCGCTTCTTAGGCTTCATACGCAGCCATAGTCCCAGGGCGAAACGGCTTGGGGCCGGATGAACATCGCCGCGCGGACGCCCCTCTCGCACGCAACGAATAAACCTAGCGGCGAAAAGCCGGCCCGCATAGCGGGTTCCAGCGGAATTCCCATCCGGCGCGGGGCTTGGCCCGGCAAGGCTTTAGGCGCTGACCTCGGCCTTGTGCAGACGGGGACAGCGCTCGACGGTTTGAACGGCCTGTTGGCGGGGCGTGCGGGCGATGACCCGCTCGGCCTTGGGCGGGGCCTTGGCCTGGTGCTCGACGGCCATGCCGAACTGGCAAAGCGCCATCGACGAAAGCCAGAGCATGATCGCGGCGATGAATTCAGCCAGGGATGACATCGGGAGGCCCATTTTCCGATATCGGCGTTATGCAGCGCTTCGGCGCCCGGCGCGAGTGAACTTTTGGTCATGAAAGGCCGCGCTCCAGATGCTTGGCTCCATCGAAGCTCACAGCGCCTGCAGATTTCCCCGCCTTGCCCGCCGCCCCCGCGAGACCTAGGTCCACGCTCAGGATCACCGCCCCGTCGTCGCGCCATCGTGCGTCGGCGGAGCTTTCCATTTGCGGATACGCGTTTTGCCCCCTACCCAAGTCGCTTCGCTGTCGCACGACGCTTTTGCGGACCCGTCCATGAGCGCCTCTGCTAGCGCCTTGTCTCCGGCCCGACTGACGCACCTCCAGCGCCTGGAAGCCGAGAGCATCCACATCCTGCGCGAGGTGGCGGCCGAGTGCGAGAACCCGGTCATGCTGTACTCGATCGGCAAGGACAGCGCGGTGATGCTGCACCTGGCGGCCAAGGCGTTCTATCCGTCCAAGCCGCCCTTCCCTCTGCTGCACGTCGACACGACCTGGAAGTTCCGGGCCATGTACGAGCTGCGCGACACCATAGCCAAGCAGCTGGGCTTCGACCTGCTGGTCCACAAGAACCCCGACGCCGAGGCGCGCGGGATCAATCCGTTCGACCACGGCAGCGCCCTGCACACCGATCTCTGGAAGACCGAGGGCCTCAAGCAGGCCCTGGCCAAGTACGGCTTCGACGCGGCCTTCGGCGGCGCCCGCCGCGACGAGGAGAAGAGCCGGGCCAAGGAGCGGGTGTTCAGCTTCCGCACCACCGAGCAGCGCTGGGATCCCAAGGACCAGCGGCCCGAGCTGTGGAAGCTCTACAACACCCGCAAGCACCCGGGCGAAAGCCTGCGCGTCTTCCCGATCTCCAACTGGACCGAGCTGGACGTCTGGCAATACATCCACCTGGAGAACATCCCGATCGTGCCGCTGTACTTCGCGGCCGAGCGGCCGGTGGTCGAGCGCGACGGCAGCTTGATCATGGTCGACGACGGCCGGTTCCGGCTGCGTCCGGGCGAGGTCCCGCAGATGAAGAGCGTGCGGTTCCGCACCCTGGGCTGCTACCCGCTGACCGGGGCCGTCGAGAGCACCGCCTCCACCCTGCCCGAGGTCATCCAGGAAATGCTGCTGACCACCACCAGCGAGCGCCAGGGCCGGGTCATCGACCATGACCAGTCCGCCTCGATGGAGAAGAAGAAGCAGGAGGGCTATTTCTAGTGAATACGATCTACAAGCCCTCCGACCTGATCGCCGACGACATCGACGCCTATCTGGTCGCCCATCAGCACAAGTCGCTGCTGCGCTTCATCACCTGCGGGTCGGTGGACGACGGCAAGTCGACCCTGATCGGCCGGCTGCTCTACGACAGCAAGATGATCTTCGAGGACCAGATGGCGGCCCTCGAGGCCGACTCGAGGCGGGTCGGCACGCAAGGCGGGGCGATCGACTTCGCCCTGCTGGTCGATGGCCTGGCCGCCGAGCGCGAGCAAGGCATCACCATCGACGTCGCCTACCGCTTCTTCGCCACCGACAAGCGCAAGTTCATCGTCGCCGACACCCCCGGCCACGAGCAGTACACGCGCAACATGGTCACCGGCGCCTCGACCGCCGACGCGGCCGTGATCCTGATCGACGCCCGCAAGGGCGTGCTGACCCAGACCCGCCGCCACAGCTACCTCGTCAAGCTGCTGGGCATCCGCCACGTGGTGCTGGCGGTGAACAAGATGGACCTGGTCGGCTGGGACCAGGCGACATTCGACGGCATCGTCGCTGACTATCGCGCCTTCGCCGACCAGATCGGCCTGGAGGTCTTCACCCCAATCCCGATCTCGGGCCTGACCGGCGCCAACATGGCCTCGCGCGGCGAAGACTCGCCGTGGTTCGACGGCCCGATCCTGATGGACTGGCTGGAAGGCGTGGAGGTCGAGGACGACCTGCGGAGCCAGTCGTTCCGCATGCCCGTGCAGTGGGTCAACCGCCCGAACCTCGACTTCCGGGGCTTCTCCGGCCAGATCGCCGCCGGGACCGTCAAGCCGGGCGACCGGGTGAAGTCCCTGCCCTCGGGCCGCGAAAGCACCGTCGCCCGCATCGTCACCAAGCCCGACGACCTGGCCGAAGCCTATGCCGGCCAGTCGGTGACCATCACCCTGGGCGACGAGATCGACGTCAGCCGCGGCGACATCCTGGTGGCCGCCGACGACCCGGTCGCCGTGGCCGGCCAGTTCGAGGCCACCGTCGTCTGGATGGACGACGAGCCCCTGCCCCCCGGTCGCTCCTACCTGCTGAAGATCGGCACGCGGATGGTCGGGGCCAGCGTCACCGAGATCAAGCATCGGGTGAACGTCAACACGCTGGAGCACCTGGCGGCCAAGAAGCTGGAGCTGAACGAGATCGGCCTGGTGAACCTGTCGCTGGACCAGGCCATCCCGTTCGAGCCCTACGCCCAGAACCGCGACCTGGGCGGCTTCATCCTGATCGACCGGATCAGCAACCGCACGGTCGGGGCCGGCCTGCTGAACTTCGCCCTGCGCCGGGCCGACAACATCCACTGGCAGCACACCGACGTCAGCAAGGCCTCGCGGGCGGCGCTGAAGGGCCAGCGCGGCCGGGTGGTATGGCTTACCGGCCTGTCGGGCGCGGGCAAGTCGACGATCGCCAACCTGGTCGAGAAGCGCCTGCACGCCCTGGGCCGCCACACCTATCTGCTGGACGGCGACAACGTCCGTCACGGCCTCAACAAGAACCTCGGCTTCACCGAGGAGGACCGGGTCGAGAACATCCGCCGGGTGGCCGAGGTGGCCAAGTTGATGGTCGACGCCGGGCTGATCGTGCTGACCGCCTTCATCTCGCCGTTCCGGGCCGAGCGCCGGCTGGCGCGCGAGATCCTGCAGGACGGCGAGTTCGTCGAGGTGTTCGTCGACACCCCGCTGGCGGTGGCCGAGGAGCGCGACGTCAAGGGCCTCTACAAGAAGGCGCGGGCGGGCCAGCTGAAGAACTTCACCGGCATCGACAGTCCCTACGAGGCGCCCGAGACGCCGGAGCTGCGGATCGACACCACGAAGATGGACCCGGTCGCCGCCGCCGAGCGGATCGTCGCCTGGCTGGAAGGCGAAATCGACTACGAGATCTAGTCCAGCCTGCCTTTTCCGTTTTCCCTTCTTCCGTCTCCCCGGCGAAGGCCGGGGCCCAGGTGAAGCCCACGAGAGGCTCCTGATGAATCTGGGTCCCGGCCTTCGCCGGGAAAGTGGAAAAGGGCGGAAGCTCAAGGCGGCGTCACCCCGGCATCTGCCTTGGCGCCAGCCGCGTCAGCCGCACCGCCCCGATCAGCCCCAGCCCGCCCATCGTCGCCATGGCCAGGTAGCCCCTGGTCCCGAAGGCGTCGAACAGCGGGCCGGCCGCCAGGGTGCCGACGCCCAGCATGAAGCCGGCCGACAGGGCCGAGTTGATCGCCTGGGCGGCCGAGGCGCTCTGCGGCGGGGCCAGGCGCTCGATCAGCCGCAGCGAGGCCATGAAGCTGGCCGCGAAGGTCAGGGCGTGCAGGGCCTGCAGCGGGAACAGCAGCCACAGCGGCGGGGCGAAGGCGTAGGCCGTCCAGCGCAGCAAGGCCGCGGCCCCGCCCAGCACCAGCAGCCGCTCGGGTCCGACCTTGCGTCGCCACGGCTCGGCGAACCACATGAAGCCGACCTCGACGGCCACCCCCACGCCCCACAGCACGCCGATCATCGGGGCCGAGATCCCCTGGTTGCGCCAGAGCAAGGCCGAAAAGCCGTAGTAGAAGGCGTGCGCCCCCTGGATCAGGCCGGCGGTGATCACGGCCAGCACGAAGGTCCTGTCGCGTAGCAGTCCGCCCAGGCCCTTCCAGCGCTCGGCGCGGTCGGGCTTGGCGACGCCGACGTCATGGACCCGTTCGGGTGGCACGATCAGGGCCGAGACCACGGCCACGCCGATCGCCGCCGTGGTGATCCAGGCGACGATGACGCTGGGCGCCATGACCGCCAGGACCGCCCCCATGGCCAGGTTGGCGACGATGAAGGCCGCCGAGCCGGCGCCGCGCGGAACGCCGTAGTTGAAGCCGTCCAGGCGCGAGCGGCGCAGGGTGATCACGTCGATCAGCGGCGTCAGGGTGGTCAGGAAGGTCATGCCCACCAGCCAGCAGACCAGCAGCCCCCAGAAGCCCGGCGCGGCCAGCATGGCCAGGTAGCCGGCCGCCGCCCCCAGGGCCAGCAGGGCCAGGGGCGTGCGGCGCAGGGTGAAGCCGTCGGCCCAGACCGCCAGCACCGGACCCAGGAACGGGCGCGCCAGCAGCGGCACGGCCAGCACCACCCCGATCTCCGCCCCCGTCAGGCCGCGCGAGCGGAAATAGGTGGCGATGTAGGGCAGGCTGACGCCGGTGCCGAGATAGGAGACGACGTAGAACAGGCCCAGGCGGGTTTGGGACGTGAGGGCGCTGGGCTTGTCAGTCGTCACGCACTCACCCTCGATACACTTTGGTTGTCATCCCGGGCGTAGCGAAGCGAAGACCCGGGACCGACGCCTGAGCGCATGCGCTTCCGGCGGTCCCGGATCGGCGCGCTACGCGCTTGTCCGGGATGACAGCGTTGAATGTGGAGCAGCGGTTTACAAAACCGCTGCTCACGACCCTATTCCGCTCCGCCGAACCGAGCGGTCCATTCGGCGATCTGCTCGTCCTCGATCTTCTTGAACAGCACCTCCGGCGCGCGGACCGACAGGCCGACCGGCAGGGTCGACAGTTCGGCGGCGGCGTCGGTGGTCGGCCAGGCGCCCGGATAGGCCTGGCTGAACGCCTCGCTGATCTTCTCGGCGGCGAACGGGATGAACGGCGCGGAGATGCGGGCGTACAGCGCCGCCAGGTTCAGGGCGGTGCGGACGATCACGGCGGCGCGGTCGCGATCGGTCTTGATCGCCGTCCACGGGGCGGCTTCCTGCAGGTACTCGTTGCCGACCACCCAGAGGGCGCGCAGGGCCTGGGCGCTCTTGCGCACCTCGATGGCGTCCATCTGTTCGGCGAGGTCGGCCAGGCGGGCCGAGACGTCGGCGTAGAGCTTCTCCTCCAGCGGGCCGGGGGCGCCGCCGTCGGGGATCACGCCGTCGAACTTGCTCTCGGTGAACTTCAGGATGCGGTTGACGAAGTTGCCCAGCACGTCGGCCAGGTCGCGGTTCACGGCGCTGGCGAACTGCTCCCAGGTGAAGGCCGTGTCGCTGCTCTCGGGCGAGTTCGAGGTCAGGTACCAGCGCCACAGGTCGGGCGGCAGCAGCTCCAGCGCCGCGTCCATGAACACGCCGCGCTGGTTGCTGGTCGAGAACTTGCCGCCGTACCAGTTCAGCCAGTTGAAGGCCTTGAGCATGTCGACGCTCTTCCACGGCTCTTCCGAGCCCAGGATGGTCGCGGGGAAGCTGACGGTGTGGAAGGCGACGTTGTCCTTGCCCATGAACTGGACGTAGCGGACGTCTTCCGCGCCCTCGTCGGTGCGCCACCACGACTTCCAGTCGCGGTCCGCGCCGGCCTCGGCCCATTCCTGGGTGGCGGCGATGTATTCGATCGGGGCGTCGAACCAGACGTAGAAGACCTTGTCCTCGAAGCCCGGGCGCGGGAACTCGCCCTTGGTCACCGGGATGCCCCAGGCCAGGTCGCGGGTGATGCCCCGGTCGATCAGTCCCTCGTCCAGGTGCTTGTAGGCGATCGACTTGGCCAGCAGTTGCCAGTCGGGGTGGCTGTCGATCCAGGCGCGGATCTTGTCGGCCATCTTGGTCTGCAGGAGATAGAGGTGGCGGGTGTCGCGCACCTCCAGGTTCCGCGAGCCGGAGATCACCGAATAGGCGTTCTTCAGGTCGGTGGGGTCCAGCAGGTTGCCGCAATTGTCGCACTGGTCGCCGCGGGCCTTCTCGAAGCCGCAGTGCGGGCAGGTGCCCTCGATGTAGCGGTCGGGCAGGAAGCGCTTGTCGTCGATGGAATAGACCATCTGGTCGACGCGTTCCTCGATCAGGCCGCGCTCCTCCAGCACCTCGCAGAAGTGCTGGGTCAGGCGATGGTTCTGCGGCGAGGACGAGCGGCCGAAATGGTCCCACGACAGGCCGAAGGCGCGACCCACGTCATGCTGCAGCACGTGCTGCTCGGCGCAGTAGGTGGCCACGTCCTGGCCGGCGGCGGCTGCGGCCAGCTCGGCCGGGGTCCCGTGCTCGTCGGTGGCGCAGATGTAGAGGGTGTCGTTGCCCCGGGCCCGCTGGAAGCGCGCATAGACGTCGGCCGGCAACATCGATCCCGCCAGATTGCCCAGGTGCTTGATGCCGTTGATGTACGGCAGGGCGGAGGTGATCAGGATGCGGGCCATGGGTCTTCCGGGGGAGTCGAGGAGCGGTTGCATATAGAAGGCCCGGGGCGGAAACGAAAGCTCGGTGCGGCGAACACTTGCCCCTACGGACCGCTTCGCGGTCGTCTTCCCCCAAAGGGGGAAGAGGGCGCGCGTTCTCCTCCGCCCCCTCGCCGCGACAGACCGCGAAGCGGTCAGGTGGGGGCAAGTGGGTGTGATCCCACGCCAATCTGGCTGTGAGATAACGGAAAGGGTCGCGGAGCGCCGGACGACGTCCGGAGTTCTTTGAGTTGTTACCGTTTCGACGAAGCCGATCGCTCCGCGCCATCGTTATCCGCCAGCATCCGGTGGGCAGCCCTGTTGAGGCTTAGCCGGACCCGGTCTCGATCCCTTTCGGGAGAAACCGGCCGCCGAGGGCGCGGGCCAATGGGCAATACACGCGC
>NZ_JBFUAW010000064.1:0-15778 GCF_056406095.1 Caulobacter sp. P1_D6 | reverse complement strand
ATGTCGGCGTAGTTCTTCGCGGTCGCACCACCCGACTTGGCCAGGATGATGGTGATCGCGGCCGTCAACGTCGTCTTGCCATGGTCAACGTGACCAATCGTGCCGATGTTGCAGTGCGGCTTGTTACGTTCGAACTTTTCCTTGGCCATCGTCTCTACCTTCGCGCCGGCGGGCTTGTTTCTGGGAAATATGTGTTGGGAGCTGGAGCGGGTAGCGGGAATCGAACCCGCATCCTCAGCTTGGAAGGCTGCTGCACTACCATTGTGCTATACCCGCCAAGCTAGCGGGGTCGCGATCGGCTCCCGGTCTGGCTTCTTTGGGGTCCAGGCTTCTTGGGAGCTCTCGTCGCGCGTGGTGGGGGAAGCAGGACTCGAACCTGCGAAGGCGTACGCCAGGGGATTTACAGTCCCCCCCCTTTGCCACTCGGGACATTCCCCCAGCGCGCGACAGAGTTCCTTCAAAGCGGCCTTTCCATCCTCGTGACCGGCGGCGGACCGCCCGTCACGAAAAAGGAACAAAAGCTTCCTCGAGACCTGTGAGACGATGCTAAAGCAGCGCCGCCCTGGCTCTTGGAAACCCTCAGGGCCCCAAATCGGAGCGCGTCTTATAGTGTCCTCTCATTCCGAACGCAACGACCGGAAAAAGCCTTCTTCGCCCGGACGTGATTTTCGTTCCAAGCCTCGGGAAAACAACAAGTTTTCCAAGGGTCAGGGCGACGCCAAGGACTGGATATGGGGGACTCACGCCGTCGAGGCCGCGCTTTCCAACCCCGCCAGACCCGTTCCGAAACGTCTTCTGGCCACCCCGGATCGCGCCAAACGACTCGCGCCGAATCTGAGCCGCGCCCCCTTCCTGCAGATCATGGAGGGCGCCGACATCGCCCGTCAGCTGCCGGCCGGCGCCGTGCACCAGGGCATCGCCCTGAAGATCGACGAGCCCGAGATGCTGACCGTCCACGACCTGGGGACGCCGGCCGAGGGCCTGCTGGTGATGCTGGACCAGATCACCGATCCGCAGAACATCGGCGCGATCTTCCGCTCGGCGGCCGCCTTCGGGGCCAAGGGGATGATCCTGCAGGACCGCCACGCCCCGGCCCTGACCGGCGTGCTGGCCAAGACCGCGGTCGGCGCCGTCGACAAGATCCCCCATGCGCGCGTGGTCAATCTGTCCCGCGCCCTGGAGGAGCTGGCCGATCTGGGCTGGCGGGCCGTCGGCCTCGCGGGCGAAGCCGAGGAGACCCTCGACCAGGTGCTGGACGGCCGCCCGACGGTGCTGGTGCTGGGATCGGAAGGCGAAGGCGTGCGCCGGCTGGTCGCCGAGCACTGTGACGTCTTGGGTAAAATTGCCATGCCTGGGGGCTTTGAGAGCCTGAATGTGTCCGCCGCGGCGGCGGTGGCGCTCTATGAAGCGTCGAAATTTCGCCCCAGGGATGAAATCGGTTCGTGAATCTCTCTTAACCGTTTTGATTTCGTCGCGATCACGTGGTTCTCTCAAGCGCGAGACCGCATAGCGCAGCTTGCGGAGAGTTCAGACATGGGATCGGGGGACCCGATGTTGCATAATAAAGTCCGTATGACGGCTCTGGCCGGTTGCGCGGTAAGCGTTCTGGTAATCGCCGGCTGTGGCGCGCGTGAGCCCGTCGAAGCGCCGCCCGCGTCGAACGCGGCCGGCTATGGCGCGGCTCAGACGCCCGACCTGATGGGCGCGCCGCCCGCCGCCGAGACCACGCCGGCCGACGGCCTGCTGGGCGGTCCGGCGACCGCCGCGACGCCCGCCGCCGCGCCGACGCCCGTCTACAGCTCCAATCCGAACCTGAAGACCTGGCGCCGCGCCGACGGCACCCTGGTCACCGCCATGGCGCCGATCGCCAATCCCAAGGCGACCCGCTATGCGCCGCGCGCGGTTTCCGCGCCGGCCCGTCGGATCCACGCCGCGCCCGCTCCGGTCGCCAAGCCGGCCGCGAAGCCGGTCGTCGCGTCCGCTCCGGCCCCGGTGAAGCCGGTGGTCGTCGCCAAGCCCGCCGTCGCTCCGGTCAAGGCTCCGGTCGTCGCGCCGGTCGCGGCCGCCGCCGCCAAGCCCGTTCCGGCCAAGCCGCTGACCAAGCTCGAGAAGCTGCAGGCCGCCGTCGCGCCGGAAGCGACCAAGGGCGCAACTCTGGCCACGGCCGAAAGCCTGACCCAGGGCAAGGAGGGCCAGGTCACCCTGTCCCTGCCCGCCACGCTCGGCGACCTGATCAAGAAGGAAGCCGCCAAGCTGGGCCTGACCAAGTCGGCCAAGAAGACCAGCGCCTATGCCGACCTGCAGGGTCAGGGCTACGAAATCACCCCGAACGGTCGCCAGACCGCCGAGGTCAAGGCCGGCGAGCCCGCCACCTTCGCCTGGCAGGTCAAGCCGACCCCCGCCGCCAAGGGTCCGTTGAAGACGGACTTCGGCGTCGAGCTGAACGGAACCAAGCCGGCCCAGGGCTTCATGCTGGGCTCGATCGCCAAGCAGGTCGCTCCGATCCAGGACGCGGTGAAGGAAAAGACCAAGGGCTTCAAGTTCGCCATGCCGAACCTGGGCCGCTACGAGACCGTCGACCTGCCGGGCGTCGGCAAGGTGGCCGGCAAGTCGCTGCTGGGCGGCGCCCTGGTGCTGCTGGCCCTGCTGATCCTGGTGGCGATCGCCCGCAACGCCTCGGCCTCCAAGGCCCGGGAAGAGCGTCGCCGCAAGTTCCGCACCCTGACCGACTACGGCCGCAACGAGATGGAGTTCGACGCGCCGAAGTCCGCCGAGGTCAACTACGTCAACCCGATGGTCGCGGCCGCCGGGGGAGCCCTGGCCGGCGCGGCGGTGGCCACCGCGGTCAACCATCATGACGACCATGGCCACACCGACCACGGACATGGCCATGACGAGCACAGCCCGTTCGAGGCGCCGCCCCATGATCACGGCCACGACGATCACCACGTCGCCCCGATCGCCGGCGCCGAGGCCCTGCCGGTCAGCGGCCACGACCACGCCGCCGCCCCTCATGGCGACCATGGTCACGACGACGGTCACGGCCATGACGACCACGGTCACGCCGAGGCCGGTCATCATGACGGTCACGAGCACGACGGCCACGCCGATCACAAGGAACTTGAGCACACCCACTAGGGGGCGCTTGCCAGACCCGCCCGCCTGACGCATTGAGGCCTCATGTTTGACGCGCTCCTCGCCCAGGTGGGCGGACTGAACGGTCCGTTCGCGGCCTTTCTCTCCGTTCTGATGATCGATCTCGTCCTCGCGGGCGACAACGCGGTGGCCGTGGGCCTGGCGGCCGGCGGCCTGCCGGCCCAGGATCGCAAGAAGGTCATCCTCTACGGTCTCGGCGCGGCCGTGGTGCTGCGGATCAGCTTCGCCCTGATCACCACTTGGCTGCTGGGCGTGATCGGCCTGCTGCTGGCCGGCGGCCTGCTGCTGCTGTGGGTCTGCTGGAAGATGTGGCGCGAGCTGCGCGAGCAGATCACCCACGAACAGGCCGACGCCCAGGCCTGCCTGGACGACGACCCGGCCACCGAGCCCCGCGCCAGGCCGGCCAAGACCTTCAAGCAGGCCTTCCTGCAGGTGCTGATCGCCGACGTCTCGATGTCGCTGGACAACGTGCTGGCCGTGGCCGGTGCGGCTCGCGAGCACCCGGCCATCCTGGTGTTCGGCCTGCTGCTGTCGATCATCCTGATGGGCGTGGCCGCCACCGCCATCGCCAACCTGCTGCACAAGCATCGCTGGATCGGCTTCATCGGCCTGGCCATCGTGCTGTACGTCTCCGTGCACATGATCTGGGAAGGCCATCGCAGCGTGGTCATCGATCTGCACAAGACGCAGGCCTACAACGCCGCCATGCCGTCGTTCCTGGACATCACGCCGGACGAACTGGCCGCCCACAACAAGCACAAGTGATGCGCGGCTCGGCCCTCGTCGTCCGCCTGGCCGCCCTCAGCGGCTTCCTGGCCGTGGCGTTCGGCGCCTTTGCCGCGCACGGCGCCAAGGACGCCCGCGCGGCCGAGCTGCTGCACACCGGATCGCTGTACCAGATGACGCACGCCCTGGCGGTGTTCGGCTGGCTGGCCATCCGCAAGGCGGGCGGCAAGACGGGCGTGACGACCCCTGCCCTGTTCCTGGTCGGGACCGTGCTGTTCTCGGGCTCGCTGTACGCCCTGGCGTTCGGCGCGCCGCGGATCCTGGGCATGGTCACGCCGTTTGGCGGCCTGTGCTTCCTGGCCGGCTGGCTGCTGCTGGCCTGGCGGGCCGGAACGATCGCGGATCGCGAAGCCTAGGCCGGCCTGGGCCTAGGCCGCCTTGCCTCGCCGGTCCTTGGGGACCGCCAGCAGGAAGATCGCCAGGCTCGACCCCACCAGGCAGGCGAACATCACCGCCGCCACCGGCCTGGCCGTGCCGTCGTGCAGCAGGCCGCCCACCCACGAGGCCAGGGCTCCCGCCCCAAACGACGCCCCGCCCATCAGGGCCGAGGTCGAGCCCGCCCGGCTGGGATCGACGCTCAGCGCCCCGGCCATGGTGTTGCCGGCCATCAGGCCGTAGCTGGACAGCGCCGCGAACAGCAGCGGCAGGACCGTGAACTGACCGCCCAGGCCGCTATAGGCGGCGGCGACCAGCAGGAAGGCGGCGACGATCGAGGCGATGCTGGCCCGCACCAGCACCTGGTCGGGGGTTGCCCGGCGCAGCAGCAGGCGGTTGACCTGGCTGGCCCCGATGATGCCCACGGCGTTGAAGGCGAAGATGATGTTGAACACCAGCGGCGCGTGGCCATAGGTCCCCATCATCAGGTCCGGCGCGGTCGAGATGTAGGTGAACAGCGTCGCGCCGTTCAGGGCCCCGGCCACGCCGTAGCCGACCAGCCGCTTCTGGCGCAGCAGCGCGGAATAGGCCCGGAACGGGTTTTCGGAACGGGCCTGGATCGCCGTGGCCTCCGGCCGCGACTCCACCAGGCTCAGCGCGATCCACAGGCCGATCAGCAGGCCGAAGACCGCCAGCGTCCAGAACACGCCGCGCCAGCCGGCGAAGAACTGCACGACGCCGCCAAACTGCGGGGCCAGCACCGGCGCCAGGCCCATGATCAGGGTCATCAGCGACAGCACCCGCGCCGTGTCGGCGTGGTTGAACTTGTCGCGCACCACCGCCCGGGCGATCACCGCCCCCGCGCAGCCGCCCAGGGCCTGGACGAAACGGGCGGCGATCAGCACCTCGATCGACGTCGCCATGGCGCAGACCACCGAGGCCGCGACATAGATGCCGATGCCCAGCAACAGCGGCAGACGGCGTCCGAACCGGTCCGAGGCCGGACCGTACAGGAACTGGCCGATCGCCATGCCCGCGAAGAACGCCGCCAGCGTGGCCTGAACGTCGTCGGCCCCCGCGTGCAGGCTCCGGCCGATGTCCGGCATGCTGGACAGGTACATGTCGATCGACATCGGCGCGAAGGCGGTCAGGGCGCCCAACATCAGGACGAGCCGCCAGGGCGTGGCGGCGGGCGTGGGCTGTGCGTTGTCGGTCATGGTCGCGCTTTTACGCTTGTTTTCCGCAGGGGTAAGTCCTTGACCGTGCGAATCGCGGCCTTGCCGGGCGCGACGCCCGCCTGCAAGGTGATCGCCAATAATATAAGCAGGAAACGCCATGACCCAGCTTGCGCCGCCGATGCCCGAGCCCGCGTTCGCCCAGATCAACGGGATCCGCATGGCCTATTACGAGGCCGGGCCGCGCGTCGGCACGCCGATCGTGCTGTGCCACGGCTTCCCGGAGTTCTCCTATTCCTGGCGCTGGCAGATCGCGGCCTTGGCGGCAGCGGGGCGCTGGGTGATCGTTCCGGACCAGCGCGGCTACGGCCTGACCGACCGTCCCGAGGCGGTCGAGGACTACGACATGGTCCACCTGACCGGCGACCTGGTCGGGCTGCTGGATCACCTGGGTGTCGAGAAGGCGGTGTTCTGCGGCCATGACTGGGGCGGGCTGGTCGTCTGGCAGATGCCGCTGATGCATCCGGGCCGGACCGCTGGCGTGGTGGGCGTCAACACGCCGTTCCTGCCGCGCCTGCCGGTCGATCCGATCACCGCCTTCCGCAACGCGTTCGGCGACGACATGTACATCGTCCACTTCCAGAAGCCCGGCGTGGCCGACGCCCAGCTGGCTGCCGACGTCGAAAAGACCATGCGCTACTTCATGCGCAAGCCGACCGGCGTTCAGGCCGCCTTCACCAGCGGCGAAACCGGGGGACGCTCCCTGGCCCTGCAGGACGGCCTGGCCCGCTTCAACGTCGCCGACACCGCCGCCCAGCTTCTAGAGCCGGAGGAACTGAAGACCTTCGTCGAGACGTTCCAGCGCACCGGCTTCACCGGCGGGATCAACTGGTATCGCAACTTCACCCGCAACTGGGAGCGGGCCGAGCACCTGCCCGTCCGGATCGACGGCATCCCCTGCCTGATGATCATGGCCGAGCACGACGTGGTGCTGCCGCCTTCGCTGGCCGACCGCATGGGCGACCAGATCTCGGACCTGGAGAAGGTGCTGGTCGAAGGCAGCGGCCACTGGACCCAGCAGGAGGCGCCCGAACGGGTGAACGCGATCCTGATCGACTGGCTCGAGCGGCGGTTCCCGAACCTGTAGAGGGGAACGCTCCTAGCCCTGTTGTTCGGCCAGGATTTCCGCCCGCCTGCGCATAGCCGCCGCCATCTGCAGCATGGCCAGGGCCGAGACCTCGTCGCGCTCGGCGGCGCGCACGGTGTAGAGCTGGGCCATCACCTGCAGCGAGATGACCTTGTCCAGGCCCTCGGGGCCCATCATCTCGGCGATCGCGCGGTCCAGCTCGGCCAGCTGACGCGGGGTCAGCATCTCGAGCAGTTCTTCGTCGCTGAGGTCTTCGGGGTTGTTCATGACTCGGGAGAATACGGAAAAGCGGAAGGGGTTGCGATGGCGGCCTAACGCTGGCCGGCCATCGCCTCGACGACGTGGGCGCGATACAGCACCGCTAGCAGGTCGGTCTGGGTGACGATGCCCTTGAGGGTGCGGTCGGCGTCGACCACCACCGCCTCGTGCACCGCCCCGCTCGACAGCAGGGGCAGCAGGGCCTGGATCGGCGTGGTCTCGCGCACGCGGTGGACGAACGGGTCGATCACCGTCTCGACCTTGCGCCGGCGGTTGGCCTGCAGCTCGGCGCGCCGCACCAGGCCCAGCACCTTGCGGTCGGCGTCGACCACCGGCGCGGTGCGCAGGTCGTGCTCCTGCATGTAGAGGAGCGCGCTTTCGCAGGTCTGCTGCGGGTCCACGGCGATCACGTCGACCGACATGATGTCGCCGCACAGGATCTGGGCGTGCAGCCGCTGGTGGGCCTGCAGCTCGACCTGGCGGAACAGGGCGTCCAGATCGTCGCGGCTGACGTCCAGCAGTTCGCCGTACTGGGCCAGGGCGGCGTCCAGGTCGCCGGCGGTGAAACCGGCCCGCGCTCCGGGCGGGGCGTCGCTGGTCTTGTGCGGGCTGTCGGCGACGACCGGCGCGCGGTGCGGGTACGAGCGCCCCGTGACGCGGTGAAAGACCATGCCGGCCAGGGTCAGCAACAACGAGTCCAGGCCCACGGGCGTCAGCGCGAACATCCAGCCGGCCTTGGTCAACTCCGGTCCGGCCAGGGCGCAGATCAGGGCCACGGCGCCGCCGGGCGGGTGCAGGCAGCCGGCCAGGGACATCACCGCGATGGCCAGGCCCACGGCCAGGGGTCCGACGAACGGCGCGCCATGGAACAGCTGCGCGCAGGCGATGCCGACCAGGGCCGACAGAATGTTGCCGAACACCACCGAATGGGGCTGGGCCAGGGGGCTGGCGGGCACGGCGAAGACCAGCACGGCCGAGGCGCCGATCGGCGCGATCAGCAGCGGCGAGGTCAGGGGAGCGCCGCCGACGATCAGCCTGGCCAGCACCCCGGCGACCAGCAGGCCCAGCAAGGCGCCCAGGCCGCCGCGGCCGATGTCGAGCCATCGCGCCGGCGTCGGCCGGGTCAAAGTCGGGAGGAGTCGCGCGATCATTCCCGTCCGATACGCGACCGATGGGGGGAAATGAACCCCTCCCGCCGTTCCCTCGCCCCCCGAAACGGGTTTAGGGTTGCGTCATGGACCGCAATGCTTCCGCCACCCCCATGTCCGCCATCGGTCGCCGCGGCCTGTTTCGCGACATCGAGCCCTTCTCGTTCGGCTGGCTCAGCACCGACGGTCCGCACGAGATCTACTACGAGGAATGCGGCGCGCCGCGCGGCAAGCCGGCGGTGATCCTGCACGGCGGCCCGGGCGGGGCGGTCAATCCGACCATGCGGCGGTTCTTCGATCCCAACAAATGGCGCATGGCGCTGTTCGACCAGCGCGGCTGCGGTCGCTCGCGCCCAAACGCCAGCCTCGACGACAACACTACCTGGAGCCTGATCGCCGACATCGAGCGGCTGCGCGAGCACCTGGGCATCGAGAAGTGGACCGTGTTCGGCGGCTCGTGGGGCTCGACCCTGGCCCTGGCCTACGCCATCGCCCACCCCGACCGCGTCGAGGGCCTGGTGCTGCGCGGCATCTTCCTGCTGACCCAGAAGGAACTGCGCTGGTTCTACCAGGACGGCGCCTCGATGCTGTTCCCGGACGCCTGGGAACGGTTCCTTGCCCCGATCCCGGTCGAGGAGCGCGGCGACCTGATGGCCGCCTATCACAAGCGCCTGACCCATCCCGACCGCCGCGTCCAGGCCGAGGCGGCCGGGGCGTGGAGCCAGTGGGAGGGCGACACCATCTCGCTGCGTGGTCCGGAGGCCCGTCCGCCGAAGTTCAACGAGGAAGACTTCGCCATCGCCTTCGCGCGGATCGAGTGCCACTTCTTCACCAACGGCGGGTTCTTCGACGAAGACGGCTGGATCCTGAAGAACATCGACAAGATCCGCCACATCCCGGCCTGGATCGTCCAGGGCCGCTTCGACGTGGTCACGCCGCTCGACAGCGCCTGGTCGCTGCACAGGGCCTGGCCCGAAGCCAAGTTCGAGATCGTCTGGGACGCGGGACACGCCTCGACCGAGCCGGGCGTCATCGACGGCCTGGTGCGGGCGACGAACGCGGCGCTGGGCGGTTAGGCCTTCGCCTCGGCGCGACGCGCCAGTCCTTCCCGGACGGACAGACCCAGCAGAACCAACGTCGTGGCGATCGACAGGACCAGCGGGCTGACCATCAGGCTGACGGGAGCCAGGGCCGCCAGCGCCAGCAGGGCCACGATCTGCGCCGGCGCCCACGTCCGGAACACCGCCCGCTTGAACAGCAGGCCGCCCAGCAGGAACAGGAACGGTCCGCCGATCAGGGCGGCGGCGGTCTTCGGATCGGTATGGCCGGTCGGATGGTGGATGGTCCACTCGTCGGCAACGGCCGTGACGATGATCCCGGCGATCGGCAACAGGTGGATATAGGTATAGGCCGCGCGGGCCACGCGGCCGGGATCCTTGGCGTGGCTGATCGCCTCGCTGGCCGCCTCGGCCGTATCCGAGAAATAGATCCACCACATGGCCAGGCTGCCGGCGAACGAGGCCAGGAAGGCGGCGATCACGCCCGGCGTCCAGGCCAGGCCGGCCGTGGTCGCGCCCATCACCAGGATCGACTCGCCCAGGGCGATGATCGTGAACAGGGCGCAGCGCTCGGCCAGGTGTCCGCCCTCGACGTCCCACTCCTCGGCGCGGGCGCGGCCCATGCCGGGGGTCCAGAACCCCAGGGCCGGCGAGATGTACTCCAGGGAGATCGCCCCGCCCCACAGCGCCAGCCGCGCGCCGCCCTCAGCCAGGCCGCCGGCGATCCACAACACGCCCGAGGCCGCGAACCAGGCGGAAATCCGGATGAAGTTGCGGCTCTGGAAGGCGTGGCCCCGCATCGCCCAGGCGGTGAACACGCTGCGCCCCAGCTGGATCGCCACGAAGGCCAGGGCGAAGATCAGGCCGCGCTCGCCGAACGCCTTGGGGATCGACATGGTCAGGATCATGCCCACCACCATCACCACGAACAGCATGATCCGCACCGGCTTGCGCTCGGGATCCAGCCAGTTGGTGACCCAGGCCGTGAAGATCCACGCCCACCAGACGGCCATCAGCAGCAGGCCGGTCTCGACCACGCCCAGCAGGGTGGGATGCTCCATCAGGCCATGCGACAGCTGGGTGACCGCGAACACGAACACCAGGTCGAAGAACAGCTCGACATAGGTGACGCGCGCGTGGCCGCCCGAGGCCCGGTCGCGGAGCATGTGGCGGCTTGGCATGTCGGTTTCCCCTGGTGGCGAGTCGCCAGCCTAAAGCGGGACAGCCGAAAGTGGAGGCCGGTTTTGGCCGGTCACGCGCCAAAGAAAGCAATCGCACGATCGGATCGAACGTTTTGCCGTCCAGCGCACTTTTGTTGGTATGGACGCCGCTGACCTCCTCCCCCATCGCACCGCCCTGATCGGCGCCGCCGTCGCCCTGGCGATCGGCCTGACCGGCGGGCTGCTCCTGAAGACCGGTTCGCAAACCGCGCCCGAGGCCGAAACCGCCTTCGCGCCCGAGACGCCATACGCCCAGGCCCAGCCGATCGCCTGGCCCACCGGCAAGGTTCCCGACTACGTGATCGGCACCGACTTCCTGCGCGCCCAGCAGCCCGACCAGCCGCCCGTGGTCGTGGCCTCGTACGAGGTGCCCGAATACGTGCCCACCTCCTGGACCGAACCCGCGCCGCAGGCCCAGCCCGCCCGGGTGATCCAGACGGCCGAACGAAGCTGGCCGTCGACCGGCGGCGACATCCTCAACACCCGCCTGCCGGAGGACGCGCCTCAGACGCCCGAGCCGCCTCAGGCGGTCGACGCTCCGGACGCGCCCCGCGCTCCCGAGTCCGTCACTCTGGCCGCCGCCTACTAGACCGCCAAAGCCAGGCCGCACGGCCCCCGCCTTGCAGCCGACCGTTCCGACGGCCGGCGCGTGTTCCATTTCGCGCCACAGGCGAGGATCGGAACTTGGACGCACAGCAGCAAGACGGCGAACGGCCCGATATCTGGCGCAAGCTGGAAGCCCTGGCCTGCGGCTTCGTGCTGTTCATGCTGTCCAACGCCTTCATCGGCCCGCTGCTCGACCCGCTGCAAGCCGGCGGCGAGAACATTCCCGTGCTGCGGCTGATGTGGCTGCCCGTCTACGCCCTGATCCTGGGTCTGGCCGCCTGGCGCGCGCCGCGCGTGATGCGGTTCTGGTTTCCCGCCGTCATGCTGGGCCTGCTGATCTTCTGGGTGTTCGCCTCGGCCTCATGGTCGCTGGACCCGGGGACCACCAATCGCCGCGCCCTGGCGGCCGCCTTCACCACCCTGTTCGGTCTCTATTTCGCCGCCAGCTTCGACGGGCGGCGGATGGCCGAGATCATCGCCACCACCTTCCTGTTCCTGGCCATCGGCGGCGGGCTGGCGGCGGTGGCCTATCCCAGCATGGGCGTGCACCATGACGTCAACGCCGGCGACTGGCGCGGCCTCTGGTACGAGAAGAACCAGATGGGCGCGATGATGGTCTACGGCGCCCTGGCCGCCATGGCCGCGATCCTGGCCGGCTCGCCCCGGCGAAAGCAGATGATCGTCACGATCCTGCTGTGCGCGGCGCTGATCGTGATGACCAAGTCCAAGACCTCGCTGGTCGTGCTGCTGATGGGCCTCCTCGGCTCGATGCTGCTGACGGCCATGCGGCGCGGACCGGCGACGGCGGTGATCGTGGTCTGGCTGGGCGTCAGCGTGATCGGCGTCGCGGTGATGGTGATGTGGCTGGCGCCCGAGCTGGTGTTCAAGGCGCTGGGCAAGGACCCGACCCTGACCGGCCGAACCGACATCTGGGCCGCCCTGCTGCGCCAATCGGCCAAGGCGCCGCTGACCGGCTACGGCTACGCGGTGTTCTGGACCCTGGAATCCCATCCCGCCCAGTGGATCCGCAAGGAGACCGGCTGGCTGGTGCCCACCGCCCACAACGGCTGGCTCGACATCCTGGCCCAGCTGGGCTGGATCGGCGTGGGGCTGTGCGCCATGGTGCTGGGCGGTTCGCTGCTGGTCGCCCTGTTCCGCTTCCGCAAGGTGCAGGACGGCTATTGGGCGACCCTGTTCCTGGCCATCTTCCTGATGACCACCTTCTCCGAGAGCTTCATCCTGGAACGCAACGGCATCGCCTGGGCCCTGGCCTGCGCGGCGGTGACGCGGCTGCTGGGACCGGTCTGGGCGCTGGGCGCTCAGCGTGAGAAGGCCGTCCGCCGTCCGCTGTTCGCGCCCGCGCCCCTGACCTGGAGCCTGGCCCCGCCGGAGCCCGCACCTGAGATCTGGACGCCCGTCCCGGCCCGCCGTCCGGCCTTCCAGCCCACTTTTGGCAAGCGCGCGGTCTCGCCTTTCGCCGCTTAGGCGGCTACTGGAGCGGCATGACCGACTATACGCCCCAGCAGATCGTCGCCCGCGGCGCGCGCGCCGACGCCGAAGCCGCCGCCGACGCCATCGACAACCACCCCGGCCTCGAGGGCGCGACATACTCGATCCTCGAAGAGGACGAGGACAAGGGCATCTGGCGCATCGACGCCTTCCCGACCAATGACGACGAAGACGCCGGCCTGCTGGAAGTCCTGGCCGGCTATCCGCTGAAGGTGGTGCGCGAGCAGCTGGCCGACGCCGACTGGCTGGCCATGGCGCTGTCGGGCCTGCCGCCGGTGCGCGCCGGCCGGTTCTTCGTCTACGGCATGCACGACCGCGGCCGCCTGCCGGCCAGCACCGTCAACCTGCGCATCGAGGCCGGCGCGGCGTTCGGCACGGGCCACCACGGCACGACCGTCGGCTGCCTGATGGCCTACGACAAGCTGATCAAGGCCAGGAAGTTCAACAAGGTTCTGGACGTCGGCGCGGGCACGGGCTTGCTGGCCATCGCCGCGGCCCGCACCGGGTCGAAGATCGCCGTCGGCACCGATATCGACAGGCCCAGCGTGCGGATCTCCAAGGAGAACGCCAAGGTCAACCGCGCCAACGCCCGATTCGTCCACGCCTCGGGCCTTTCGAACCGCCTGGTGACCGACAACGCCCCCTACGACCTGGTGTTCGCCAACATCCTGGCCCGCCCGCTGGTCAGCCTGGCCCAGGACATCAAGAACGCCCTGGTCCCCGGCGGCACGGTGATCCTGTCGGGCCTGCTGCGCACCCAGGAGCGCATGGTGAAAGCCGCCTACGTCTCGCGCGGCTTCAAGGTGGTCAACCGCATCCACCGCGACGCCTGGGCGGCGCTGGTTCTGCAGCGGCCGTAAGGCGCGGGGAACACCCTACCCCTCCCCCACGTTTCTCCGAGCGGGACACTCTCGCTCCAGGAGCAACGTCATGACCTATGTCGATCCCCAAGGCCCGCCGCCCGAGCGGGTGGTGCACGTTCGTCGCGAGGGCGGCGCCACCGGCTGGTTCGTGGCCGGGGCCGTGGCCATCGTCGCCGTGGTGGCCATCGCCTTCATGCTGACGGTCGGCGCCCGTACGCCAAGCCAGGACCAGATCGCCCAGGCCCAGGAGCAAGGCCGCGTCGTCGGCAATCTCGAAGGCGCCCAGACCGGGGCCGCCCAGGCCACGATCGTCGCCCAGCAGGCCGCCCGCGACGCCAGCGCCGCCGCCGACAGCGCCCGCCGCTCGACCGAGACTACGGCCGCTAACGCCGCCCAGGCCGCGCACGACGCCGCCGCCAACGCCGCCCTGTCGCGCGATGACACCCTCGCGCCGTCGGCCGATCCGAACATCAACCCGCCGCCGGCCCAGCAACCCCAGCCGGTGAACTAAGCCCCTCTTCCCACCCGAGCGGGGTAGGATTACATCGAAGGCATGCGCCAGACCTTCGATGAATCCACCGATCCGGGCTTCGGCCCCCGTCACGTCCCCCTGATCCGCGCCGCAATGGCGCGGCAGGGCCTGGACGGATTCCTCGTCCCGCACGAGGACGAGCACCAGAACGAGTACCTGCCCGCCGCCAACGATCGCCTGGCCTGGGCCAGCGGTTTCACCGGCTCGGCCGGGGCCGGAGTGATCCTCAAGGATCGCGCCGCCGTGTTCGTCGACGGGCGCTACACCCTGCAGGTGCGCGACCAGGTCGACCAGGGCGTGTTCGAGATCCGCGACCTCGTCGAAGGCGGCGTGCCCGCCTATCTCGAAACCGCCACCAAGGGCGCGGTGATCGGCTACGACGCCCGCCTGCACAGCCCCCAGGCGCTGGACGGCTTGAAGGCCGCCGCCGCCAAGGCCGGCGCGGCGCTGAAGCCCGTGGCGGTCAATCCGATCGACGAGGCCTGGGGCGCCCAGCGTCCAGCCCAGCCCGCCGCGCCGGTCGTGCCGCAGCCGGTGAAGTACGCCGGCGAGGAGTCGGCCTCCAAGCGCGCCCGCGTCGGCTCGGCCGTCGCGGCCTTCGGCGCCGACGCCGCCGTGATCACCGCCCCGGCCTCGATCGCCTGGCTGTTCAACATCCGCGGCGGCGACGTGATCCGCTCGCCCCTGCCGCTGTCCCAGGCCGTGCTGCGCGCCGACGGCACGGCGCGCCTGTTCCTGGACCCCGCCAAGGTCACCGACGACCTGCCGGCGTGGCTGGGCAACCAGGTGTCGCTGGAAGGCCCCGAGGCCCTCGATAGCGCCCTGGCCGAACTGACCGGCCTGAAGGTCGTCGTCGATCCGGCCCAGTCCTCGGCCTGGTATTTCGACACCCTGGTCGCCGCCGGCGCCGAGGTGGTCCGCGCCATGGACCCCTGCACCCTGCCCCGCGCCTGCAAGAACGCCGTCGAGATCGCCGGCACGATCGAGGCCCACAAGCGCGACGGCGCGGCCTTGACCCGGTTCCTGCACTGGCTGGCCACCGAGGGCCAGGTCAATCCGCCGGACGAGAAGGAGGCCGTGGCCCAGCTGGAGGCCTTCCGCGAGGCGACCGGCGTGCTCAAGGACCTCAGCTTCGACACCATCGGCGCGGCCAACGGCCACGGCGCCCTGCCCCACTACCGCCCGACCGAGCGCAGCAACGAACGCGCCGCCATGGGCTCGCTGCTGCTGGTCGACAGCGGCGGCCAGTACCTGGACGGCACCACCGACGTCACCCGCACGGTCGCCATCGGCGAGCCGACGGCCGAGATGGTCACGCGCAACACCCTGGTCCTGAAGGGCCACCTGGCCATCGCCCGCCTGCGCTTCCCGGCCGGCACCACCGGCTCGGCCATCGACGCCTTCGCCCGCGCCGCGCTGTGGAGCCATGGCCTGGACTATGACCACGGCACCGGCCACGGCGTCGGCGTCTATCTGGGCGTGCACGAGGGCCCGCAACGGATCTCCAAGGCGCCCAACACCATCGCCCTGCAGCCGGGGATGATCGTCTCCAACGAGCCGGGCTACTACAAGGACGGCGAATACGGCATCCGCATCGAGAACCTCGAAGTGGTGATGCCCGCCGAGGCGGTCGGTACGGGCGACCGGCCGATGCATCGGTTCCACGCGTTGACGCTGGCCCCGATCGACCGGCGGCTGGTGGACAAGAGCCTGCTGTCGCCCGAGGAGATCGCCCAGTTCGACGCGTATCACGCGCGGGTGGTGGCGGAGATCGGGCCGCTGGTGGAGCCGGAGATCCGCAACTGGCTGGGAGAGGTCTGCGCGCCGCTTTAGGGCGCTGCGCTCCAAGAACCTCCCCCTGTGGGGGAGGCGGCGCGAAGGCGCCGGGGGGGGGAGTAGACCCACCTTACGCAAACTCCCCCCTCCGTCGGCTGCGCCGACACCT
>NZ_JBFUAW010000063.1:0-18707 GCF_056406095.1 Caulobacter sp. P1_D6 | reverse complement strand
ACCCAAGCCACCATCGACATCCCCACCCGGTGCCTGACCTTCCAGCTCAAGCTGATGGCCGCCCTCGAAGCGGCCTGGGCGAGCATCGAGGCCTCCACCAATCCCGTCCTGATCCGCCAGGCCCGCGACAAGGCCAAGGCGATCGGCGAATTGGCCGCCATGGCCCGCAAGGTCGCCCTGATCGTCCCGACGCCGCGCGGCAAGCCGCAGCTGGCCGAAACCGCTGCCGCCGGCCTGCATGCCGCCCAGGGCGTGGCGAACGTCAGCGCGATGATCATGGCCACGACGCCGGCCGCCCCGCCCGTGGACGCCCCCGTGGCGGCGCAGGCCGAACACACCCGGCGGGCGCTGGACAAGCTGAAGGGCGGGCGTCGCGGACGGTTGTGAGCCGCGAGGGGTTTCGCAACCGCGCCCCCCGCCCTACCTGTGCCGCATGACCCGACCCGTCCTGCTCCAGATCCTGCTCGGCGCCGCCCTCGTGGCCGCCGGCGTCGCCGCCGCCTTCACCCAGACGGGCGACACCTGGCGCCTGGGCGGCGCGGTGATCGCGACGATCGGGGTGATCACCGCGAGGCGGGCGGTAAGGGGGATGCGGCGGCGGCCGTAGGTCCTTCCCTCTCCTTGTGGGGAGGGTGGCCCTGGCGGCGCCAGGGTCGGGTGGGGCCTGCTGAGCCAGCAGGAGAATCCCGTCCCGTTCCATTTCACACCGTCATCCTCGGACTTGTTCCGAGGACCCCGCGTTCAGCCGGGCCGTCGGTTCATTGGCGGGCCGGCCCGCCACCCCACGGCCTTCGCGGCGGAGACAGGGGTCCTCGGAACAAGTCCGAGGATGACGGACGTCGGGGATGTCGAAAGACCGCCCGCAGCGGCGAGGCCGTGTCAAGGACCGCCTCTGGCGGCCGCGTCGCGGCGACGCGTCGTCCTTGACTCGGTCAGACGCCAGAGCTCCGATCCACCAAGGCTTTAAGGCGCGGCCCCCATCCGGGGCGGATGGGAGTTTCCAACCAGCGGACATCCTGAAGGTCAGCTAAGGGTGGGCAGCCGACCTTCGTGGAGACCAAATAATCACTCCTTACGGCCGAAAATCCGAGATATGGCACCGAGGGACACGCCTAGAGCCATCAGTATAGCTCCGTGCTTCAAATAGGTTTCCACATCTATCACCTGACCCCGTGGGCGGATCGCCGTCAGGACCATGTCAAATCCAAACACAAGTAAAAATATCGCCACATAAGCAGCGATTACCGCTACCGGATACCAAGAAGATAGATCGCTATTAGCAAATAAGGTTTGTTCTTTTTCGCCTTTATTTGAAGCATCTCGGATGATTGAAATCAAATTAATAACGAAGGTGATCAACGAAGCGACCTGCAGGGTGATCGAGATAGGTCCAACCGTCAGTCCGCCAGCCCAGAAACCAGCTACACCGATGACTAGAAGAAGGAACATTCTAAAAACAAGCATTCACCAACACTATGAACCAACCTTTCTGATGCTGGCACCATGGCCGAGGTCAGGAATGTCCGCAACGGGTCGGAGGCGGAAACCGGCGCCGGCGCCGCAAGCGGACCTTCGCAGTGAGCACCGACAACCAGGCATTCCGAACAGCGCATAGGGTGGAAGTAGGACTATGCGGCGACGCCCACGATGTTGGCGAGCGTGAGAAGAACAAACCACATCAAGCCAACTGGTACGATCGCAACCTACTAGTCTCGGTCGTTGCGGGTCAGCAGGAACATCGCCGCGAAGAGTGGAACGATCAGCCAGGACAGCAGGGCGCGCCAAGGGCCTAGGTACATGATCCCCGTGTCGGTTAGCACGGGATAGACCTCATTCGTGGCTTGGATCGGTACCTCGCGCAGGGCGTCCGCGTTGAACATAATGATGGCTAGGAATGCGGCTACCAGAAGCACTAACAGGATGTATTTGCTCAGGAGTTGCCCGATCAAGCGTCGAAGCCATGTCGGTCGTTTCATCGCATTGCTTTCCGGCGCCACAGTAAACCGCAAGCTACTTACGGCCGACGAGCGTCGCAATGTCCGCAACGGGTCGGGTCCGAAAATTAGGACCGCCCCCGAAACCAGACCTTGGACATCGTGCCGGAAAGCGGACGTGGTGAAGGTCTGTTCGGGGTGGATGCCGGACATTCACCGCTGAGACGAAAACAAGTGCTCTGGTTGAGGGCAGATTTGACGATGCCTGCGCCATTCGGCGATGACAGCCACAACGCCAAGCGCGACTATCACAGGCTCTGCGCTGAAAATTACGAGCGCCACGCGTTTGTAAACGTCAGGAAATGGCGACAGGAACCAGCGCCAAATCAACTCCATGACGAGAAGCCCGACCAAGGCGATGGCCGCCGGTTTCCACTCCCACGCACGCAGCCGAATGGTGCGGGTGAAAGATGGAGTTAGTGCGGCAAGGACTGAGAAGAGCATCACCAGCGACAGCGCCGGACCGACAGGGAAACCGTGCGCGATCCCCACGTGCCATTGGGCTACGAACGAAGCAGCAGTCGCCATAAAGAAGGCGATAGTAACACCATGGGGTAGTCTCTTCGACTGCATAGCTTAATCTCCCGCCTCTCAGAGATGTCCGCAACGGGTCGGGTGCGGAAATTGGCGCCGGCGCCAAGGTCGGACCTTGAGCTAGTCCGCCCTGGTGCGCACGTCACGAACGTCAGCTAGGGGAAAGCGGAAACCGCGAAGCTCCGTCTCCGTCGACGCGCTCACTTGAAGCAGAGTTTCCTACGCGTGCACAAATCCCACTCCGCAGCCTGAATGGCTCGCCGCTGGTAGAACTTCACACTCACGTTCGATCCGTCCTTGTTCATCCAGATGAACACGTCTTCTCCTGGTGACAGACCTTCATCCGGGACGGCGATCGATCCGATGATGTGATCTTGCCCAGAAACCTTGCGCCCTTCGAACCCAATGAGCGCGGCGACGTCCGAATAGGTCGCCCCGGGTTTGATCTTCTTGAAGTCAGCATGGCTGACGGAGGGGGGGCCGTCACCACACGAGGTCGCCAGGAGCAGCGTAGCCAGCCACAGTCTTTTCATGGCGAGACGATCACTGAAAAACTCAAGGCCCGCAACGGGTCGTTCATCGCCACGCCCCGGACCGGACCTACACCCGGTCCGCAACGGGTGGTTAGGCGACAGTCCAAAAGGGCGTATCAACGCCCCTGTCCCACGCGTTCTGAAACTCGTCAGGAGTAATCTTTTCGAGGTCCGCTCCCTCAAAACCGCGCGCCAGGGAGCAATCGATCAGAGAAGGGCAACCTTTGCCGGTTCGTTCCTCAATCTCGATGCTGTTCCGAGCAACTAGGCCGTCAGCGTAAACCCAGACGCTACGCGTAACGGCGTCAGCGGCGTCGTCAATTTCGTAGAAGAACAATGACGGCTCACCGATAGGAACATCGTCCTCAGACCATGGCGTTTTGACATATCGCGGCAGTGTCATGACTTCACCCTAACGGATCCAACCCTTTCCGGAAGGTCCGACTAGGGTCGTAGGTGGCCCTTCAACCGCCCCAACCCTCACCCCTTCAACACCCCCACCTCGAACACCGCCCCCGCCTCCTCCTCGACCAGCGAAATCCGCCCCGAACTCGCCGCCAGCAGCGACCGCGCGATGGAAAGCCCCAACCCCGTCCCGCCCGTTTCCCGCCGGCTGGTGAAGAACGGTTCGAACAGGCGGTCGCGGTCGGCGGGCGGGACGCCGGGGCCGTTGTCGCTGACGCGCAGGACGATCTCGTCACCCACCGCCGCGCCGCTGATCCGCAGCCTCGTGGCCCCGGCCTGGCGGCTGTTCTCGGCCAGGGCGGTCAGCACCGCCTCGATCGTCGCCTCGGGCGCGGCCACGGGCGGCAGGTCGGCGGGCAGGTCCAGCGCGATGTCCAGTCCCCGGCCGCCCTGCCCGCCGCCCTGGGCGTCGGCGACGCGGCGCGCGGTCGAGGCCAGGTCGGTCACGACGCCCGCCTGGGGCATGGCCATGTCGGCCCGGGCCAGGTCCATCAGCCGGCCGACCAGTTGCGAGAGCCGGGCGCTGTCGGCCGAGATGTTGCCCAGGAAGCGGCGGCGCTCGTCCGGGGTCATGGTGTCGAAATGGTCGTCCAGCAGCTCGACCGCCCCGGTGATCCCGGCCAGCGGGGTCTTGAACTCGTGGCTGACGGCGGAGGCGAAGTCGCGCAGGTAGCGTGAGCGCACGGCGATGGCGTCGGCCATCACCCGGAAGTCCTGGTAGAGGTCGCGGATCTCGACGGCGGCGGTGGCGGGGGTCTCCGGCACGCTGCCCTGGCCGGCGGCCACGCTGCGGGTGGCGGCGCTGAGCGCCTCGATCGGCCGGGTCACGCCGCGCGACACCAGGCCCGACAGCAGCACCAGCAGCAGGATCGTCGCCCCCGCCCCGACCAGCAGCTTGCCCCGGTCCTGGTAGACGCCGCGGAACAGCGCCCGGGGCGAGCGCGACAGCAGCAGCGCGCCGACCACCTGGCCGTTGACCGTCACCGGCCGCGCGTGGTGCAGGCGCACGGCCGAGGCGCGGCTGAGCCACTCGAACGAATAGCGCGGATGATAGGCCCCGTTGCGGCGCAGGACGGTGCGCGAATGGCCGTGCAGGGCCGCCTGGATCTCGGGCAGGGCCGCGAGGCTGCCGCCCTGCCCCAGCCCCCGCACCACCACGCCGTGGCGGTCGACGATCAGGATCGAGGCCAGGGTGCTGCGGCTGGTCTGGTCGAAGATCGGCTCCAGCACCTCGGCCGCCGTCTCGGCCTTGGGGTCGGCGGTCTGGCCAGGGACCGACGCCGGGCGCTCGGGCAGCACCGGCGAAGTGCGCAGGTCGACGCTGGTGGATTCGGGGCGGTAGTAGCCGGGGTCGTCGCGGGCGTCGGGGTCGGCCGGCGTCAGGTCGCGCACCGCGCCGGGCCACAGGTTGGCGGCGGCCGACGCGAGCGCGGCGCCCTGCGACGTCAGCTCGGCCTCGGTCTGACGGATCAGGGTGTTCTCGTAGGTGCGCAGGAACACCGCCCCGATGGCCGGCATGGCGGCGGCGAACAGCAGCACGGTCAGCAGGATGGTCCGCAGGCGCAGGGCCGGCCACCAGCGCCGCAGCCAGCTGCTCATCCGGCGACGCCCGTTCCTGAAACCCCTTGGCAAGCGCCGAGCCGATAGCCGATCCCGGCCCGCGTCTCGATCACGTCGTGCCCGCCCACCCCGGCGAACTTGGCCCGCAGGTTGCGCACGTGGCTGTCGATGGTGCGGTCGGTGACCGCGAAGCCCGGGCCGCGCAGGCGGTCGATGATGGCGTCGCGGCTGAACACCTTGGTCGGGGTCGCGGCCAGGGTGCGCAGGATCGTGAACTCGGTGACGGTCAGCGACACCTCGCCGCCCGCCCAGGCCGCGCTCCAGGCCTCGGGGTCGAGGGTCAGCTTGCCCCGGACGATCAGGCCGTCGGCCGGCCCGGCCTCGGCGCTCTTGCCGCCCGTGCGCCGCAGGATCGCCTGGACGCGGGCCACCACCTCGCGCGGGCTGAACGGCTTGACCACGTAGTCGTCGGCGCCCAGCTCGATGCCCAGCACCCGGTCGATCTCGTCGTCGCGCGAGGACAGGAACAGGATCGGCAGGTCGCCCTGGGCCCGCAGGCGGCGGCAGACCTCCAGCCCGTCCAGGCGCGGCATGTTGATGTCCAGCACCACCAAGTCCGGCGCGCGTTCGGCGACGGAAGCCAGGGCCGCCTCGCCGTCGGCCGCCTCGCGGGTCTGCAAGCCCACCTTGGCCAGGGCGAACACCAGGAGCTGGCGGATGTGGGGATCGTCGTCGACGACCAGGATCGTGCGCTGCATGGGCCTCATGTTCAGTGCTCCGGGCTTTTGGTCAACGGGTCGGGGGTCGACGGCAGGACGTCCTGGCTGGTCGCGGGCGCGTCATACGACGGCGGTTGGGGCGACGGCGACGGTTCGGGCGGCGGTTCGGGCTCCGGGAGCATCACGGGGCGGCCGTCGCACTGTCGCGGATAGCCCCGGGCGCTGTGGATCAGGGGGCGTTCGCGCTTCAGGGCGCGGACCCGCTCCAGCCGCAGGGCGCCGCGCGGCGTCCAGGCGCGCCAGTCGGCCTGTCGGATCCGCAGGCCGATCAGGGCCCGCTCCCGCACCCAGGCGACGCGGTCGGCCAGCTCCGGCGAGGTCGAACGGCGCTCGGCCTCGACCAGCGAGACCAGGGCCGACGGACCCAGTTCGTTCAGGTAGCAGACGTCCAGCTCCGGTCCCTGGCCGCCCGCCTCCCGGGCGTGGCGGACGTTCCAGGCGGCGGCCACCGCGCCCAGGTCGACCCCGCAGGCGGCGACCAGCACCACCAAGGCCGCGGCGGCGTTGGCGTTGATCAGCCAGGCCCCGCTCCTGCCGCGCAGCATCCGCCAGCAGATCAGCACCAGGCCCAGCCCGACCAGCCCCATCCAGACCAGGGCGGCGATCCGCAGGCGGGTCAGGGAATAGACCTGCACGTAGTCGACCGTCCGCAGGATGCTGGAGGCCACCAGGAACAGGTTCTGGCCCACCCACAGCACCACCAGCACGCGGACCAGCGGGACCTTGGCGGTCGGCATGCGCGGGTCCAGGGCAACCAGCACGAACAGGCCCGCCAGCAGCGCCGTGGCGATCAGCGGATAGGCGCCGCGATGGGCGTACTCCGCCAGGGTCAGGCCGGCGGGCGGTCCGGCCCCGCCCCACAGGATCACCGCGTCCAGGCCGTTCTGCAGCGCGAACAGGGCGTTGAAGACGATCAGCGACAGGGTCACCGAGGCGATCGAGACTCCCGCGACGGCGCCCGGGGACCGGGGTTTGCCCGTCGGCAGGGCGCGGCGGCGGCGCGGCCGCAGCAGGCTCCAGGCCAGGGTCAGCACCATCAGCCAGAAGACCGCCCGCCAGAACAGGTCGCCGCTGAAGACGGGCAATCTCAGGGTCGACAGGGCCTGGCCGATCACGGGATTGGCGGCGGCGAACAGGGTCAGGAACACGGCCCCGCCCACGACCGGCAGGGCCAGCAGCGGCACGATCCCCCGCCAGTTCCAGCCCGGCGCCGTCGTCCGGCCCGCCTTGCGCGCCCGGCGAAGATCGAGCCACGGCCCGAACAGCCCGACCACGGCCTGGGCGACCAGGCGCTGGCTCCAGCGCCAGGCGTCGTCGAAGCGCGCGGCCCGGGGCAGCAGGACCGCCAGGCTCAGCATCGCCCAGAACAGCAGCCAGCCCAGCAGGCTGGGCGCCCAGACCAGGAGGATCGCCAGCACGGTCGCCGCGACCAGCGCCCAGCCGGCCTTGAGGTCACGACGGGCGTGCGGATGCAGGGCGGTCGCGGCCAGGGTCAGCAGCAGGGCGAAGGCGCCCAGGGTCCAGCCGATCCGATGACCCCAGAACAGCAGGTCGGCGACGACCGCCAGGGCGAGCGCGGCGCTGGCCTTGAGCGTGAAGGACAGGTCGCGCGGGCGACGGGAAAGCGGCATGGCGGGCTCCGACCGAAGGAGCCCGTTGAGTGCCCGCGCGGGGTCGAGACAAAGCCGGTCCAGCGACGCGTTTGCCGTGCAGATTTGATGCAGCGTTACTGAAACCCTCTCCCATGGGGAGAGGGTGCTAGCGCGCCCTAAGCCCCCGTCGCCGTGTCGCTCCATCGCGAGAACGGGGTGTCGGGTTCGTCGACCAGGCTGGGCTGCAGCGAGCGCAGGTCGCTGGGGCGGATGTTGAAGGCCTTGCGGAAGCTGCGGCTGAAGTGGGCCTCGCTGCTGAAGCCGCACTGGAAGGCGATCTCGCTGATCCGCCGGGCCCGCTTGGGGTCCAGCAGGGCGGCGCGGGCCAGGTGCAGGCGGCGCTCCCAGATATAGGCCGTCACCCCGCCCAGCGGCTCGAACAGCCGGTAAAGGGTGGAGCGCGACACGCCCAGGGCTTCGCTGATCCGGGCCGGGTTCAGGCTGGGCTCCAGCAGGTTGTGCTCGACATAGGCGCGGGCCCGCAGCAGCACCGGCGACTCGCGCACGCCGAAGTCGGCCCGTCCGGCCTCCATCGCCAGGCAGGCGCCCAGCAGCTCGGTGGTGGCGCGGGTGATGCCCGGCAGGGTCTCCGGCAACAGCTGCGGGAACCAGCGGGTAACCGCCGTCAAATGCTCGATCAGCAGGCCGGCGCGGTTGCCGTCCAGCACCATGCCGTGCAGCTCGACGCCGGGCGCCACGGCCTGGACGTCGGCGCGGGGCAGGAAGGTGCTCAGAACCTTGACCGCCGTGCTGTGCAGCAGCATCGGCCGCGACAGGTCGCAGATCCCGACCTCGCCCGGGCCGAACGAGAAGGACACGCCGTCGAAGTCGCCGGTGTGCGAGCCGGCGATGTTGAACTGGACGATATAGTGGTCGAGGCCGTCGGCGGCGATCATCTGCGGCGTGCGGAACATCGTGTGGCCGCCGGTCTCGGTCACGTAGAAGGCGTGGGGGCCCAGGCGCAGCGAGGTGATGTTGGCCGAGAACCCCGGTTCGGGGTCGCGGGCGTCCAGCGCGACCAGCACCTCTCGGCGATAGTAATCGTGTCGCTCCTCGGGCGGGACGCTCCGGGTGCTGAAGTTCGATCGCCCAAGCCGAAACACGGACTCGGCAGGCGGACTCAAAGGTTCACTCATGTGGCCTCCCCCAAGGCACAATCACGTATTTACCGTATCCGCCCAATGCGGGCGTTCGTCGCACCACGCGAGGGGGACGATTTCCTTTGAGACGAAGGATCAAGAAAATGGGACCGGCATGTAATGGCTACGCCGCGCAAAGCCTTACTGGTGTCGGTCCCTTCGGACGAACGCTGATCAGTGATCAATAATCGTCCGGGACCGTATTCACCGACGCTTGGACGCGAAGTCATCGGCTCGGAGAACGACGCACCGCGAGGCCTGGGGGGGTCTTCGCGATTAGCGTCGCCCACGTCCCGAGGGGGACTCAGACTGAAGGCGGGCCTTGGGGGAGGCCCGCCTTTTATTTTGCCAATGACAGCGCTGGCGGGTGGCGATCCGTAGGGTCCGTCTGCCGACAAGGCGTCAGGGCGAACTTGGGCCCTAGTCGGACAGTCCCAGCGGCGCCCCTAGGCAATGTCCCTGCGGTCTGGCGCGGGGAATCCCCGATGGCGACCCCAGGGTCGCGAGCCTTAAATCTCTTCGTGCGGGGCCCGTTTGGCCACGACCAGCAGGAGTGTCCGATGGCCGCCTCAGCCAAGCCCAACATCATCATGGTCATGGCCGATGACGTGGGCATATGGAACATCAGCGCCTACCATCGCGGCATGATGGGCGGCAGCACGCCGAACATCGATCGGCTCGCCCAGGAGGGGGCGCTTTTCACCGATTATTACGGGCAACAATCCTGCACGGCGGGACGCGCCGCGTTCATCACTGGGCAGACGCCGTTCCGCACGGGGCTGCTAAAAGTCGGCCTGCCAGCGGCAAAGCAGGGCTTGCAAGACACCGATCCGACGATCGCCGAACTGCTCAAGCCCCTCGGCTACGCCACGGCGCAGATCGGCAAGAACCACTTGGGCGACCGCAACGAATACCTGCCCACCGTGCACGGCTTCGACGAGTTCCACGGGATCCTCTACCACCTCAATGCGATGGAAGAGCCGTACGACCCGGAGTACCCCAAAAACCCGGAATTCCTGACGAAGTTCGGCCCGCGCAACATCGTCAGCAGTGTCGCCACCGAGGTCGACGACCCCACGGACGATCCGCGCTGGGGACGGGTCGGCAAACAGAAGATCACCGACGCCGGTCCGTTGCCGCCGCATCCGGGCATGGACCCCGCCGCCAAGGTCAGCATGGAAGACATCGATGCCGATCTGGTGCGTCGCTCGTGCGACTTCATCGACCGCTCGGTCAAGGCGGGACAGCCGTTTTTCCTCTGGCACAACTCGACGCGGTGCCACTCCTGGACGCACCTGTCCAAGCAATGGGACGGCAAGACCGGCTACGGTCTGTTCGCCGACGCCATGGCCGAGCTGGACTGGATTGTTGGCGAACTGCTCGCCAAGCTCGACGAACTGGGCATCGCGGACAACACGATCGTGCTGTTCACCAGCGACAACGGCGCGGAAATCTTCAGCTGGCCCGACGGCGGCAACCATCCGTTTCGAGGCGAGAAAGGTACCGTGTACGAAGGCGGCTTCCGCGTGCCGATGCTGGCGAAGTGGCCCGGCGTCATCGAGCCCGGTGTCATCATCAACGACGTCATGTCGGCCGAAGACTGGCTGCCGACCTTGGTCGCCGCGGCGGGCGAGACGGAGATCAAGGAGAAGCTGCTCGCCGGACACCAAGCGGGCGAGAAGACCTTCCGGACCCACCTCGACGGTTACGACTTCAAGCCGTTCTTCGAAGGCGAGGTCACTGAAGGTCCGCGCCGCGAGTTCTTCTATTTCAGCGACAACGCCGATCTCATGGCCCTGCGCTACGACCAATGGAAGATCACGTTCAAGACGATTGTCGGCAACCTGTTCAGCGGAAAGGAAGACTCCACCAACGTGCCGATCGTGACCAATCTGCGCGTCGATCCGTGGGAGCGATATCAGAGCGAATCGACGTCATACGGCCAATGGTGGGGAGAAAAGCTGTGGGTCATGATGCCCGCCACCGTCATCATGGGTCAGTTCCTCTCCACCTTCAAAGACTACCCGCCAAGCCAAGTCTCAGGCTCGCTGGGCGTGGAGAAGGCTCTGGAGGCGCTGCAGGATGGCGGCCGTAAGAACTGATGTGGCGTCCGAGTGGTCCTAAACGTCGATCCACCGTAAACGTCTGCCCACGACGCCGAACAGCCGACCGCTATTCCCGCTTCAGCGTCGTTGACCGGAGCAGCCAACGTGTAGGCTGCTGATAAACCCTAGTGCTCCCGGCCCATCCGCCAGAAGGTCTGGAACAGCGGTTCGACCAGGTAGGCCAGGGCCGAGCGCTTGCGCAGCGGGATCAGCACCTCGACCGGCAGGCCGGCCTGCAGGCCCGACTGGGCGCCGCGGATCTTTCGGATCTTTTCCAGTTCCTGCGGCGGCGCGGCGACCTCGGCCCGGAAGTACTGGGCGCCGGTCTTCTCGTCGGTGAAGCTGTCGGCCGACAGCTCGGTCAGGGTGCCGTTCAGCAGCGGCAGGTCGCGCTCGTGCAGCGAGGTGAAGCGGATCTGGGTCTTCTGGCCGGGCTTGAGGTCGTCGGCGTCGTTGGGCGAGACCTTGGCCTGGATCACCAGGCGGCGGTCCTGGGGCACGATCTCCATCAGGGTCTGGCCGGGCGCCACCACCCCGCCGACCGTGAAGACGCTGAGCCCCACCACCTTGCCGCCCGAGGGGGCGCGGACCGTGGCGCGCGCCAGCTGCTCGCGGGCGGCCAGCACCTTGGGCTGCAGGTCGTCGAGCCGCACCTGCACGTCGCGCAGCTGGCCGGAGACCTCCTCCATCATCTGCCGCTCCAGCGACAGGGTCTGCAGCCGGGTCTCGCCGATCTGCTCGCCGGAGCGGGCGATCTGGGCGCGATAGGCGCCGTCCTCGCCGGTCAGGGAGGCGGCGCTGCGCTGCAGGGCCAGGACCCGGGTCTTGGGCGCGTAGCCCTTGGCGGCCAGCTCCTGCACGCCCGCCAGCTCCTCCTCGATCAGCTTCTGCTGCTCGCGGTTGGCGTCCAGCTGACGCTCGGCGCCGCTGGTCTGCTGGCTCAGTTGCAGGATCCGCTGGTTGAGCACGCCGCGCTGGGTCTGCAGCGAGCTTCGACGGGCCTGGAATTGCTGGCGTTGCAGGCGCAGGGCGTCCTCGGCCAGCGGCCTGTCCTCGGGCTCCAGCTTGGCGAATTCGGGCGGGGCGGCGAAACCGGCCTGCTTGTCGCGCTCGGCGACCAGGCGGGCGCGCTGGGCCAGCAGGGTCAGGACCTCGCCGGTCATGCCCCGCTCGCTGGCCCGCAGCTCCGAGGCCGACAGCTCGACCAGGATCTGGCCCTTGACCACGCTCTGGCCCTCGACCACCCGGATGGCCGTGACCACCCCGCCCTCGCGGTTCTGGACCGACTGGCGGTTGCCCGCCACGGCGATCACCCCGTGGGCGTAGGCGCCGGCGTCCAGCGGCGCCAGGGCCGCCCAGCCCAGGAAGCCGACGAAGAACAGGCCCGCCACCCCCGCGCCGATGCGGATGGCCATGGCCGGATCGTCCGACAGGCGCGGCGGGACGTTGGGGGCTTCGCCCGGCTTTTCGCTCGAGGCTTGGAACATCGTGTCGGTCATGGCTTGGCGGCCTGCAGGGCGGTCGTGGCGGAAGCCGGCTTGGCGCCGCTCCCCTTGGCCTGGGCCTGGGCGGCCTCGGCCATCTTGGCGACCACCTCCACCCGGGGGCCGAGCATCTCGATCTGGCCTTCGCGCAGCACCAGCAGGCGGTCGGCGACGTTGAGGATGCCGGTGCGGTGGGCGACGATCAGGATCGCGGCCTTGCGCGCCTTGGCGGCCAGCAGCGCGCTGTTCAGCGCCGCCTCGCCGTCGGCGTCGAGCGCCGAGTTGGGCTCGTCCAGGATCAGCAGCGGCGGCTCGCCGTACAGGGCGCGCGCCAGGGCCACGCGCTGGGCCTGGCCGGCCGAGAGACCGCGTCCGCCGGCGCCCAGCAGGGTGTCGTAGCCCTTGGGCAGGCGCAGGATCAGCTCATGCACCCCCGCCGCCTGGGCCGCGGCCACCACTTCGGCGTCGACGATCGCCGCATCGGCCCCCACCCAGGTGGCGAAGCGCGAGATGTTGTCCTTGATCGTGCCGGCCATCAGGCCCGAGTCCTGCGGCACATAGCCGATGTAGCGGCCCAGCCGGTCGCCGTCCCAGTCGACCAGGTTGGCGCCGTCCAGGCGCACCACGCCCGCGTCGGGCGCGATCGCCGCGGCGGCCACCCGCGCCAGGGTGGTCTTGCCCGCGCCGCTGGGACCGATGACGCCCAGGATCTCGCCCGGCGTCAGGCGGAACGAGACGCCGCGCAGCAGCACCGGGCCTTCGCCGGGCGCGCGCACGGCCACCTGTTCCAGGGCCAGCGCCCCGGTCGGGGCCGGCAGCTGGGTGCCGGACATCTCCATCCCCCGGTTGGGGAACAGCTTGATCAGGTTGTTCAGCGCGCCGCGCACCTGGCCGACCACGCCCCAGGAGCCGACCAGCTGCTCGATCGGCTGCAGGGCGCGGCTCATCAGCACCGAGGCGGCGATGATCGCGCCCGCCGAGATCTGCTTGTCGACCGCCAGCCAGGCGCCCAGGCCCAGGGCCGCCGACTGCAGGAACATGCGGGTGAACTTGGTGGCCGCCGAATAGCCGCCGCCCGTGAACTGGGCCTTGGCCGACAGGTCCAGGCCGACGCGGCGATCGGCCAGCTGGCGCTCGCGCAGGGCGCCGCGCATGCCGAGAGCCCGCACGACCTCGCCGTTGGCGGCGGCCGCTTCCTGCGAGGCGTAGGCCTGGGCCTGGGCCATGAAGGCCTCCCGGGCCCGTGTCCGCGTGGCCCGCTCGTTGAACACCGCCAGCACCACCAGCACCGCGCCGCCGACGATGGTCATCGCGCCCAGGGCCGGGTGGATCATGAAGGCGACCAGCACGTAGATCGGGGTCCACGGGATGTCGAAGACGGCGACGGCCACGGGGCCCGACAGGGCCTGGCGCACGACGTCGAACTCGCGCATGCCCTGGGCCGAGGCGCCGGGGGCCATGGCGCTCATCAGCTTCTGCAGGATGCCGCCGGCCAGCAGCCGGTCCAGGCGCAGGCCCGCCAGGGTCAGCAGCCGCGAGCGCACCGATTCCAGGGCGGTCTGGGTGCCCAGGGCGAAGGCCACGACCAGGGTCAGGTACAGCAGGGTCAGCCGGCCCTCGGTGGGCACCACCCGGTCGTAGACCTGCATCATGTAGATGGTCGGGGCCAGCAGCAGCAGGTTGATGAAGGCGCTGAACACGGCGGCGGCCATCAGGTGCGGGCGGCACGCCCGCAGGGCGGCGACCAGAGGCGGCGGCAGCGGTGCATCCAGGAACTTCACGCGTCTCTCCCCAGGACGCGTCCCTCTCCGTCAGCTCCATTCGCCGCACGCAGGTCTCACGCCCCTGGGCGGTACCTAACGTTGCGACCCGCCAATTTGCAAGAACGTCGTTGCGCCGAATGGTCGAGGACCGGCGTCCTACTCCACGAAAGCGGGCGCCGTGACGCGACGGCCCAGGAGGAAGGCGTCGGCCACGTGGCGCAGCGGCGTGACGTCGACATCGGACGTTCCGGCGGCGATCAGCTCGGCGAACCGGGCGTACAGACCGGGGTACTCGGCCTCGGGCCGCTCGTGGACCAGGGCCCCGTCGATCCACAGCTTGGAGCCGCCGTGCGACAGGCGCAGCGCCCCGCCGTCGGTGTCGACCTCGATGTCCCAGCTCTGCGGACCGGTCTGCAGGAAGTCGAACTCGGCGGTGACCGGCACGCCGGCGGTGTCGACGAACGACAGCTCGGCCTGGATCGGCGACTGGCGGTTCTCGGGCACGTGCAGGGTCGCCTGCGTCAGGAAGAACGGGCGCGGCAGCACGGCGGTGGCGATCGACAGGGCGTTGATGCCGGGATCGAACACCCCCAGGCCGCCCGGCTCCCAGATCCAGTCCTGGCCCGGATGCCAGACCCGCACGTCCTCGCGCCAGTTGATGCGGGCCGCGGTGATCGTCTTGCCGGCCAGCCAGTCGCGCGCCGGGGCGACGGCCGGGGCGTGGCGCGAGTGCCAGGTGGTCTGCAGGGTGACGCCTTGGACCTCGGCGACCTGGCGCAGGTCCTCGACCTCGCTCAGCGTCGCGCCGGGCGGCTTTTCCAGCATCACGTGCTTGCCGGCTTCCAGCGCCTGGCGGGCCAGGCCGTGGCGCACCTGGGGCGGGGTGCACAGGGCCACCGCGTCGAACGCCACGCCGCTGGCCAGCAGTTCGTCCAGGGTGTGGAAGCTGGGCAGGCCCGGCTGTTCGGCGTGGCGGCTGACGATCGCCACCAGCTCGAAACGCGGATCGGCGGCCATGGCCGGCAGGTGCTGGTCGCGGGCGATCTTGCCCAGGCCGATCAGGGCCACGCGGATGGAGGTGGCGTCGGTCATGGGGCCTCGCGACTCTGGGAACGCTTATTTGTAGGATAAATGCTTGGTGACGCGTGGGATGTCAAACGGCCAGTGAGGCTAGGGGCGCCCCCCTAGCCGCTACTGATCGCCGCCGAGCGGTTGCGCCAGTCCGATGAGAAGGCCTTCGGGGCCGCGGATGTAGCAGAGCCGGTACACGTTCTCGTACTCGACCACCTCGCCGACCAGTTGGGCGCCGTGCTTGCGGAGCCTGGCCAGGGTGTCGTCGATGTCGCTCACCGTGAACATGGCGCGCAGGTAGCCGAGGGCGTTGACCGGGGCGTTGCGGTGATCGGCGACGACGGACGGGACCAGGAAACGCGAGAGCTCCAGGCGGCTGTGGCCGTCGGGCGTGACCATCATGGCGATCTCGACGCGCTGATCGCCCAGCCCGGTGATGCGTCCGGCCCATTCGCCTTCGACCATGGCCCGTCCCTCGAACGTCAGGCCAAGCTCGGTGAAGAAGGCGACGGCGTCATCGAGGGATTCCACCACGATGCCGATATTGTCCATTCGCAGCAGTTTGCTTCGGGTCATGATTTCGGTCCGGTCCCTTACGCCCCCAGCAGCTCGAAGCTGGCCGTCAGGCCGTCGACCGCGCTGTTGGCCACCCACAGGTCGAACATGCCGGGCTCGGCGATCCAGCGGTCGTTGTCGCCGACGAACATCAGCGAGCCGCGCTCCAGGCTGAAGCGCACCTCGCGCCGCTCGCCCGGCTTCAGCGCCACCCGCAGGAAGCGCTTGAGCTCGCGCACCGGCCGGGTGCGGCTGGCCACCCGGTCGCGGATGTAGAGCTGGACCACATGCTCACCAGCGAGCTTGCCGGTGTTGGCCACGGTGGCGGTGACGATGAGCTTCTCGTTCCAGGCCAGGCGCGTGGTCGACAGCTTGACGTCGCTGAGCGCGAAGCTGGTGTAGGACAGCCCATGGCCGAACGGGTACAGCGCCTCGTTGCGCGTGGTGCGCCAGCGGGCCTTGTACTCCTGGCTGTCGTCGGCCTGGGGCGCGGGGCGGCCGGTGGTGCGGTGGTTGTAGGCGAACGGCTCCTGGCCGCTCTCGTGCGGGAAGCTGACCGGCAGGCGGGCCGACGGATTGACCTTGCCGAACAGCACGTCGGCCACGGCGTGGCCGGTCTCGGTGCCCAGGAACCAGGTGGCCAGCACGGCGGGAGCGGCCTTGACCGCCCCCTCCAGCACCAGGGCCCGGCCGTGGCGCAGCAGCACGACGGTCGGCTTGCCCACGGCCCCGACCAGCTCGGCCAGTTGCTGCTGCACGCGCGGCAGGCCGATCTCGGTGCGCGACTGGGCCTCGCCCGACATGTTCTGGCTCTCGCCCACGGCCAGCAGCACGATGTCGGCGGCCTTGGCGGCGGCGACGGCCTGGTCGAAGCCGCCGAGGATGGTGTTCTCGACGTCGCAGCCCTTGGCGAGGGTCAGCTGCGAGGGATCGGCCATCGCCTCGCGGATGCCGGTGGCCAGGTCGACGCCCAGGCTGGGATCGCCGAAGAAGGCCCAGGGCCCCAGGATGTTGTCGCGGTCCTGCCCGAACGGTCCGATCAGGGCGATCTTCCTGCCCTTGGTCGGCAGGGGCAGCAGGCCGCCGTCGTTGCGCAGCAGGACGATGGACTTGCCGCCCGCCTCCCGCGACAGCGCCCGCATGGCCGGGGTGGCGGTGTTGGCGGCCTGGGCCTTGGCGTCGATCGAGCGGAACGGTCGGTCGAACAGGCCCAGGGTCTCCTTCAGGCTCAGCACCCGGCGCACGGCGTTGTCGACCGTGGCCATCGGCACCCGCCCCTGGGCGACCAGCTCGGGCAGGTAGCGGCTGTAGAGGCCGCTCTGCATGCTGATGTCGACCCCGGCCAGGATCGCCAGGCGCGCGGCGTCCTTATCGTCGGCCGCGAAGCCGTGGGCCACCAGCTCCTGGTCGGCGGTGTAGTCGGAGATGACCACGCCCTTGAAGTTCCACTCGCCGCGCAGGATGTCGGTCAGCAGGTGCTTGTTGGCCGTGGACGGCACGCCGTTGATGTCGTTGAAGGCCGACATCACCGACAGGCAGCCGGCGTCGAAGGCGGCCTTGAACGGCGGCAGGTGCACCTCGCGCAGGGTCTCTTCGGAGAGGTCCACGGTGTTGTAGTCCAGCCCCGCCGCCACCGCGCCGTATCCGGCGAAGTGCTTGGCGGTGGACAGCAGGCTGTCGGGCGCGGTCAGGTCGCGCCCCTGGAAGCCGCGCACTCGGGCCTGGGCCATCACCTCGCCCAGGAACACGTCCTCGCCCGAGCCCTCGGCGCCCCGGCCCCAGCGCTGGTCGCGGGCCACGTCGACCATCGGGGCGAAGGTCCAGTGGTTGCCGTACGACGAGGCCTCGATCGCCGCGGCCCGCGCCGTGCGCTCGGCCAGGCTGGGGTCGAAGCTGGCGGATTCAGCCAGGGGGATCGGGTAGATGGTCTTGAAGCCGTGGATCACGTCGGCGGCGAACAGCAGCGGGATGTGCAGGCGCGAGTGCTCGACCGCGGCGGTCTGGGCCAGCAGCGCCCCCTCGACCCCGACGCCGTTCATCAGCGTCCCGATGCGGCCGGCCCGGACGTCGGCCAGGATCTGCTGGGTGTTGCGCTGGTTGACCAGCGGATTGATGTCGCCGACCGGCGGCCGGATCATGTCGGAATAGCACGACAGCTGGCCGGCCTTTTCCTCGATGGTCATCTGGGCGATCAGGGCTTCCACGCGGGGCGAGGCGGCGCGGGCCGCGCCCGCTCCGGCCAGGGCGAACCCCGCCAGGCCCGTCGCGCCGGCCAGGACCGCTCTGCGATCCACGCCTTTTCGCCGACCTGCGCGCAAGGAGGGACCTTGTCGCCCGCCACCCGTCGCCATGAAGCCTCCCCGAACTGAACTCGCCGCAACCTCGCTAGAAACGCCGCTTGGTGCAATGGTGCGTTACCTGAGGAGCGAACCAACGCCTTCAACCTCGGAGAAGCTGCATGACCACCCGCTGGCGCATCGATGTCCGTCTCGGCGACGCCCCGCCCGAAGCCCCGCTGCGCAGCGTGGTGGTCGAGGCCCCGACCGAGGTCGACGCCCTGCGCCTCGTCCTGGCCCAGGCCGAGCGCGACCGGGACGATTTCGAGGAGCTGCTGCAGGACGGCCAGGAGGAGGTGTTCTCCCGAACCGAGGTCCTCGAAGGGCATATCGAGCACAAGGACCATACCTGACGATGCCGAAGGCCGACGACCGGATCGAGATCGAGAACTTCACCTCGCCCGGCCACGTGCAGCGCGTCGACCGCGCCAAGTACGAGGCGATGCGCGAGGCGTTGCTCCAGGTGCTGCCTGTCGGCGCGCCTGGGCTGACGGTGGCCGAGGCCAAGGAACGGCTGCTGCCCCTGCTGCCCGAGGCGCTGTTCCCGGGCGGCGACAAGGCGGGGTGGTGGCTGAAGGCCGCGCAGCTGGATTTGGAGGCGAAGGGCGTGATCCGGCGCGAGGCGACGAAGCCGTTGCGGCTGCATCGGCGAGCGTGAAGCGCGGCCGGAAGACCCCCTCAGTCGCTCCGCGACAGCTCCCCCAGAGGGGGAGCATCTGCTCGGACTAGATCCTCCC
>NZ_JBFUAW010000062.1:0-18014 GCF_056406095.1 Caulobacter sp. P1_D6 | reverse complement strand
CGGCCCTGCTGCAGCAGATGCTGCTGCGCCAGGCCATGGCCGGGTTCGGCGGCCAGGCCGGCGGCTCGGCGGCGATCTGGAACCGCGACGCGGCCCAGGCCTCGGCCGTCCTCGGCGCCGCCGACCAGACCGCCACGTCCCCCACCCGCGATCTGGCCCGCAATCTGGCCATGGCGTCCTGACGCGATCCTTCCGCCCGGCGCATCGCCGGGCGGAAGGACAAGCGGAACCGCGGGCTTCGAGAGGGATCGAGCGCCGCCGCGCTGCGCGGTTCTTGCACAATCCCGCCAACGCGCGGAAAGGCGGTGGATTTGCGGGCCGCTCCCGGGAATGGTCCTCGTCCGTATCCGCTCCGAGAGTCGCCATGGACAACAGCCGTCTCCCCCGTCGCGAATTCCTGACCGCCGCCGCGCTTGGCGTCGCGGCCCTGCCGAACCTGGCGGCCGCCGCCACGGGGATGCAGGCCAAGCCCTCCGGGAGGAGCGAAAACGACACCATGCCGGCGCCCAGGCAGGTCGCCGCCGGCTTGCTGGACGTGGGCTATGTCGAGATGGGGCCGGCGACCGGGGCGCCGATCATCCTGCTGCACGGCTGGCCCTACGACATCCACAGCTTCGAGGCGGCGGCGCCGCTGCTGGCCGACAAGGGCTATCGCGTGATCGTCCCGTATCTGCGCGGATACGGGACCACGCGGTTCCTTTCGGTGGACACCCTGCGCAACGGCCAACAGGCGGTCGTGGCGCTCGACGTCATCGCCCTGCTGGACGCCCTCAAGATCGAAAGCGCGGTGATCGGGGCTTTTGACTGGGGCGCGCGCACGGCCTGCATCCTCGCCGCGCTCTGGCCACGCAGGGTCAAGGGGCTGGTCTCGGTCAGCGGCTACCTGATCGGCAGCCCCCAGGCCAACAAGGCGCCTTTGCCCCCGCCGGCGGAGCTGGCCTGGTGGTACCAGTTCTATTTCGCCACCGATCGCGGCGCGGCCGGCTACGCCGCCAATACGCGGGCGTTCTGCGAGCTGATCTGGCGCACGGCCTCGCCTCAATGGAAGTTCACCCACGATACCTTCGACCGCAGCGCCGTGGCGTTCGACAATCCGGATCACGTCGCCGTGGTGATCCACAATTACCGGTGGCGGCTGGGCCTGGCCGCGGGCGAGGCCAAGTACGACGACCTGGAACGCACCCTGGCCGCCGCGCCGAGCATCTCCGTGCCGACCATCACACTCGAGGGCGACGCCAACGGCGCCCCGCACGCAGACCCCAAGACCTATGCCAAGCGCTTCACCGGAAAGTACCAGCACCGGACCCTGACGGGAGGCATAGGCCACAACCTTCCCCAGGAAGCGCCCCAGGCCTTCGCCCAGGCCGTCCTGGACGTCGCGGCCGGCTAGCCGTCCGAGACAGGCTCCCGCATCCAGCCCCGCGCGGCCAGCCAGGCCGCGAACACCGGCAGGGCCAGCAGGGTCAACGCGGTGGAGGTCAGCAGGCCGCCGATGACGACGGTGGCCAGGGGCTTCTGCACCTCCGCCCCCGGGCCGATGGCGAGCGCCATGGGCAGGAAGCCGAGCATGGCGACCAGCGCCGTGGTCAGCACCGCCCGAAGGCGGCTGACCGTGCCCGTGACCACCGCCTCGACCGGTCCGAGCCCCGCGGCCAGTTGCTGCTTGATGCTCTGCATCAGCACCAGGCCGTTCAGCGTCGCGACGCCTGAGACCGCGATGAAGCCGACGGCGGCCGAGATCGAGAACGGTATGCCGCGCAGGGCCAGGGCGGCCGCGCCGCCGACCAGCGCCAGGGGCACGCAGGCGAAGACCAGGGCGGCCTCCGCCGCCGAGCCCAGGGCGAAGTAGAGCAGGATCACGATCACCAGGAAGACGACCGGCACGATCACCGCCAGGCGCGCCGAGGCCCGCTCCAGGTTTTCGAACTGGCCGCCCCAATCCAGCCACGAGCCGGCGGGAAGGGGAACCTCGTCCCGCACGGCGGTCTTGGCGTCGGCGACGAAGCCGCCCAGGTCGCGCCCTCGGACATTGGCCTGGACCACGATGCGGCGCTTGCCGTTCTCGCGACTGATCTGGTTGGGGCCTTCGGCGGCGTCGAAGCGGGCCAGGGTCGACAGCGGGATCGCCGCCGTGCCGGGCGGCGCGCCCTCCGGCATGACCGGCAGCTGGCCCATGACAGCCGGATCGTTGCGCCGCTGCTCGTCCAGGCGGACGACGACATCGAACCGCCGGTCACCCTCAAGGATATGTCCGGCCTCGCGGCCGCCGAGGCCGATGGCCAGGGCGTCGGCGGCGTCGCTGGCGTGGACGCCCAGGGCGGCCGCGGCCGTGCGGTCCACCGTGGCCGTGATGGTCGGCTGGCCGGAGACCTGCTCGACCTTTACATCGGCCGCGCCCCGCACCCCGCGCAGCGCCTTGGCGACCTGCTGGGCGGTCTGGTCCATGACCGCGAAGTCGTCGCCATAGACGCTGACGGCGACGTCGGATCGAACGCCGGCGATCAGCTCGTTGAACCGCATCTGGATGGGCTGGGTGAACTCGTAGGCGTTGCCCAGGTGCGCGGCCAACGCGCCCTCCATGCGCTCGACCAGCCGGGCCTTGGGCAGGCGCGGATCGGGCCAGTGCTTGCGCGGCTTGAGGATGACGAAGGTGTCCGAGGCGCTGGGCGGCATCGGGTCGGAGGCGATCTCGGCGGTGCCCGTGCGGGTGAACACCAGGGCGACCTCGGGCATGGCGGCCAGGGTCTTCTCGACCCGGAACTGCATGGCCTGGCTCTGCTCCAGCGAGATCGACGGCACGCGCGAGGCCTGGACCATCAGGTCGCCTTCGTCGAGCGTCGGGATGAACTCGCGGCCCAGGCTCAGGAAGGCGACGACGCCGATCAGCAAGGCCAGGCCGGCGCCCGCCGCCACCGCGACCGGCCGGGCGACGAGGCGGCGCAGGAGGGGTTCGAACCGCGCCTTGGCGGCGGTCATGACCCGGGTCTCGCCATGGCCCTTGGGTTCGCCGATCAGCAGGGCGGCCATGGCCGGCACGAAGGTCAGGGACAGCAGGAAGGCTCCGGCCAGGGCGAACATCACGGTCGCCGCCATGGGGCCGAACATCTTGCCCTCGACGCCCTCGAAGGCCAGCAGCGGGGCGTAGACCATCAGGATGATCGCCTGGCCGAAGGCGGCGGGCCTGGCCATCTCGCGGGCCGAGGACGCGGCGATCGCGATCCGCTCGCGGGCGTCCAGCGACCGTCCCAGTTCGCTCCGGCGCAGCGCCAGGCGGCCCAGGGTGTTCTCGATCACAACCACCGCGCCGTCGACGATCAGGCCGAAGTCCAGCGCCCCCAGGCTCATCAGATTGCCGCTGATCCCGAACCGCCGCATGGCGATGGCGGCGAACAGGAACGACAGCGGGATGACCAGGGCGGTGATGATCGCCGCGCGGATGTTGCCCAGGGCCATGAACAGCACGGCGATGACCAGCAGGGCGCCGAAGGCCAGGTTGTGCTCGACGGTGCGGATCGTGGCGTCGACCAGATCGGTGCGGTCCAGCACCGGCTTGACCACCACCCCGGCTGGGAGGCTGGCCTGAATGTCCTTGAGGCGTTCCCCCACCCGAGCGGCGACCGTGCGGCTGTTCTCGCCGGCCAGCATCAGGGCGGTGCCGATCACGACCTCGCGCCCGGCCTCGCTGGCCGAGCCCAGGCGCGGGGCCTGGCCGATGACGACGGTGGCGACGTCGGACACGCGGATCACCGCCGAGCCGCGCCGCCCCACGGGAGTCTCGGCCAGTTCGCCCAGGGTCTTCACCCGGGCGTCGGCGCGGACGATGTAGGCCTCGCCGCCGCGCTGGACGTAGCCCGCGCCCTCGACGCGGTTGGCGTGCTCCAGGGCGTCGATCAACTGCGGCAGGCTGATGCCGAAGGCCGACAGCTTGGCCGGGTCGGGCTGGACCACATACTGCTTCACGTAGCCGCCCAGCACGTCGACCCCGGCCACGCCCTTCAACGTCTTCAGCTGGGGCGCGACGATCCAGTCCTGAACCGTGCGCAGATAGGTGGCCTTCTCGATGTCGGTGGTCAGGCGGTCGCCCTCGGGGGTGACATAGGCCGCGCCGGTCCGCGCCGCCGGACCCGACAGCTCGACGGTCCAGATATAGACCTCGCCCAGGCCCGTGACCGGCGGCCCCATGCTGGGCTCCAGGCCTTCGGGCAGGGTGGCGCGGGCGGCCTGGAGGCGCTCGTTGATCAGACTTCGAGCCCCATAGAGGTCGGTGGCGTCGGTGAAGACGGCGGTGATCTGCGAGAAGCCGTGACGCGACAGCGAGCGGGTCTCGACCAGGCCGGGGATGCCGGCCAGGGCGGTCTCGACCGGGAAGGTGACCTGGCGCTCGACCTCCTCGGGACCGAGGGCGGGCGCGATGGTGTTGATCTGCACCTGGCGGTTGGTGATGTCGGGGACCGCGTCGATGGGCAGACCGGCGAGCTGCGCGCCGCCATACGCGAGCAGGGCCACGGCCAGCAGGGCGACGATCCAGCGGAAGCGGACGGAGAGGTCGATCAGGCGGTTCAGCATGGTCAGTCCTCGTGTCCCGCTTCGCCCTTGCCGAGTTCGGCCTTGAGCAGGAAGGCGCCCTTGCCGGCGATGCGTTCGGTTCCGGTCAGGCCTCTCAGAATCTCGGTGGAGCCCGCGGCGACCCGGCCTGGCGTCACCGGCTTGGCGCGGAAGCCGGCGGTCTCGACCACGAACACGACCGGACGGCCTTCGACGGTCTGGACGGCCTCGCTGGGCACGATGATCGCGCCGCCGTCACTGGCTCCCGTCATCACCCGCGCGGAGACGACCGACCCGACCGGCGCGGTCCTGCCCGACGGCGTCGCCCGGACGGTGGCGGTGTTGCCCCCGGACGCGCCGGGCGCCACGGCGCTGATGGTGGCCGGGGTCTCCTGGCCGTCGGGGGTCTGCACGTGGATCGCCTGGCCGAGCCGGATGGAGCCGGCGGCGGCCGCCGGTGCGTCGAAGACGTATTCGGCGCGGCTCTGGTCGGCGACCTCGGCGACGAGCGCGCCCTGCGTCAGGAAGCCGCCGACCTGGGTCTCGATCCGCGTCACGACCCCGTCGATCGGGCTGCGCAGCACGGTGACGCCGTTGGCGCTCGGCCCGCCCATGGCGCGGACCTGGGCCTGGGCGGCGCGATAGTCGGCCTGGGCCTTCTCGGCGGCGGCCTGGCTGGCTTCCCAGTCCTGGCGGGCGACGACGCCGGCGTCGAACAGGCGCCGGTCCCGGCCGGCGGCGGCCTGGGCGGCCCTGACGCCGGCCCCGGCGGCGTCGAGGCTCGCGCGACCGGAGGCGGCGTCGGCGCTGCGCAAGGTGGCGATGGGCGATCCGGCGGCGACGTTCGCGCCGGCCGAGACGTGCACCCGCTCGACCGTCCCCGACACCGGGGCGCCCAGGGCGGCCAGGGCGTTGGCGGCCAGGGTCACGCGCCCCGGCAGCAGGATGTCGGCCCCGCCGCCGCGTCCCGGCGTGATGACCGAGACGCCGGCCGCCGATGCGTCGGCGAGCTTCAGGGGTACGAGGTCGGTCGCGGCGTGCTCTTCGTGCTGGCCGCCTTCCTCTTCATGGGCGGCGGGGGCGGAGCGGCCTTCGACGAGCTGGGCGACGCCGTAGCCGAGGCCGGCGGCGGCGATCAGGGCGACCGCCGAGGCGATGATGTAGCGACGAGCGATCACGGCTGATCTCCGAACGGAAAGGCGCCCTGGGCGCGGGCGAGGTCGGCGAGCGCCCTGACGCGCGCCAGCTTGGTGTCGACGGTTCGGCCACGCGCGGCGATCAGGTCGCGGCGGGCGGCCAGCAGTTCGGAGAGCGGCAGGCGGCCGGCGTCATAGCCGATCCGGGCCAGGCGATAGGCCTCGGACGCCGCGCTTTCCGCCTGGCGGGAGGCTTCCCGCGTCTGGCCCGCGGCGGCGACCTGGGCGGTGGCGGCGCGGCGGTCGCCGTCCTGTTCGGCCTGAGCGATGGCCAGCCGGGCCCGGGCGGCCTGGGCGCTGGCCGTGGCGGCGGCGACCGCGCCCCGGTTGCGGTCGAACAGCGGCAAGGGCGCGGAAATCCCGAAGACGGCCGCCGTGGAATCGTCGCTCTGGAACTGACGAACCCCGAAGCTGACGGCGAGGTCTGGAACGCGGCGGGCGCGCTCCACGGCGATGCGACGCTCGGCGGCGTCGCGCTCGGCGCGGGCGGCGGCGATGGCCGGGCTGAAGGCCGGCACTGTCGGCGGCGTCGCCGGGGCGGCGTCCAGCAGGCCTCCCGTGACGGCGGTGTAGGTCTCGGGGGAGCCGGTCAGCGCGCTCAGGCGAGCCAGGGCTGTCTCGGCCTCGGCCTGGGCGGCGGCCAGGTCGGCGCGCGCCGTGGCCAGCCCCGCCTCGGCCTGGATGGCCCGCACCTGGGCCTCCTTGCCGTTGTCGACCAGCAGGCGGGCGGCCCTCGTGTCGGCCTGGGCCAGGTCAACGCTGTCCCTGGCGACGGCGAGGCGTTGCTGGGCGGCCTCGGCGTTGGCGTAGGCGAGGGCCAGGTCGCGGGCGAAATCCACCTGCCCCAAGGCGGCGCGCGCCTTGGCGGCGGCGAGATCGGCCCGGGCCGCCGAGGTCCGCGCGGCGCGCTTGCCGCCCAGCTCCAGCGGCTGCTCGATCGACAGGGTGGTCTCGGCGCCGTCGAAGTCCTTGTAGGGACCAGATCCGGCGGCGTTCTCGACCATCAGGCCAAGGGTCGGGTTGGGGCGGGCGGCGGCCTGCACGGCCTGGCCCTCGGCCACGCGCGCCTCGGCGGCCCCGAGCGCCAGGCGCGGCGCGGAGGCCTGGGCCTGTTTCAACAGGGCCTGGAAGCTCGGCGCGGTCTGGGCCGTGACGGACGTGCAGAGCAGGCCGGAAGCGGCGCAGGCCAAGGCCGCGCGCAGCGGCCATCGGTTCGATGACATGGAAATTCCTCGCGAAGGATGGACGACGGCGCGCGGGATGCGCGCGGGCCGTCAGGCGCGAGGCGGTCGGTCGGGGCCGGAGAGGGTGCGCGAGGCCAGCGCGTGGGCCGTCGCCGTCGCGTGCTCGGAGGTGACGGGAGCCGGGGCGGCAACCGGCGCGACGGGCGTGTCGAGCATGGCCCCGCCGTGATGGCAGTGGCCGCTCACGCAGCACGCGGCCTCGCAAGGAGCCCCGTGATCCCGAGAGTCGCCCTGGACGGCCTGGACGGCGGCGGCGCTCGTCTCGACGACGGGAGCCTCGGCCTCGCACAGGCAGGCCGCCATGCCGACCGTGGGCGCGAGGACGAGCAGCGCCAGGACGCAGGCGGCCATCAGGCCACCCAGGTTCCGCCACCATGTCATCGCTCGACGCATGGCCGTTCTATAGCTTCCCGATCGCGGCAAGAGAACGCGTTACATGATTACAGCGCCGGGCGGGTCCGTGGACGGGATTCAGCCCTTCGGCGGCGCCGTCGAGGCCCGGTGGATCAGGGTGAAGGGCAGCAGTTCGTCGCGCGGTCGCTGACCGGCTTCCGAATTGCGGGCTCCGCCGTTGACCAGCATCTTGGTCGCCAGGGTCGACATCTCCACCAGCGGCTGGCGGATCGTGGTCAGCTGGGGACGGCTGAGGCGCGAGACGGGGCTGTCGTCGAAGCCGGCGACGGAGATGTCGCCGGGGACGGAAAGGTCGGCCTCGGCCGCCGCCGCCAGGGCGCCCAGGGCCATGTCGTCGTTGGACGCGAAGATCGCCGTCGGCCGCTCGGGCAGGGCCAGCAGGTCGATCGCTGCCTTGTGCCCGGACTCGAAGGTGAAGTCGCCCTGGCGGACCCAGGCTTTGTCGACCTTCAGTTTGCGCGCCTTCATCGCCGCCATGTAGCCTTCGCGGCGCGCCTGGCTGGCGCCGTAGCGCTGGTCGCCGGCGATGAAGCCGATCCGGGTGTGGCCCAGCCCGATCAGGTGGTCGGTCATCTCGCGGGCGGCGGCGACGTCGTCCATGTGCACGCGCGGACCCAGGCCCTCGGGCTTTTCCGGGCCCAGCCGAACATAGGGCGTGCCGGCCTTGTCCAGCAGCTCCAGCACCACCTCGTTGTCGCACGAGGGCGGGGTCAGGATCACGCCGTCGGGCTTGAGGGCGGCCAGCAGGGCGCCGACCTCCTGGCGCACGCGCGGGCCGTCATGGTCGATCAGCTCGACCAGCAGGTGATAGCCGGCGGCCCGGGTCTCGACGGTCGCGCCCAGCTGGATGCGTTGCAGGTAGTCGGAACCGCGCTCGCTGCGCCAGTGGTCCAGGGTCAGGGAGGCGTCGACAAAGACGGCGATCACGAACGAACGCGAGCCGGCCAGGCTGCGGGCCGACAGGTTCGGCGCATAGCCCAGGGCCCCGGCCGCCTCCAGCACGCGCTCGCGCATCTGCGGCCGCACGTTCGGCTCGTTGTTCATCACGCGGGAAACGGTCTTGATCGACACGTCGGCGCGCGCCGCAACGTCATAGATCGTCACCGACGCCATCAGCCCGCCCAATTCCCGCTACGGAGGTCCTGTTTGCTTGGACTCATCTTCATCCCGGCAGCCTAGAGCAACTGCGCGGTATAAGGCGACGCTCCCGTTTCAAAAAAGCGCGGTCAGAGGCCTGGATGTGGGCTTTGTCGCCTCTCGCGGCTTGTGTACCCCGACGTGGAAGGCCAGTGTCCCAGCCAATCGCGGCGAAGACCGTGTGTGCGGGGAGGCGTGATGACGACGGCGGAGGCGATTGGAATCGACAGGGCAAGGCCGACCGTTCCCGTGAAGCCCAGCTTCATCGCCGCCTTCACCCTGGCCCAGATCGGGGCCTATGTCAGTTTCATGCCCCTGTTCCAGGTGCTGTTGCCCCTGAAGGCCGAAGGCATCGATTCGGCCAACAAGGCCGTGGTGCTGAGCCTGGTCGCCATTCTCGGCGCGGCCACCGCCAGCATCGCCAACCTGCTGGCCGGCGCGATCAGCGACCGGACGACGTCGCGCTTCGGGCGCCGGCGGCCCTGGATGGTGGCCGGCGCGCTGAGCACGGTCGCCTCGTATTTCCTGATCATGATGGCCCAGAGCACGATCCAGCTGATGGCCGGGATCGTTTGCTTCCAGCTGGCTTTCAACGTGCTGTTCTCGGCGCTGCTGGCGGTGCTGCCCGACCGCGTGCCCGACGACCAGAAGGGCAGGGTGGCCGCCTTCCTCAGCCTGGGCCATCCGATCGGGGCCATGGCCGGGGTGATCCTGGTGGGCGGCCTGCTGGTCAGCGAGGCGTCGCGCTACTTGGCCATCGGCCTGGTGCTGCTGGTGGCGATCGCCCCGTTCGCCCTGGCCCTGAACGACCCGCCGCTGCCGCGCGGCGAGCGGCCGCCGTTCAACTGGCGCGACTTCCTGGCGGGGTTCTGGATCGATCCGCGGGCCCATCCCGACTTCGCCCTGGCCTGGGTCAGCCGGTTCATGGTGCTGGTCGCGATCACCCTGACCCAGTGCTACATGCTGTTCTACCTGCAGGACGCGCTGCACTATTCGAACCTGTTCCCGGGCCGCCGCGCCGAGCAGGGCATGGCCTTGCTGACCACCATCGCCACCTGCGCTAACGTCGCCTGCGGCATGCTGGGCGGGATGCTTTCCGACCGCCTCAAGCGTCGCAAGCTGTTCGCGGCGGGCGCGGCCCTGGTCCTGGCGGGCGCGATGGTCGTGTTCTCGCTGGTGCCGAGCTGGCCGGTGGTGATGGCCGGCTTCGTGATCTTCGGCTGCGCGGTCGGCTGCTACTACGCCGTCGACATCGCCCTGGTCAGCCAGGTGCTGCCCTCGCAGAAGGACGCCGGCAAGGACCTGGGGGTGATCAACCTGGCCAACACCTTGCCCCAGGCCATGGCCCCGATCCTGGCGATGTGGGTGCTGGGACCGGCCCATGTGAACTACCACGCCCTCTATCTGGTGGCCGCGGGGCTGGCGGCGGCTGGCGGTCTGGCCATCCTTCCGATACGGGGCGTGCGGTAAGCCGCCTTTTTGGTCTGCGCGTTTTCTTCACGCGAACCGGCGGCCACTTCGCTGAAAACGCTCGCCCGAGGTCCCGTGCCCGACCTGATCCCCATCGACGATCCCAACGATCCGCGCGTCGCGGCCTATCGCGACATCAAGGAGCGCGACCTGGTCGGCCGCCAGGGGCTGTTCATCGCCGAGGGCGAGACGGTGCTGCGGTCCTTCGTCCGCGACGCGCCCGAGCGCGTCCAGTCGCTGCTGCTGGACGGCAAGCGGATCGACAAGCTGGGCGAGGCACTGGCGGGGCTGCCGCCGGGCGTCCCGGTGTACGTGGCGGGCCAGGCCGTGCTGGACGCCATCGCCGGCTTCCACCTGCATCGCGGCGTCCTGGCCGTGGGCGCCAAGCCCGAGCCGTTGTCGGCCGAGGCGCTGCTCGCCCAAGTCACCGAAAAGGCCGGCGAGCGCGCGGTGGTGCTGGTGCTGATGGGCATCGCCAATCACGACAATCTGGGCGGCATCTTCCGCAACGCCGCGGCGTTCGGCGTCGACGGCGTGATCCTGGACGGCGACTGCTGCGACCCCTTCTACCGCAAGGCCATCCGCGTCTCGATCGGCGCCACGCTCAGCGTGCCGACCGCCGGGCTGGCGCCGGGCGAGGACGTGGTCGGCCTGCTGGAGCGTCACGGCTACCAGGGCTTGGCGCTGAGCCCCGCCGCCGGCGAAATCCTCGCGCGGCTGGATCCGCCGCCTCGCGCGGCCGTGCTGCTGGGGGCGGAGGGGCCGGGACTGTCCCAAGCCGTCATGGACCGGGTGCGGACCGTCGGCATCCCGATGGCGGGCGGCTTCGACTCTCTGAACGTGGCCACCACCAGCGGGATCGTGCTGCACCACCTGCGGTTCGCACAATCCTAGCGCGTGTTTCCAACGGGCCGTGCTAGCCTCTGGATGCTTCCGTGCGGAGTATGGCGATGCGGCGTAGGACGGCGATCGGACTCTTGGGCGGCGCGCCGGCGATGGGGGCGCTCTTTGGGGGAGCCGCGACGGCGCGTTCGCGAGCCCCCGGCAAGGCGCCTGTCCGCACGATGCTCGATATGACCTTCCCCGAGTTCGAGGCGGCGATCGCGAAGACCGACATCGGGCTGCTGCCCGTGGGCGCCATCGAGGCGCACGGTCCCCATCTGCCGTTGGGGGCGGATGCGTTGGGCGCCATCGACCAGCTGGGTGACGTTCAAGCCTATCTCTCGGGCCACGGCTTCCAAAGCATCATCGGGCCATGCCTCAACATCGGCATCACGAACGAGGCCGGCGACGACCGGCGCGACGGCACCTACATCTATCCGGGCAGCCTGACGGTAAGTTCCGCGACCTTCGTCGCGCTCTATGTCGACCTGTTGCGCTCGCTGAACGTGAACGGCTTCAAGCGGGTGTTCCTCTACAGCGGCCACCTCGGCGGCAGGCATCTGACCGCCATGGCCAAGGCGGCGGTCCTGGCCAGCCGCGAGATCAGCGGCCTGGACGCCCACGCGCTCGTCGACAGCGAGCGATTGGCGAGACTGGATCTGCCGGCCTGCGACAGCATCCTGCCGATCGTCGACGGGCTGAATTTCCCGATGCTGAAGGATCTGCTGGGAGGAGCCGAGCCCGCGTTCACGACGCACGCCGACGGCTGGGAAACCAGCCTGATGCTGCACTATCGACCCGAACAGGTAAGCGATGGATACGCCAACCTGCCTCAGTCGCCGTCCTTGCCCTTCCTGAAGGCGGGCGAGGCCGGCGATCGCGCGCTCAATCCCAGCGGCATCGGCGGCTTTCCCACGAGCACGGCCAGCGCGAAGGTCGGCAAGGCGATCGCCGAGTATCGCACCCGGCGCATCGGCGACGCGGTGCTCGGCGCGCTACGCCGGGGCTGATCCTCGACCGTTGCGGCAACCGGGCGTGTTGGAGTGTTACCTCGCTGCAGCCCAGCGGCGAAAGATCAGGAGGGGCGTCGCGAAATGCGCACCAGCACGGACCCACGCACCGTTCATCTCGTCAAGGAGTGCCTTCGCCAGTACGACGCCTGCCGCCACACGGCCGCCGCGCTCTACATCTGGCAGAAGCACGCACGCTTCTGGCGCGCGACCTTCCTCATCGCTCCGATCATCCTCGGCGGGTTCGCGGGCTCCCAAATCCTCGGCCAGAACGCGGGTGAGGCTGGCAAGATCGGCGCGGCGTTCTGCAGCGTGCTGGCCGGTTTCTTTCCCGCCATCTTCAAGGCGCTGAACCTGGACATGCACCTGACCAGCATCGGTCGGTCGGCTACCGAATTCACCAATCTGCGCGACCGCTTCCGACAGGCGGCCAACGTCAAATCCCTGGAGCCGTTCGAGGCGTTCCAGGCCGAGTTCGAGGGGCTGATGGATCGCATGGACGCGGTCCGTACAGCCGCGCCGCCCTCGCCGGAATGGTGCTTCCGCGAGGCTCGAAAGAAGATCGCCAAGGGCGACTATGATTCCAATGTCGACAAGCCGCGGGCCGCCTGACGTAGGGCTATGACACCGGTGACTTGCCGTCGTCCAAGCCCCGCCCTAGGGTCCCTTCGCGTCGCTTAGGGAGGTCGCATGTTCAATCGCCGGGGAACCCTGGCCACCTTGACGGGCGGCCTGCTGACATCGCTGCTGGCGGGCGCCGCCCAGGCCAAGCCGGACCAAGCCGCCACAGCCGCGAAGGCCCCGATGGATCCGACCGAAGTCCTGCCCCTGTGGCCCGGCGACCCGCCCGGTTCGGCTGGAGTCACCGCCGTCGAGACCGTGCTCGACCGCACCGTCGACGGCGGCCTGCGCGACCGCGCCACCACCCATACCCGCAAGCCGACCCTGACCGTCTTCCGTCCTACCGCCCAGGCCAACGGCGCGGCGGTGGTGCTGATGCCCGGCGGCGGCTACGAGCGCGTGGTCAGCGACAAGGAAGGCTTCGAGACCGCCCGCTGGCTGGCGGATCGCGGCTACACCTGTTTCGTCCTGCTCTACCGCCTGCCCGGCGACGGCTGGGGCGCGGGTCCGGACGCGCCGCTGCAGGACGCTCAGCGCGCGGTGCGCCTGGTCCGTTCGAAGGCGGCGGCGATCAAATTCGATCCCGCGCGGGTCTCGATCATGGGCTTCTCGGCCGGCGGGCACCTGGCCGCCAGCCTGACCACCCGCTTCGACGCCAAGGTCTATGAGCGGGTCGACGCCGCCGACGACCTGTCGGCCCGGCCCGACCTGTCGTGCCTGATGTACCCGGTGGTGAGCATGGTCGACGGACCGGTCCACGGCGGTTCGCGCAAGCAGTTGCTGGGCCCGACGCCGACGCCCGAGCAGATCGCGCTCTATTCGCCGGAGCAGAACGTCACCGACCACGTCCCGCCGGTGTTCCTGGTCCACGCCGCCGACGACAAGACCGTGCCGGTGGCCAACAGCCTGATGATGTTCACCGCGCTGAAGGCCAAGGCGATCCCCGCCGAGATGCATATCTTCGAGGAGGGCGGCCACGGCTTTGGCCTGCGCGGGATCGTCGGCAAGCCGGTCGCCGCCTGGCCCTCGCTGTTCGAAACCTTCGCCAAGCGGCACGGGGTCTAGGGCCCGCAGCCCTCGCCCTTGGCCGCCCAGCGCTTGCGCTCTTCCTCCAGCGCCCGCTGCCAGCGGGTCCGCAGGACGCCGGGGCGCTGGCCGTGCCGTTCGTCAAGGAACTCGGCCCCTTCGATCCGGTCGGTGCGGAAGTTGCGGAAGTCGTTGCGCAGCTCGCACCAGGCGATCAGCAGGCGCACGGTCTCCAGATAGCCCACCGTCACCGGCCAGACGACGCGCTGGCTGACCGCGCCCTTCTCGTCACGATAGTCCAGGCGGATCTTGCGGCCGGCGTGGATCCAGGCCCGGGTCTGGGCGATGTCGATGCCGTCGGGCAGGGCCTTCCAGTTCGTGCCGGTCCCCGTGGCGGGAGCCAGCACGTAGGGCCGCAACTGCTCGGGCACGGCGGCGGCGATCTTGGCGATCAGGTCGTTGGCGGCGGTGGCGAGCACCGGATCGCCGCGTCCGGCGACCCACTGGGCCCCCAGCACGGCGGCCTCGATCTCGTCGGGTGTCAGCATCAGGGGCGGCATGTCGTATCCGGCCTCCAGCACATAGCCGACGCCCGCCTCGCCGCGGATGGGCGCCCTCTGGCCGATCAAGGCGGCGATGTCGCGATAAACGCTGCGTTTGGAGGTCTCCAGCTCCACCGCCATGGCGTCGGCCGTGACCGGCTGCCGGCTGCGGCGAAGGATCTGGATGATCTGGAAAAGGCGTTCGGCGCGTCTCATGGCGTCACTCTGCTCGACCGATGCTGACAGCATGCTGGCAGCAGGATGGCGGTAGCGTTCGAATGTCGCAACAGGGACGGACCCGAGAGGCGGCCAAGCAGGGAGAGACCACCATGATCACGCTCTACGCCGCCGGCCCCGCCTACGGTCTCCCCGAAGGCAGCCCCTATGTCACCAAGACCGAAATCCACCTGAAGATGGCGGGCCTCTGGTACGAGAAGGTCCCGGCCCATCCCGAAACCTCGCCCAAGGGCCAGCTGCCGTGGATCGACGACGACGGGATAAAGGTCGCCGACTCCACCTTCATCCGCGCCTATATCGAGCGCAGCTACGGCGTCGACCTGGACGCCGGCCTCAGCAAGGCCCAGCGCGGCCAGGCCTGGGCGATCGAGCGGATGGTCGAGAACCATCTGGGCTGGGCCAGCTGCCACTTCCGGTTCTTCGACGACGACAACTTCGCCAAGGGCCCGGCCCGCTGGTTCGAAGGCATGCCGGGCGAGGCGCGGGCCGACGCGATCGACGGCCTGCTCGATACGGTGCAGGCCACCCTCAAGTCCGTCGGGATGGGCCGCCATTCGCCCGACGAGATCGTGGAACTGGGCTCGTGGTCGCTGACGGCACTGTCGGAGATGCTGGGGAACAAGTCGTTCATGATGGGCCACCGGCCCACCAGCGTCGACGCCATCGTCTTCGCCATGCTGGCCCAGATCCTGACGCCGTTCTTCGACTCGCCGCTGCGCCGCCGGGCCGAGGCCCTGCCCAACCTGGTGGGCTACGCCGAGCGGATGATGGCCGGCTACTATCCGGAGTTCGCGCCCCAGGCCGTCGACGCGATGTGCCAGGCGGCCTGAGAAAAACCCTCTCCCCGAGGGGAGAGGGTTTCCTCTAGTGCTTGCGTTTCTGGGCGTCGTTGGCCTGGAAGTCCTCCTTGCGATCCGGGTCGTGCGCATGGTGCACGTCGGACTCGCCGCCGCCGCCCGAGACCTTGCTGTGGCGACTGTAGCGGTCGGGATCGTCCGGATCCTTGACGGTGGGGTCGGGGCGGGCCTGCTTGGCGTTCTCGTGGCTGGCGCCAGGGCCGCCCCAGCGGTCGGCGGCGGGGTTCTTGTCGGGCATGGTCAGCGATCCTGCACGTTGCCGGCGTGGGAGGTGTTCTGGCGCAGGTTGCCGTGGCGGCCCTGCTCCTTGAGGTTCACATCGGCGTTGCCGGGGTCGGGCGACTGCAGATCGTCATGGCCGCCTTGGCCCTCGATCTGGGGTTTCTGACCCTTGAAGGCGCGCTGTTCCGGCGGAATAGGCGGGGCTTTGGACATCGGTTTCCTCCATGTCTGCCCCTTTCAAAACCAACCGGCGGGACGGGTGTTCCTAGCGTCCAGCTTCTTCGTCGCGTTCAGGGCCGCGGCGCGCCGAATCCTCGACGATTTCGATGCCTGATCGGCGACAAGACATCGTTGGAATCGGCGTTCCAATGCTATCTAGAGGGGTGATCGGGATAGGATGCCCCCTTGTCGGATACAGCCGCGCCTCAAGCCTCCGCCGTCGCGGACCGCGCCAGTCAGACCCTGCACCGCGCCTTGGACATCCTCGAGGCCGTCGCCGAGGGCGCCCATAGCCTCAAGGCGTTCGAGGAAAGGGTCGGCCTGACCCGCAGCACCACCCATCGCCTGGCCTCCGCCCTGGTCGATCGCGGCCTGCTGTCGGCGGTCGGCCGTGACTATCGGCTGGGCGGCCGGCTGGTGCAGCTGGGTCATCAGGCGCGCGAGCGGCTGGGCCTGGCGGAGGTGGCGCGGCCGGTGCTGAGCGCGCTGTCGGCCGAGACCCAGGACGCGACCAACCTTGGGACCGCGGCCGGCGACGACGTGCTCTACGTCGCCCAGATCCCCGGCCGGCGGCGGTTGGAAATCCGTCACCGGGTCGGCGACCGCAACCGCATCCGCGACACCGCCCTGGGCCGCGCCTTGCTGATCGAGGCCCAGCCGGAACGTTGGGCGGCGCTGTTTTCCGATGACCCGGACGCGCCGGAGGCGGCCGCCTTCCAGCGGGACATGGAGGCGGCCCGGCGGACGGGCCACGCCCTGCACCTTGAAGACGGCGGCGACAGCATCCGCTGCATCGCCGCCCCGATCCGCGACGCCAGCGGCGCGATCGTCGCCGCCATCAGCCTGTCCAGCGTCCCGCAATACATGGACGAGGCGCGGATGGCCGAACTGACGCCGCAGGTGGTCGCGGCCGCCCTGGAGATCGGCATGGCCTTGGGCTTCAACCCCGCGAGGCTGAGCCCGGAGGCCTAGCCGCCCAGCCGGTTGCCGTAGCCGATGATCACCGTGGCCCCGACCAGCAGGGCCACGCCGGTCCAGACCATGGCCTTGACCCCGGGCCGGGCGTCCTTCCATTCGCGGAAGGCGAAGCCCCACAGGGTGCCGAAGATGATGATCGAGGCCATGTGCAGGGTCCAGCTGGAGAAGCCGAACCGGCCCATCTGGCTTTCGCCCATCGTGTAGAAGAAGAACTGGAAGTACCAGGCCGTGCCGGCCACCGCGCACAGCAGGTAGTTGGCCAGCAGGGGCGAGCGTTTCAGGGCCGCGGTCTCGGGCTTGTCCGCCGCCTCGGTCGGGCTGACCGCGCCCAGCCACTGGCCGGCGCTGCGGTTCTTGAAGATCAGCCAGGCGCACCACAGGCCGTTTGTGATCAGGCCGCCGAACATCACCAGGCACAGGGTCGGCAGGCCGGTCCACAGCGGGCCGGTGCCGGCCGCGGCCGTCAGGGCCTTGATCGGCTCGCCGGCCGAAAGCCCGAAGGCGAAACAGGCCGACATGATCCCGGAGAACACCGCCACGGCGATGCCCTTCCTGAAGTCGAACTCGGCGACGGCGGCCTTCTTCTGCTCGGGCGACAGGTCGGCGTCCTTCTTGGCGCCGGCCCAGGCGACGACGACGATGCCGGCCAGGGTGACCAGCAGGCCCAGCAGGATGATCCGCCCCGACAGCGAGCCCAGCAGGGCCTCGCCGAACTCTCCTCGGACGATCGGCGGCACCAGGGTGCCGAACACCGTGCACAGGCCCAGCACCACGGCCATGCCCAGCGACAGGCCCAGATAGCGCATGGTCAGGCCGTAGGTCAGGCCGCCGAAGCCCCAGAGCACGCCGAACATCACGCACAGCCCGACGGTCTTGGGCGGGACCTGGGCCATTACGCCGAGCAGGTCATGGGTCTGGATCGAGGCGAACAGCCAGGGGGCCAGCAGCCAGGAGAAGATGCCGCCGGTCAGCCAGAAGATTTCCCACGACCAGCGGCGCACGCCGCGATAGGGCACATAGAAGCTGGCGGACGACAGCCCGCCCAGCCAGTGGAAGAGCACGCCGAGCAACGGGTTGGGCGTCATGTTTCTTCCCCTCGTGTTCCTGCTGTCCGCGCGACGGCTTCTGGCGAGACTTTTCAAGTCTCATATTATGGAATGATATCTTATAGTTTGAAGCTTGGGCGTCAAGCCACGGCGGGAACGACCGGCTTGGCCCATTGGGGTCGCTGGTCGAGTTTGTAGGCCTTCTTGGGCAGGGTGTAGGTCAGGTCGACGATCAGTTCGGCGGCCTCGACCTCGTCCATGCGGTGCTCGGCGACCATGCGGGCCAGGAAGGCGCTGTCGACGCGGCGGGCCACGTCGTGGCGGGCCGGGATCGACAGGAAGGCGCGGGTGTCGTCGTTGAAGCCGAC
>NZ_JBFUAW010000061.1:0-18270 GCF_056406095.1 Caulobacter sp. P1_D6 | reverse complement strand
CTCCCCCAGAGGGTGAGCATCTAGCTCGCCAACCACGGCGCCGAGCCCAACCGCTTGGCCAGGAACGCGATCAGCACCTCCACCCGGGCCGGGCGGATGGTGCTGGGCGGGGTGACCAGGTGCAGGGCGATGGGCGGCGGGGCCCAGTCGGCCAGCACCTCCTCCAGAAGGCCCGCCTTGACGTCGCTCCAGGCCAGGAAGTCAGGCTGCATGGCCAGGCCCAGGCCCGCCAGCAGCGACGGCCGCAGGATGTCGGCGTTGTTGACCCGCAGCGGCGAGGGCACGCTGACGGCGTATTGTCCGTGTTCAGCGTGCTGGAACCGCCAGACGTCCTTGGACCGGCTGCCCGTGTAGAACAGGCCGCGATGGGCGGTCAGGTCCTTGGGGTGGCTGGGCCGGCCGTGCCTGTCGAAATAGGCCGGCGAGCCGACCAGCATCACCCGCACCGGGCACAGCCGCCGGGCCAGCAGGCTGGAGTCCTCCAGGGCCGAGATCCGCAGGGCCAGGTCGAAGCCGTCCTCGACGATGTCGACCAGCTGGTCCGACAGCGACAGTTCGACCGAGACCTCGGGATACAGCGCGAAGAACTCCGGCAGGGCCGGGCCCAGATGGGCGATCCCGAACGACATCGGCGCGGCCACCCGCACCAGGCCGCGCGGCGTGGCCGACTGGGCCGAGGCCTCGGCCTCCAGCGCCTCGCCCTCCTGCAGGATGTGGCTGGCCCGATGCAGCGAGGCCCGGCCGGCCTCGGTCAGCGACAGCCGCCTGGAGGTGCGGTGAAAGAGCGTGGCGCCCAGCCGCGTCTCCAGCCGGGTGACGGCCTTTGAGACCGTGGCCTTCGACAGGTTCAGCTGCTGCGCCGCCCCGACGAACGAGCCGGTCTCGGCCACCTTGGCGAACACTGCCCAGGCCTCGAAGTCGGGGAGTTTCATTAGGTCACATTCCGAAACGATGAGTTTCGATCATTTCCATTTCGGACTGCGACGCAAGAGCCCATCTTCCCTCCAACAGAGACGGCCACCCGGCCATCTCCCAGGAGATCAAGTCATGATCGATGTTCGCACTTTCGACAGCCTGGGCGGCGCCAACCACGGTTGGCTTGACGCCAAGCATCACTTCTCGTTCGCCGACTATCACGACCCGCGCCGCGTGCATCACGGCGCCCTGCGGGTGTGGAACGACGACACCATCGAGGCCGGCACGGGCTTTCCGCCCCACCCGCACGCCGACATGGAGATCATCACCTATGTCCGCGAAGGCGCGATCACCCACCAGGACAGCCTGGGCAACAAGGGCCGCACCGAGGCGGGCGACGTCCAGGTGATGAGCGCCGGCACCGGCATCCGTCACTCGGAGTACAATCTGGAAAGCACCGCGACCAAGATCTTCCAGATCTGGATCATCCCGAACAAGCGCGGCGAAGGTCCGGCCTGGGGCGCCAAGCCGTTCCCCAAGGGCGACCGCAGCGGCAAGTTCGTGGCCCTGGCCAGCGGCTTCGAGGGCGACACCGACGCCCTGCCGATCCGCACCGACGCCCGCGTCCTGGGCGCCACGCTGAAGGCGGGTGAAACGACCGAGTACGCGATCGGCGCCGACCGCAAGGGCTACCTGGTGCCGTCGACCGGCAGGGTCGAGGTCAACGGCGTGACCCTGAACACCCGCGACGGCGCGGCCATCCAAGACGAGGCCGTCATCCGCGTGAAAGCGTTGGAAGACGCCGAGCTGGTGCTCGTCGACGCCGCCTAGGATTACCTCTTTCCACTCTCTTCTCTTCCGTTTTCCCGGCGAAGGCCGGGACCCAGATCCATCAGGAGCTTCTCAGGGCTTCATCTGGACCCCGGCCTTCGCCGGGGAGACGGAAGCAGAGGGGGCGGGCCTTCGCTTACTCACCCAACACCCAAGGAGGCCGTCATGGCCAAGGTTCTCGTTCTCTACTACTCCGCCTACGGCCACATCGAGACGATGGCCAACGCCGTCGCCGAGGGCGCTCGCGCCGCCGGCGCCACGGTCGACGTCAAGCGCGTGCCCGAGCTGGTGCCGCAAGAGGTCGCGGTGAAGTCGCACTTCAAGCTGGACCAGGCCGCGCCGGTCGCCACGATCGCCGAGCTGGAAAACTACGACGCCATCATCGTCGGCACGGGCACCCGCTTTGGCCGCATGAGCTCGCAGATGGCCAACTTCCTCGACCAGGCCGGCGGCCTGTGGGCCCGCGGCGCGCTGAACGGCAAGGTCGGCGGCGCCTTCACCTCGTCGGCCACCCAGCACGGCGGCAACGAGACCACCCTGTTCTCGATCATCACCAACCTGCTGCACTTCGGCATGACCATCGTCGGCCTGCCCTACAGCCACCAGGGCCAGATGACCCTGGAGGAAATCGTCGGCGGCGCGCCCTACGGCGCCACCACGATCGCCGGCGCCGACGGTTCGCGTCAGCCCAGCCAACTGGAACTGGACGGCGCCCGCCACCAGGGCGAACTGGTCGCCAAGACCGCGGCCAAGCTGTTCGGCTAAGCCAGGCCAGGGTCGGATCGTCCAGGACGGGCGGTCCGTCCGGGACCTGGTTTTCCCCGGCCTTCCATCGCGTCGCCCCCCGCCTGTAGACGCTCTGGAAGGCCCCGCGGCCGGTTCGTCCTCCCCCGCAGGAACCGACCGCCGAAGGCCGGCTGGCTCTCCCCCGGAGCCAGCCGGTTTTCGTTTGCCCGCAAAGCGGCGCCCGGCGCGGCGCTAACCAAGGCGGCGCGAAAACACTACCGGCGACGGTTGTTTTCTGCCTTCATGAGCCGGGGGGCTTTTTGATCGCCGCGCCGTGGAAACGGCGCGCTGGCCAGGAGGCGTGGGATATGTCGCTGCTCGACTGGCTGCTCAATCCTTCGGGGCTGACGCCCCACGGCTTCTGTCTCAGTTGGGCCCCCGGCCTGGTGGCGCTGCACGCCGGATCCGACGTGGTCATCGGCCTGGCCTACCTCTCCATCCCCCTGGCCATCGCCGCCTTCATCAAGCGCCGTCCCGATATCCAGTACAGCTGGGTGGCCTATCTGTTCGTGGCCTTCATCCTGGCCTGCGGCACCACCCACCTGATGGCCATCCTCACGCTGTGGGTGCCCGCCTACGGGGTGGAGGGGCTGATCAAGCTGGTCACGGCCATCCTGTCGATCGCCACGGCGGCCATCCTGTGGCCCCTGCTGCCCAAGCTGGCCGCCCTGCCGTCCGCCGCCGAGCTTGAGCGCCGGGTCGAGGCGCGCACGGCCGAGCTGACCGCCGCCCTGGAGCAGCGCGACCTGCTACTGCGCGAGGTCTATCACCGGGTGAAGAACAACCTGCAGATGGTCGACAGCCTGCTGGTGATGCAGACCCGCCAGATGCCCGACCCCGAGGCCAAGAAGGCCCTGCGCGGCCTGCGCGACCGGATCTACGCCCTGGGCCTGGTGCACCAGCAGTTGATGGGCTCGGACGATCTGAAGACCTTCGACATCGCGCCGTTCCTGAGCGAGCTGTCGAGCAACATCGTGCACGGCGGCGGCGCCAACGACGTGGATTTGTCGGTCCAGGCCATCCCGCTGGACGTGGGCCTGGATTTCGCCATTCCGCTGGGCCTGCTGGTCAACGAGCTGGTGACCAACTCGCTCAAGCACGCCTTCCCGGACGGCCGGGGCGAGATCGACGTCAGCCTGAGCCGGGCGGAGAGCGGCGGCCTGCTGCTGGTCGTCGCCGACAACGGCCAGGGCTACAGCCGCGGCGACGCGGGCGAAGGTTTTGGGGGCGAGCCAGGGGTCAAGATGGCCCTGGGCTCCACCATCATCGAGGGATTGGTTGCTCAGTTGGAGGGTACGATCATGGTTCAAAGTCGACGGGGCGAGACGCGCAGCGAAATCCGCGTCGCCGAACCGGTGGCCGCATGAGCGCCGCCGCCCTCAACCGCGTGGTGCTGGTCGTCGACGACGAGTTCCTGATCGCCCAGGGCCTGTGCATGCAGGTCGAGGACATGGAGATGGAGGTGTGCGGCACGGCCACCACCGCCGACGAGGCCCTGGCCCTGGCCATGATGCACAAGCCCGAGGTGGTGCTGATGGACGTGCGGCTGCGCGGCGAGAAGGACGGCGTCGACGCCGCCCTGGCCATCCACGCCACCGTCGGCTCCAAGGTGATCTTCATCACCGGCTCGCGCGAACCCGCCACGATCGACCGGATCTACGAGGACCACCCGACCGACGTGCTGTTCAAGCCGGTGTCGGACCGGCAGCTGCGAGGCGCCATCGGGCGGGCGTTGGCGGGGTGATCGAAGATTGCTGAAGCCGCGCTGCCGGCCCGCACACGCGCATCAGCAGCTTGCGAATGTGGCTAGGATGTCTGTGAGCGGACAAATGGGTCTCAGCTGGAGATCAGCGAGCTCGTTGGTCAGAAGCGTTGCTATTGCATTCAGAAAAAAGATTCGGTTGTCATTGATCTGTCATAGAATAATGGCGGAACCGTCGCAGGACGTGCTTACCGGAGAAGGGGCTCGAGGCAAGCTATGGCCAAGAGCAGGGGAGCCTTCGAGCGCCCTAAATGTACGGAACGCCCCATTCGGCTAGGAATGGAGCGTTCCAGAACCGACGAGTGGCCGGCCCGCTTTTGTCAAGCACGCCGCGAATACCGCATCCACTTTGCGGGACGCAAGTGTTAATCGCGTTGGCCACTCGTCACCTTCGGCTGGTTTGGGCCACAAAGCCCTTGCTGGCCTCGGTTGGCGAGGAGTCTGAAAAAGATGAGTAACTCCGTAGTCCCGCTACAGATCGCCTCGGCGCTCTGCTTAAGCTTAGTTGTGGCTCATGCGGCGACCCACGCGCCAAGGGAGATTCGACGCATCTGGCGTCGCGCTCGCTGGCGCTGGCGGCAAGCCACCTCACGGCGACGCCGTGCGGCGATTGCCCTGTTGGCGACGGCCGCTGCGGTAACCGGTGCAGGCCCATTCCTTTATTATGGTCTGGAACTGCTGATGAACGCGGTCCAGCCGGTCGCCTGGGTAAAATCCTGAGCTGGCCAGTGGGCGTGAAAGGCTCGGGATGCTGGGTGAGGCTCGGCCCGGATAAGAGGCAAAAGCGCCTGACCGTCGGACACTGGAGGCGCGGCGCGGAGATAAAGTCTGGCGCCGGCCGCGCTTCACCCCGTCCCGGTCATCTTGAAGATGCCCTGGGCGTTGCCGCTGTCGAAGCGCAGGTCCAGGCGTTCGACGCCCGTTTCGTCGACGAAGCGGTCGCGCGAGATGAACTCGTGGAACGAGCCCGGCACGGTCAGGGTGACCTCGCCCCCACCGTCTTTGGCGTCGGTGACGAACGCGCGCTCGACCGGCTGGGCCTTGAACGCCGTCTGGCGCACGCGGCCCGAGCCGGAGACCTCGACCTTGTCCTTCACCGGCCGGCCCAGGGCCTTCTGGGCGTCGGCCACGGCCTCGACGTCGGGCACTCGGTCGGTGGCGTGGTTGAAGGCCTGGCCTTCGGTGGCGATCCAGGCGGCCTCGGCCGACTCGGCGAGCAGCGCCTTGTAGTGCTCCAGGCGCGGGGCGTCGTGGGTGCGCTCGAAGGCGGAAACGACCTGGGGCAGGGCGGCGCGGGCGGCGTCCAGGTCGCACGACCCCTCGGCGGCGAAGGCGGCCAGGGCCTGCTGGGCCTCGATGCCCAGGGCGTCGCCCGTGCTGTCGAACACCGCGTGGGCGATCACCTGGAAGGCCGGCGAAAAGCGCTCGACATGCAGCTCGCTGACGAAGAACTGCGGGATGGCCTCGGGCAGGTCGAGGTGGGCGTAGGCCCGGCCGGTCATCTTCAGCCGGTCCAGCGGATAGAGGTCGGCCACGTGATAGCCCAGCGGCTCCAGGATCCGCGCGAAGGCCAATTGGCCCGCCGGTAGGGCGCCCGTGGGCGCGCCCTCGCCGAAGTCGATCGTCCGCAGGGCGCCGTGGTCGAACAGCACCTTGCGGCCGGCCGCGCGGCGCTCGGAGACGTAGGCCGCACCCAACGGCACCCGGCCCATGATGTCGTGGAACAGCACCGCGTTCAGCGCCATGGCGAAGACCGCGCGCGAGACCGGGCCCTCGGCCTCGCCGGTCAGGGCCGGATCGAGGTCCAGTACATCGAGCATCGTGGCGGCGGCCTTCTGGCCGACGACCGAGGCGACGAGGGTGGAAAGGTGGCTCATGGGCAGTCCTGGAACCTTGAAATCAATTCTTGATCCGCTCATCCCGGCGAATGCCGGGACCCAGATCCTGAAGCGGTGTGTCGGGTTGGATTGGCTCAGAGTTCGGGAACCCGCCTCAAAGCCATTCCATCTGGGTCCCGGCATTCGCCGGGATGAGCGGTTTGAATAGGGATCAGACGTCGAACGTGACCCCCTGCGCCAAAGGCAGGGTGGTCCCGTAGTTCACGGTGTTGGTGGCGCGGCGCATGTACGTCTTCCAGCTGTCGGAGCCGGCTTCGCGGCCGCCGCCGGTTTCCTTCTCGCCGCCGAACGCCCCGCCGATCTCGGCGCCCGAGGGGCCGATATTGACGTTGGCGATGCCGCAGTCGCTGCCCTCGCCCGACACGAACAGCTCGGCCTCGCGGACGTTGAGCGTGAAGATCGATGACGACAGGCCCTGGGCCACGTCGTTCTGGGCGGCGATGGCGTCGGCCAGCTCGCTGTAGCGCATCACATACAGGATGGGGGCGAAGGTCTCGTGCTTCACGATGTCGGCCTGGGCGTCCATCTCGACCAGGGCGGGGGCGACATAATAGGCGTCGGGTCCGGCGACCTCGACGCGGTCGCCGCCGATCACCCGGCCGCCGGCCGCGCGGGCCGCCGCCAGGGCCGACTGCATGGCGTCGAACGCGGCCTTGTCGATCAGCGGGCCGACCAGCACCCCGGCCGCGCGCGGGTCGCCGACGGGCACGCTGGGATAGGCGCTCTTCAGCCGGCCGACGAAGGCGTCATAGACGCTGTCGTGCACGAACAGCCGGCGAAGCGTGGTGCAGCGTTGGCCCGCCGTGCCCATGGCCGCGAAGGCCACGCCGCGCAGGGTCAGGTCCAGGTCGGCCGAGGGCGCGACGATGGCGGCGTTGTTGCCGCCCAGCTCCAGCAGGGCGCGGGCGAAGCGGGCGGCCAGTTTCGGGGCCACCGTCCGGCCCATGGCCGTCGAGCCGGTGGCCGAGACCAGCGGGACCTTCGGATGGTCGACCAGGGCCTCGCCCACCTCGCGGCCGCCGATCAACAGCACGGACAGGTTGGCGGGCGCGTCGGGACCGAACCGGGCGGCGGCGCGCTCGAACAGGGCCTGGGTCGCCAGGGCCACCAGCGGAGTCTTCTCCGACGGCTTCCACACCACGCTGTCGCCGCAGACGAAGGCCAGGGCCGCGTTCCAAGACCAGACGGCGACCGGGAAGTTGAAGGCGCTGATCACCCCGACCACGCCCAGCGGGTGCCAGGTCTCCATCATCCGGTGCGCGGGGCGCTCGGTGGCGATCGTCAGGCCGAACAGCTGGCGCGACAGGCCCACGGCGTAGTCGCAGATATCGATCATCTCCTGCACCTCGCCCAGCCCCTCGGAGACCACCTTGCCGGCCTCCAGGGTGACCAGGGCGGCGAGGTCGGTCTTGGCCGCGCGCAGCTCCTCGCCCAGCAGCCGGACCAGTTCGCCGCGACGCGGGGCGGGGACCTTGCGCCAGGCGAGGTGCGCGTCATGGGCGGCGTCGATGGCGGCCTTGGCCTGGGCGGGGCTGTGCTCGGCCAGGCTGGCCAGGACCTCGCCGGTGACCGGCGAGCGCGCGGCCAGGGTCCCGCCGTCGAGGGCGGTGGTGACGCCCAGGCGTTCGAGGATGGCGCGGGCTTCGGCGACGGCGGAGGGCAGGGTGGTCATGGGGCAGTCCTGGAAACTTGGAACTTCGATCTGGCAGGGCTCATAGCTCAATTGGCCCTCGGCGGTCCCAGCCGAACCGCCGCCGAGCCTGTCCCGAACACCGCCGCCACCGCCGCGCTGTAGTCCTGGACCAGCCGAGGCGTGAAGCGGTCGTAGGCGTCCTGGAACGCCCGGCCCAGGCCGTGCTCGCCGCTGAAGCTGGCGTCGAAGCCGTCGACCGCCAGGCTCAGCACCGCGTCGCGCAGGGCCGCCTTGCGCTCCGCGTCAGCCGGCCCGACCAGGTTGAAGTGCACCCCGCCGTCGGCCACGTGGCCGAAGTCGCACAGGGCGAAGTCGGGGAAGTCGGCCTCCAGCATCAGCACGGCCTCGCGGCGGAAGCGGGCAAGGTCGCGGCGGCGGAACGACAGGTCGAAGCCGACCACCGGGCCGCTGGCCCGCAGGCCTTCCGACAGCGAATGGCGCAAGGCCCACATCTTCTCGACCGGCCCGAACAGGGCGTCGACCAGCGAACCGTCGTCGCGTTCCAGCAGATCGCCGGCGATCTGCTGCAGCACCTCGTCCAGGCTGGCCTCGCCCTCGCGCGGCGCCCAGGTTCGGGTCAGCTCGACCAGCACGGCGTAGTCGGGAACGCCGCCGGCGAACGGGTTGGCCAGCGACGGCACGTGCTCGATGGCCCGGGTCATGGCGGCCTTCGACATGCCCTCGAAGGCGGTCAGGGTCGAGCCCGCCCCGACCTCGAACGCCTGCAGCAACGGCAAGACGGCGTCGATGTCGCGCGGGATCAGCAGGGCGGCAGCGGTCTGGCGCGGGCGGTGGTGGACCTCGACGGTCACCCCCGTGATGATCCCGAACGCCCCGCAGCCGCCGACGAACAGCTGGCGCAGGGCGACGGCGGCGTTGTCCTTGCGCAGGCCTTGCGACAGCGTCAGCTGGGTGCCCGCCGCGTCGGCCAGCACGACTTCCAGCCCCAGCACGTGCCGCCGCATGTCGCCATAGCGCAGGAACCGGGCCCCGCCGGTGTTGGTGGCCGCCATGCCGCCCAGGGTGGGATCGGCGCCCAGGTCGATGGGCAGGAACAGGCCGTGCGGCTCCAGCGCCGCGTTCAGGGCCGACAGCCGCACACCGGCGCCGACCGTGGCCGTGCGGTCCTCGGCGTCGATCTCCAGCGGCGCGGTCAGGCGGTCCAGCGACAACACGAGGTGCGTCCCGCTCGCGTCCGGGGTCGAGCCCTCGGCCAGGCCGGTGTTGGCGCCCTGGGGCGTGAACTTCAGGCCGTTGCGCACGCAGTAGCCGACCACGGCCGAGACCTGGGCCGTCGTGGCCGGGCGCACCACCGCCGCCGCCACGCCGCCGGCGTAGCGGGCCGGGGTCTCGTAGGCGGCGCAATCGGCCGCTTCGACGATCAGGCCATTGGGACCGACGATCGCGGCGAGGGCCTCTTGGTGGGCGTTGTCCAGCACGAGCGGTGAAAACTCCAGGGGCGGACATCATCCCCGCCGTTTCGTCGAATCCTAGTGGCGGTATCGTCGGTTCGCCGTCTAAGTTTCGGCGAAATGTAGGGATGCGTCGACGAAATGCCTATCGACCCCATCGATCAAAAGCTGATCGCCGCGCTGAAGGACAACGGCCGGGCCTCGACCGCCGACCTGGCCCGGCGGGTGGGCCGCTCGCGCACCACGGTGCAGAGCCGGATCGAGCGGCTGGAGCGCGACGGGGTGATCCTGGGCTACGGCGCGCGCCTGGCGCCCGACCTCGAGCACGGGGCGGTGCGGGTGCACGTGATGATCAAGATCGGCCCCAAGGAGGCCCGCGCCGTCGAGGCCGCCCTGCGCGCCATCCCCCAAGTGCGGCTGCTGCACTCGGTCAGCGGCGACTACGACATGATCGCCTTCGCCGCCACGGCCACCGTCGCCGAGATGGACGAGGTGCTGGACAGGATCGGCCACGTGGCGGGCGTGGAGCGCACGACGTCGTCGATCATCCTGTCGACCAAGTTCGACCGCTGACTCCGGCTTGCGCGCGGGCCCGGCGGCGATGGAAGATCGCCGGCGTGCCCTGTTCCCTTTTCGCGTGACGTCCCGCCCCGATCGAAAGGAGAAGCCATGCCCAAGAAGTATACGGCCCAGTGCGCCTGCGGCGCCGTGAAGTTCCAGTTCGACACCGATCCGTCCTTCATCGCCAACTGCCATTGCAACGACTGCAAGCGGGCTTCGGGCGGAGAGATGGCGACCTTCTTCGGCGTGCCGGCCGACGACTTCGAACTGCTCAGCGGCCAGCCCAAGGCGTTCCACTACGTCGCCAATTCCGGCAAGGGGCTGGACCGGAAGTTCTGCCCGGAGTGCGGCTCGCGGGTGTTCACCGACAATCTGGAGACGTTTCCGGGAACGGTCTTCGTCCAGCTGGGCAGCCTGGACCGGCCGGACCTGATCGCGCCGATGCTGGAGATGTTCGACATGCGCCGGTTGCACTGGGTCAAGCCGCTGGACCTGCCGCAGTTCGACGCCATGCCGGGCTAAGGGGGTTGGGGGCGATTACAGTCAGCCGCATTTCCCAATCTCCCCGTCATTCCCGCCCTTGTGGCGGGAACCCCTCTATCCGCCGCAAGGGCATTGGCGTGGCGCGCTGGCGCGCCAAGGCGCTTCACCGTCACCTGAACCAGGGGTTCCCGCCACAAGGGCGGGAATGACGGTGTAAAAGGATGAGATGCGTGAATGCTCCGGCCTACTCCGCCTCCAGGCGCGCGCGGATGTCCCGATAGGCCGCGGCGATCAGGGCGTTCAGCGCCTCGGCGTCGACAGGCCGGCCCCAGCGGACCTTGACGTGCCGCATGCGCTTGCCCGCGCCCTCCAGCAGGCCGGCCGGGTCGTCCATCGCCGCGCCGTGGAAGAAGCCGATGTTCACGTGGGCGCTGAACGCGTCGACATAGGCGAACGCCGCGTCGCCGACGCAGGCGGTGGGATGGCCGTCGTGCAGCAGCTCGCGGACGTCGGGCCCGCTGGCGCGCAAGGCATCGAACCACGGCTGGGCCAGGCGCCGCAGGTCGTGCTCGGGCGCCGCGAACCAGGCCTCGACGCCGGGGTCTCTCCGCGTCGCGCCGGAAAGCCGGAAGAGCTGGGTCATGCGGGCAGGGCGCCAGACGTTCGTCCGGTTGTCCAGGCCCCCGTTCGTTTAGGCCCCCATTCGTCTAGGCCGAAGCGCGTTCGACCAGATGATAGGTCTCCAGGACGTCGACGGGCGTGACCGGTTCGGGACCTCGCCGCAGGGCGTCGAGCAGGAGGTCGAGGGCCCGGGCGGTCATCCGGTCGATCGGCTGGCGCACCGTGGTCAGGGGCGGCCAGACGCGGGTGGCCAGCAGGGTGTCGTCGAATCCCGTCACGGCCAGGTCGCGGGGCAGGGTCAGGCCGCGCCGGTGCGCGGTCCACAGGGCGGCGGCGGCCATGTCGTCATTGGCCGCCACGATGGCGTCCGGCGGCTCGGCCAGGTCCAGCAGCCGTTCGGTGGCCTCCAGTCCCGACTCGAAGGTGAAGCGGCCCTCGATGACATGGTCGTCGGCCAGGGGCAGGCCGTGCGCCGCCAGCGCCTCGCGGCAGCCCTCCAGGCGCTCGACGCCGTCGGAATGATCCTGGGGGCCGGCGATCACCGCGATGCGCCGCCGGCCCCTGGCGATCAGCAGCTCGGTGACGGCGCGCGAGGCGGCGCGGTTGTCGATGCGGACGGTGAACATGTCGGGCAGGGGCGCGGCCGTGGCGACGGCGGCGGTGGCCAGGCCCAGGGCCTGGAAGGCGGGCGAGCCGCTCAGCGCCAGGTCGAACGGCGGCAGCAGCAGCAGGGCGTCCGCGCCGGAGGCCTGCAGCGCGCGGGCGACGTCCAACGCATCCTCGGGCGAGGCGGCCTTGCGGGCGATCAGCTGCAGGCCCCGCTCGGCGCTGGCCACGGCGGCGGCGGCCAGGGTGGCGTCGATGAACATGCTGTCGACGCCGGCGTACAGCAGGCCGATCCGGGCGGGCGTGGCGCCGACCAGCCGCCGCGCGGCCGAGTTGGGCACGTAGCCCAGCGCCTCGATGGCGGCGAGCACGCGCTCGCGGGTGTCGCGGCTGAACTTGCCGGTGTTGTTGAAGACGTTCGACACGGTCATGGCCGAGACGCCGGCCCGGGCGGCCACCGCCTTGATCGTGACCTTGCCGCCGTCGCGGGACCGTCCGGGGCGCTGCATCGTCGTGGCTTTTCCCGCTCGAACGGCGCCTGAAACGGTCCTTGAAACAGACTCTGAAACAGACTTGAGGTTTAACGATAAACCCAGCAACGCTTCAGCGCGACTCCCCTTCGGTCGCGTCCATGAAACGGACCCAGACCGCGCATGACCTCGTCCGCCGCAGCGACCTCGACCGACGCGACCGCCCCGTCAAAGAACCACTACGTCATCCTGGACGGCCTGCGCGGCGTCGCCGCGCTGATGGTGGTGGTCTTCCACCTGTTCGAGGCCTATTCCGGCGGCAGTCCCCACAAGCAGATCATCAACCACGGCTACATGGCGGTGGATTTCTTCTTCCTGCTGTCGGGCTTCGTGATCGCCTACGCCTATGACGACCGCTGGGCGGGCATGGGCCAGTGGGAGTTCTACAAGCGCCGGCTGGTGCGGCTGCAGCCGATGATCATCGTGGGCGGCCTGATCGGCGCGGCGCTGCTGGGCTTCCAGCACTATTCGCTGTTCCCCAAGCTGCAGACGGTCGCGGCCTGGCAGGTCATCGGCGTGCTGCTGCTGGGCTTCGTGATGATCCCGCTGCGGCCGTCGGCCGAGATCCGCGGCTGGGGCGAGATCTATCCGCTGAACGGGCCGCAATGGTCGCTGTTCTACGAGTACATCGCCAACATCCTCTACGCCGTGGGCCTACGGAAGCTGTCGAACCGCGCGCTGGGCGTGCTGGTGGCGCTGGCGGGCCTGGCCATGGTCCATCTGCTGGTGTTTGGCGCGCGCGGCGACCTGATCGGCGGCTGGGCGCTGGACGCCAACGGTGTCCGCATCGGCCTGACGCGGGTGATGTTCCCGTTCTTCGCGGGCGTGCTGCTGATGCGGCTGGGCAAGCGGATCAAGGTCAAGAACGCCTTCGCCGTCTGCAGCTTGCTGCTTATCGCGGCCTTGGCGGCGCCTCGGTTCGGCGGCAAGGCGCTGTGGATCAACGGTCTCTACGAAGCCGCCTGCGTGATCCTGCTGTTCCCGCTGATCGTGGCCATCGGCGCCGGCGAGAAGAACGCGGACGGCGCGTCGGTGCGGATCGCCCGGTTCTTCGGCGACCTGTCCTACCCGCTCTACATCACCCATTATCCGCTGATCTACATCTACACCGGCTGGGTCGTGGACAAGAAGGTCCCGCCGGCCCAGGGCGCGCTGGTCGGCGCCGTGGTGTTCGTGGCCGCCGTCACGATCGCCTATGCCTGCCTGAAGCTCTATGACGAGCCCGCGCGGCGCTGGCTGGCGGGCAAGCTCCTGAGGCGCGCGGATAAGGTGTTCCGGCGCCGTTAGTCAGGTCTGCGCTGGATGGCCCCGGCGCTCCGTCGACGGTCAGACTCAGGGCGGGCGCGCGAGCTTCGTCGCGCGCCACGAGCCGTGGAGCGCGCCCATCTCGATCTTCCTGGAAGCCCTGGTCCTGACGATCGGCGCGCTGTTCCCGATCATGAACCCGTTCAGCACCGCGCCGCTGTACGTGTCGCTGACGGCGGGCTTTGACGCGAAGAAGCGCAAGCAACAGGCCGTGCGCGCCTGCATCTACGCCTTCGCCATCCTGGCCACCTTCCTGGTTCTGGGCTCGGCGATCGTCGAGTTCTTCGGCATCTCGATCCCGGGGATTCGAGCGGCCGGCGGGCTGATCATCCTCAGCGTCGGGTTCGGCATGCTGTTCCCGCGTCCGGCCCCGCCGACGCCGGAAAGTGTCGCCGACCAGAGCCAGCGGCAGGAGCTGGACGTCGCCTTCACCCCGCTGGCCATGCCCAGCCTGGCCGGGCCGGGCTCGATCTCGGTGGTGCTCAGCGCCGCGGCCCAGATCCGCAGCAACTACCCGCACAATTGGGAGATCATCTATGTCGGGGTGATCCTGGGCATGGCGGTGACGCTGGTCATCGCCTTCGTGATCCTGCGCGCCGCCGAGATGATGGTCCGCTTCCTGGGCAAGGGCGGCATGGACGCCATGACCCGCATCTTCGGCTTCCTGCTGATCTGCATCGGCATGCAGTTCCTGCTCACCGGCGTCGGCGACTTCTTCGGCTGGCGGCACGGCTGAGGGCGGCTTCCAGGCGAGTCGAACACCGTTTCGCCGGCTTGACTCGTCTATTGACTGTGTGTCACACAGTGTATGCCACACACCAAGTGGCGCACACCATGTGACGTACACCATGCCGCAAGACGCCGACATTTTCGAAACCCTGCGCCAGGAGCTTCGGCGCGGGACCCTGATCCTGGCCGTCCTGGCCCAGCTGAAGGTCGAGCGCTACGGCTACAGCCTGCGCCAGGCCCTGGCCGAGGTGGGCCTGGAGATCGACGAAGGCGCCCTCTACCCGATGCTGCGGCGCCTGGAGAGCCAGGGTCTGCTGACCAGCGAATGGCGCGAGGAAGACAAGCGTAAGAAGCGTTTTTATCGCCTGTCGTCCGAGGGCGAGGCCGTGCTGGCCCGCCTGTCCGCCGAGTGGCGGGCGATGAACGACACCCTGCAAAACCTGATCTGAAGAGGGAGCCAGTCTGATGGACCTGCTCGATCGCTATCTGGCCGCCGTCGCGGCCCTGCTGCCCAAGTCCCAGCGTGAAGACATCGTCGCCGAGCTGCGCGACACCCTGCTCAACCAGATGGAGGAGAAGGAGGCCGAACTGGGCCGCCCGCTGAACGCCAAGGAGCGCGAGGCCGTGCTCAAGGCGTTCGGCCATCCGATCGCCGTGGCGGGCCGTTTCGGGACCACCCGATCGCTGATCGGGCCCGAGATCTATCCGTTCTACATCTTCGGGGTGAAGGTGCTGCTGGTGGTGGCGGCGGTCGTTTCGATAATCCCGCTCGTCATCTCGACGATCACCGACCCCGGCGGCTCGGCCGGCGATTCGGCGCGCTTCCTTTCCGGTTTCCTCTCCACCGGCTTCACGATGATCGGCGTCGCCACGGTGCTGGGGGTGGCGTTCGAGCGCGGCTGGATCCCGCGCACCGGCTTCACGGACTGGAAGGTCGCCGACCTGCCGATCCTGGATGACCTGGGTCTGGGCTTGGGCAAGCAGGGTCTGGGCAAGAAGGGCCTGTTCGCCACGAAGGGGCCGCTGGAGCGACGGTTCGAGGCCCTGCTGGAGGCGATCCTGACGGCGCTGTTCATCCTGTGGTGGACGGGCCTGGTCCAGGCGCCCTGGTCCAATCACATCACGGGCAGCGACATGGCCCTGCGGCCGGGTCCGGTCTGGGCGACGCTGTACTGGCCGATCCTGGCCATGGCGGGCCTGCAGCTGGTGTCGAGCCTGGTCGGTCTGCTGCGTCCGGCCTGGGTGCGGGCGCGGGCGGCGCTGGAGGTGGCCGGCAGCGTGGCGGGCCTGGCGCTGGCCACGGTCCTGCTGCAGGCCGGGCGGCTGGTCGTGGTCGCGTCCGAAGGGGCCAGGGGCGCCGACGCCGAGGCGATCGCCGGCCTGCAGCAAGCCCTGGACCTCAGCTTCCACCTGACCACGGTCGTGATGATCGTCGTGTTCGTGGTTAAGATCGCGATCGATCTCTGGCGCCTGTTTCGGGGCGCCAGACCCTCGGTCGCGGCCCCTGTCTAGAGGGGCCGTCTAGGGAAAATCCCTATTTCGAGACCTTGTCGACCACAGCCCCGGCGCCGGCCCCCACGACCGCGCCGACGGGGCCGGCGACCACCGCTCCGGCGATCGCGCCGGTGGCCGCGCGCTGCTCCATGTTGTGTCCGCAGGCCGTCACGGTTAACGCCGTCGCAACCCATAGCGGGACCCAGCGTAGAGCAGACATATGTCCTCCGAGACAATTATACGATCCCGCTAGAGTAACGGCATCACGCCCGTGGGGTTCCGTTGAGAGCGACGCGACGGAACTCTATCCCAAGAGGTGAATATTCGCTCCGAAAGGGAAAAACGGGACTGTCGCGTTTTTTCGTTAGAATCAAAGAATTAACCATTCGATCTGTCGCGCGGGCGACCAAAATTCAGGCTGTGGCGCCGCATGCGCTTGCGACTCGTGGGCTGATGCGTCATAAGGCGGTCATAAGCAGGACTTCGGCCACCATCGTGAACCGGCCGAGCCTCCGCTTTCAGAGCGGCCCGACAGTGTTTTTCCGGGTTTTCTGAGGGCGTTTTTGTCGGGGGGCGGTCCGCCCTCGCCGCGCAGGACACGAGTTTTGTATATCAAGTCGCAGACGTGCGCAGACGCGCGCGCGCTGATCGGCGCCGTATTGGTTGGGTCGGCCACGGGTCTGGCCCTCGGCGGCGTTTACCTTGCGGGGGGCATGGCCCAGGCCGCTAGTCAGCACGCTCGCGTATCTCGCCTGGCCGACGGCGCCGAGGGGAACTTCTCCGACGCGGCGCTGTATCAGGCAGCGTCTCGCATGGACGCCGGCGCGCTGGCGATCGCCCGCCGCCACGATCCCTACACCATCTCCGGCGGCGCCCAGCGCGACCGGCAGTCGGCCCTCCTGGTCGAGCGTCTCGAACAGCGCCAGCAGACCAACGGCGACCGCCAGCCCCTGATGCTGCGCACCAGCTTCGGCGGCCCGTTCAATCCCGCCGTCGCGCCGTTCCGCCTGACCAACGCCCTGGAAAGCTCGCGTGAACTCGAGTGCCTTTCCGAGGCGGTCTATTACGAGGCCCGCGGCGAAACCCCGAGCGGCCAGGCGGCCGTGGCTCAAGTCGTACTAAACCGCGTACGCCACCCTTCGTTCCCGAAATCGATCTGCGGCGTGGTGTTCCAAGGCGCCTACAAGCGCGTCGGCTGCCAGTTCAGCTTCGCCTGCGACGGCTCGATGCGCGCCCGCCGCGAGCCGGGCGCCTGGAACCGGGCCCAGAAGGTCGCCTCGCGCGCCCTGTCGGGCGCGGTGATGACCGAGGTCGGCGCCGCCACCCACTTCCACACCACCGGCGTCGCGCCGGGCTGGGGCCCGCGCCTGCTGCGCGTCGCCCAGGTGGGCATGCACGTGTTCTACCGCTTCGGCGGTCGCTCGGGCGCGCCGGACAGCTTCAGCCGCACGCCGCGTCCGTCGACGGCCGACGAGCTGCCGATCGTCACCCTGGCCAGCCTGCCGGCCACGACCACAGCCGACGGCAAGTCCGCTCCGATCCAGCTGGCCAGCGCCGTGGTGATCTCCTCGCCCGACAAGCCGGCCACGGTTCCGGGCGGCATGGGCGGTCCGCTGGGCCCGACGTCCGAGCCCGCCTCGGCCCCGGCCATGCACCCGACCAAGACCTCGTCCCCGTCGTCGGGCGATGCGGTCAAGTCTGCGTCGGGAGCGGCCGTGACCGGAGCTGCTTCCTAAGCGCTCCGGGCATGTGGTTGCTGGCGAAGCGCATCTGCTTGGCCCGCTTGCCGACGAAATAATGCAGCTCCTTGCCGTGGACGGCCCGCCAGATCACCTCGGCGGCGTCCTCCACGGGATAGACCGGCAGGCCGCTGCCGCGCAGGGTGTCGGCCATGCTCTGGTTGCTGCCCGGCGCCCCGACGTTGAGGATCGGCGTCTCGACGAACCACGGCATCACGCAGGCGACGCTGACGCCGTACGCCTTCCACTCGACGTCCAGCGCCTCGGACAGGCCGCGCACCGCGAACTTGGTCGCCGAATAGACCGCCAGGCTGGGCGAGCCGTATAGCCCCGCGCAGGACGAGATGTTGATCAGCCGCGAGCCCGGCGTGGCCTTCAGCCAGGGCAGGGCGGCGCGGGCCCCGCTGATCACCCCCTTGATGTTGATGTCCAGCTGCAGGTCGACGTCGGCGTCCTGGTGGCTGTCGAACGGGCCGAACTTGGCGACGCCGGCGTTGTTGAGCAGCACGTCCAGGCGGCCGTCGGTCAGCGTGGCGAAGTCGGCCAGGACGGCGGTCCAGGCCGAGCGGTCACGGACGTCCAGCCGGAAGGTCGCGCCGTTCTCCGGGCCGACGGCCAGGAGGGCGGCCTTCAGGCCCGTCGTGTCGATGTCGGACAGGCCCACGAACCAGCCCTCGGCGGCGAAGCGCTTGGCGCTGGCCAGGCCGATGCCGCTGGCGGCCCCGGTGATGAAGACGGCCTTGCGGCCCTTTGCTGCGCTCATTGGCGTCCCTCCCGTTTTATTTGTTATCGCTGATCAGACGCCCGGGAGGGCGGGGCGGTCAAGGGTGTGGTGCGGGCCCCCTCCGGCCCTCCGGGCCACCTCCCCCAGAGGGGGAGGATCTGGTCCGTGCCGATGCCCCCCC
>NZ_JBFUAW010000060.1:0-33878 GCF_056406095.1 Caulobacter sp. P1_D6 | reverse complement strand
GGCCAATGGGCAATACACGCGCTTTGTCCCCGTTCGACGCCGACGGCGGGCGGGGCCTGCAACGCCAGGCTCCCCGGACACGCTGAAGTAACCCCCTCCAGCCCAGTCCCGCTCGATCGCCCCCCGCCGCCGCATCGGTCGCTGGCCTTGCGCCCTTTCCCTGCGGCGAGGTGGGATCAGGATACGGGCGGTTTGAGAGGGTGAGGACCAAATCGGGTCGAGAAAGTTCAGGACGTTGAAATCGTGGGGGTTTGTTCTCTGAGCGCCGAGCGTAAGTCTCTCAGGCGGGGACATGCTCTCACGGCAGGGCCTCGGTAAATCATCCCGGGAGCCTGGGGTGAGTGCGTGTCCCCAACGTCGTCCACCGCGCCGGAAGCTCATCCCGAAGACGCTCGTCCCAAACTCAGCGGATCAAGGTGGGGACACGCACTCACCCTGAGCACCTTGCAACCTTGTCCGACACTCTGCCGTGAGAGCATGTCCCCGGCCGCGGCCCCCAAACACAAAACCCCGGACGCCGCGCTGGAAGGCGCGCGGCGTCCGGGGCTCCCCCGTGACCGAAGAGACATCGCCGGCCGGTCATGCACGCCCGGCCGGCTTACGCGTCTCCTAGCCTTCGGCCGCGTTGAAGCGGATCGGGATGCGGACGCTGGCGCCGTCGACGGCCTGGCCGTTCTCCAACTGCGGGCTCATCTTGAAGAACCGTGACAGCTTGATCGCGGCCTTGCCGAAGCCCTCCTCGGCGGGCGTCTCGTCCAGCACGCTGCAGGCCTGGATCGTGCCGTTGGCCGCTACCGTGCAGTTCAGGGTCGCCATGCCGCCGACGCCGCGCCGCATGGCGCTTTCCGGATAGAAGCGGCTGAACTCCGACGCGCCCGGCTTCTTCAGCCAGTTGGGGCGGGTGACGACCCTGGGCTGGGTTTGCACAGGCGGGTCGCCGTCAGAGGCCTTTTCCGCGAAGATCAGCGGCCCCGTACCCTTGTTCTCGGTCGGCTCGACCTTGGGCACGACCAGGGGCGTGACCTCGGTCTGGTTGGTCGGCACGGGCTCACGCGGAATGACCGGGTTGGACTGAACGGGCTTGGGCTTGTCCAATTCCGGCTCGGGCGGCGGGGGCGGAGGCGGCTCCTTCCAGGTTTCGAGCAGGGTCGTCGGCGGTGCGGGATAGTCCTGCGTGATCGGCGGGATGAACTTCTGGTAGGCCAAGTAGGCGAACACGCCCGCATGGGCGGCCGAGACGACCACCAGCGCCGCGACCAGCGCCTTGGACGGCTTGCGCCGCGGGCTGTCCAAACCGGGGATGTAGGAACCGACCGTGCCTTCGTACGCGACCATGACAACCTCCTTCAGCATCGACCGCCTGATGAAACCGGGGTCGATGAAGGAAGCCTGTCATGTAGAATTACGTTTGTAAATATTACGGACGTAGAATTTTTACACGCGTAACTGTGGCAACCCGCCACAGGCAAATTCTGCCGAGTGGTCGGGCTTGGTTAAGGCGCGATTAACCATGCGCGTTCACATCTTCGGGCATGGCGAATGTCACCTCCATCCGCAGTGTCGTCGAGTCGGCGATCCAGCGCGCGTCCAGCGCGACGGGCGTGGATTTCACGTTCCTGATGGGCACGGCCAAGCGCGAGAGCGGCTACAACCCCGCCGCCAAGGCGCGGACGTCGTCGGCCTCGGGCCTGTTCCAGTTCGTGGACCAGACCTGGCTGTCGACGCTGAAGAAGCACGGCGCCAAGTACGGCTACGCCCGCTACGCCGACCTGATCCAGCAGGGTTCGGACGGCAAGTATCGGGTGGCGGGCGACGAGGCCCGCAAGACCGTGCTGGGCCTGAAGCTGGATCCGCACGCCGCCTCGCTGATGGCCGGCGAACTGGCCAGCGACCACGCCTCCTATCTGCGCGGCCGGGTGGGGCGTTCGCCCACGTCCGGCGAACTGTACGCCGCCCACTTTCTGGGTCCCGCGGGCTCGGCGCGACTGATCGAAGCGGCCGGCAATTCGCCCGGAGCCAGCGCGGCGGCCATGTTCCCCGATGCGGCGGCGGCCAACCGCTCGATCTTCTACCGTGAAGGGCGCCCGGCCACGGTCAGCGAGGTCTACGCCAACCTGACGCGTACGGGCGGCGGCGGCGAGGTTCCTTCCACGCCCACGACCTCCTCGCCGGACACCGACCAGGGCTTCGTCCAGTACGCCACCGGCCGCCGGCTGGAGCGCATCCAGCAGCAGGAAGCGCTGGTCAGCCTGATCCTGCGCGGCTCGCAGGACGCCGACGACGGCTTCAGCCTGGCCTCGAACCTCCGTTCCAGCGGGGGCTCGTCGGCTTCGCGGATGACCAGCTCGATGTTCTCGTCGGAAATGCTCCGCGTGCTGTCCGACGCCAGCGACGGCGGCAAGAGCAAGCGGTAGGGGCCTAGCCTCCCGTCACCGCCGCGATCTCGTCCTCCGACCAGCCGATCTCCGCCAACACCGACGCCGTATGCTCGCCCAGTCCCGGCGCCGGGCCCCTGGGGCCGTCTTCCGCGCCGGGGAACCGCGCCGGACCCGCCGGAGCGGGGAAGGTCCCGCCCTTGCCGTCCGGCGTCTCCACGAAGCATCCCGCGGCCGCCGCTTGCGGGTCGGTCACCAGGTCGCGCGGCGTCTGCCAGGGCGCCCAGGTCAGGTCGCCGGCGTCCAGCGCCGTGGCCGCCTCCGCGTAGTCCATGGCCCCGAAAGCCTCGTCCAGGATGTCGACCAGGGCGGCGCCGTGCTCGCGCCTCAGGCGGGCGCTGGTGAAGCGCGGGTCCTCGGTCAGTTCGGGCCGGCCGGCCGCCGCCGCGATCCGCGCCCAGTCGGTCGAACCCTGACGGGCCAGCAGGCAGAGCCAGCGACCGTCTCGGGTCTGGAAGAAGTTGGCCAGGGGCTGCACCGCCTCGCGCCGGGGCCGGGTCGAGGCCAGCTTGCCGAACCGCAGCTGGATGGCCATGTCCGAGCCGATCGCATAGAGGCCGGTGCGCAGCAGCGAGGTCTCGACCAGCCGGCCGACGCCCGTGCGATGGCGTTCGTGGACGGCCGCCAGGATGGCGGACACCGTCGCCAGCGACGTCACGTGGTCGCCCATGCCGGTGCGCAGCGGGAAGGGCTCGGCGCCTTTGGGCCCGGTGATCGCGCCCACCCCGGCCCGCGACCAGAAGGCCGCCACGTCCATGCCCGGCCGGTCGGCGTCGGGACCCTCCAGGCCATAGCCGGTCAGGCTGCAGTAGATCAGGCGCGGGTTGACCGCCTTGAGGTTCTCGTAGTCCAGGCCCGCCCGCGCCAGGCCGGCGGGGCGGACATTGGTCAGGAAGATGTCGGCGTCCTTGACCAGGGCCTTGGCGGCGTCGCGGCCGGCCGGGGTGCGGATGTCCAGCACGACCGAGCGCTTGCCGCGGTTGTCGAGCTCGAAGATCGGATTGGCGGCCTGGTCCGAGCCCAGGGTGTCGAAGAAACCCCGCATCGGATCGCCGTCGGGCGACTCGATCTTGATCACGTCGGCGCCCCAGTCGGCCATGATCCCGGCCGCGCCCGGGGCGGCTATATAGGTGGCCAGCTCGATGACCCGCAGATCGCGCAGCATCCCGTCCTCCCGCTTCTTATCGTTGAGCGGAGTGTGGACGACTTAAACGTCTGTTGGGAAGCGGTTTAGGGGAGAGCGGTCAGGCGACGGCGGCCTGGCCGTTGGCGCTTTTGCGGTCCAGCGCCGCCGCGTCGGCCACGGCGCGGGCCACGGCGGCGACGCTGACCGGCTTGCGCAGCACGGTGTCGGCGCCGGCGTCCAGGCACTCGCGGGCCTCGTCGGCGTCGCCGCCGATCACCGCCACGATGGCCACGTCGCGGTTGCCGCCGTCCAGGGCGCGCAGGGCCGCGGCGGTCTGCGGACCGTCCAGGATCGGCATGCGGCCGTCCAGCATCACCAGGTCGAAGTCGCAGATCCGGGCCAGGTCCAAGGCGCGGCGGCCGTTCTGGGCGTGGACCACCTGGTGGCCCAACTGCTCGAGGATGGCGCGCAGCATGGCCGCGTTGAGGGCGTCGTCTTCGGCGATCAGGATCCGCAGGTTGCGCGGCGGGGCGCCGGCGGCCTCGACCGGCTGCTGCGTCTCGCCGTCGGCGGGCTCGATCGCGCAGATGGCGTTCTCGTCGAAGGGCAGGGTGAGGGTGAAGCAGCTGCCGACGCCGACGGCGCTGGTCGCCTCCAACGCGCCGCCCATCAGCCGGGCCAACTGGCGCGACAAGGACAGGCCCAGGCCCGCGCCGTTGACGCCGGCCCCGGTGCGCTCGACGCGCTGGAACGCCTGGAAGGCCTGCTCCATCTCTTCGCGCGACAGACCCGGACCGGTGTCGGCCACCTCGATGGCGATCAGGTTGTCGCGCCGCTCGACGCGAACCTCGATCCGGCCGCGCACGGTGTACTTGACGGCGTTGCCGACGATGTTGGCGATGATCTGGCGGGTGCGCAGGGCGTCGCCGACCGCCGCGCCCAGCTGGCGGCGCTCGAGGTCGGGCTCGACATGGACGACCAGCTCCAGGCCCTTGGCCACGGCGTGCGGACGGTCCAGCAGCACCAGGTCGCGGATCAGGCGGACGGGCTCGAAGGCCACGCTCTCGACGGCCAGGCGGCCGCTTTCGGCGGTCTCGGAGTCCAGGGTGGCGTTCAGCACGGCGACCAGGTCCTGGGCGGCGTCGAGGGCGGCGTTCAACTGCTCGCGCGACGGCGCGGCGCGGCCGCCCTTGCCGGCGGCGGCGGCCAGCACGTGGGTCACGCCGGTCAGGCCGTTGCGGATCTCGTGGCTGAGGGTGGCGACGATGTCGGACTTGGAGCGGGCGGCGCGCTCGGCCGACTCCAGCACGGTCAGCCGTTCCTCCAGCAGCGCCTCGTGCGCCAAAGCCAGGGCGTGCTGGCGGCGCAGCATGCGGTTGAGGATAAGCGACAGGGCCATGGCCAGCGAGATCGCGCCGAAGGCCATGCCGCCGGCGCGCTCGCTCTGCGGCTGCGAGAACAGCAGGTACAGCGGCCCGACCGCGGCGACCGGGGCGGTCAGCAGCAGGGCCAGCAGGCAGGGGGCGGCGAAGAAGATGCAGACCACGGCCGCGCCGGCCGACAGCAGCAGCAAGGTCTCGCGCACGCCGCCCGCCCCGTCGGCGAAGACGGCCATCTGGCAGACGCCCACCGCCCACAGCAGGCCGGCCATCACGTGCACCCGCGCGCGCCGGGTCAGGTCCTGGGCCGCCGGGCTGCGCAGCCAGGCGACCACGCCGTAGAAGACGCCCCAGTTGATCGCGAACACCGCGAAGCTGATCGCCATCCAGCCGGCGTTCCGCGCGAACGAGCAGGCCCAGACGTAGATCGGCAGGCTGACGGCGAACACGGCCAGCGCGTAGGGCAGCAGCGCGGTCTGGGCGTCGAGCGCCAGACGGGCGTCGGCGCCGCCGTCCGCGGGGGTGTTTTGTCGGCGCTCGGCGAACAAGGACTGATTCCTCGGCTGGTGAGCCCAGACCCTAGGGGATCACGGTTTGCGCCGAGTTACGGCTTATCGTTAATCCCCACAGCTTTGAGGGCAAACAATCGTTAAGCATAACCGGGGATGATCCGATTCCTCGCCGCTCCGTGGGGACTGGGGGAGATCGATGGCCACCACCCGCGCCGCCCTGACCGAACACGACATCCGCATGCTGGTGAAGGGCGCGACGCCCGACGAGCGCGCCCTGGCCGCCCACAAGCTTTGCCGCACGATCGACCGCGCCGAACTGGACGACGAGCAGCGCGTGCTGGCCGGCGAGATCCTGCGGGTGATGGCCGCCGACGCCGCCGAACTGGTCCGCCGCGCCATGGCCGTGACCCTGCGCAATTCGCCCAGCCTGCCCGCCGACGTCGCCAACCGCCTGGCCCGCGACGTCGAGAGCGTGTCGCTGCCGGTGATCACCTTCTCGCCGGCGTTCAGCGACGCCGACCTGGCCGAGATCGTCCGCCTGGGCGGTCCCGTGCGCCAGATGGCCGTGGCAAAACGTCCCAAGCTGTCGCGCAAGGTGGCGGCCCTGCTGGTCGAGCAGGGGGGCGAGGACGTGGTCACCGCCCTCTGCGCCAACGACAACGCCCGTATGTCCGAAAGCGCCCTGCAGCGGACCCTGGAGCGCTTCGCCAAGTCCGAGAAGGTGCTGACCGCGGTCGCCTACCGCTCGACCCTGCCGCTGTCGGTGACCGAGCGCCTGATCGACATGGTCGGCGACCAGTTGCGCGACCACATCCTGGCCACGCACCCGCTGTCGGCCGAGCGCACCCTGGAGCTGATCCTCGACACCAAGGAGCGGGCGACGATCGACCTGGTCGACCAGGCTGGCCGCGCCACCGACGCCAAGGCCTTCGCGGCTCACCTGCACAGCGTGGAGCGCCTGTCGCCGTCCCTGCTGCTGCGGGCCCTGGCCCACGGCCACATGAACTTCTTCGAGTGGGGCGTGTCCGAGCTGTCGGGCGTGCCGCACCATCGCACCTGGCTGATGATCCATGACGCGGGGGCCCTGGGCCTGAAGGCGATCTGCGAGCGGGCGGGTCTGCCGCCGCGCCTGTTCCCGGCCTTCCGCGCCGGCGTCGACGCCTTCCACGCCCTGGACTACGACGGTCGCCCCGGCGACCGCGAGCGGTTCCAGGAGCACATGATCCAGCGCTTCCTGACCTCGTCGCCGGCGGTCTCGCGCGACGACGCCGACTATCTGCTGGACCGCGCCGATCAGCTGGGCGAACGAGCCAAGACCGCGGCGGCCGGCTAAACGCTCGTTCGAAACCGTCTGGGCAAGGCGCGGCTTCTGCGCCAACCTCGTGCGATGTCAGAGCGCGCCGAAGATCCGATCCGCCCCGCCGCCACGATCTTGATGCTGCGGGACTTGCCAGCCCCCGGGCCGGCCTTCGAGGTGCTGATGGTCAAGCGCCATCACCAGATCGACTTCGCGGCCGGCGCCCTGGTCTTTCCGGGCGGCAAGAGCCACGCCGGCGACCACGATCCGGCCTGGGCCGACCACGCCATGGGCTGGGAGAGCGTCGAGGCAGACGGCGCGCCGCTGCGCATCGCCGCCATCCGCGAGGCCTACGAGGAGGCCGGCGTGCTGCTGGCCCGGGACGCGGCGGGCGAAATCTATGTCGGCGAGGCGGCGATCGACGTGCGGGCGGCGGTGGCCGAGGACCGCATGCCGTTCCTCGACGTGGTCCGCGACCTGGGCCTGAAGCTGGATCTGGCGGCCCTGACCATCTTCGCCCGCTGGATCACCCCGCCGCTGATGGCCAAGCGCTTCGACACCTGGTTCTACGTCGCCCACGCGCCCCTGGCTCAGTTGGCTGTCTGCGACGGCCACGAGGCCGTCGACGCCGAATGGATCGCGCCGGCCGAGGCCCTGGAACTGGCGGCCTCGGGCCAGCGCAAGGTGATCTTCCCCACGCGCATGAACCTGCAACTGCTGGCGGAAAGCGCCGATGCGGCGGCGGCGATCGAGACGGCCCGGGCGCGGCCGTTGGTCACCGTCGAGCCCTGGGTCGACGGGCCGTCGCTGCGGATCCAGCCCGATGCGGGTTACGGGGCGGTGGCGGAGCCGCTGTCGGCGCTGTAGGCGAGCGGCGGGGAGCGGACCTTTCGACCGTCGGCTGCGGGTGGTGCGCGGACCTTCCGTGGCGCCATAACCTTTTCGAATGACCCCTTCGTGGAAAGCACATCCAGACATTCCTGCCGGTTCGATCGGGTGGCGCATGGGCGCCGGCGAGGACTATGGGATGCAGTTCGGCGGATGGTTCCGCTCGAAGAATCCCGTCTCGAAAACGCGATACGCTAGCGAAAATCCCGGGCCTGAAGGATGGGAAGGCTTCTACGCGTCTCTATCCGACTGAACTCCGCCATGGGTTGGGAAGCGTAAACCGGCCCCGGCGCCGAAGCCGGACTTTCGGCCTGAACGCCAACCACCAGACCTTCCGAGCGTCAGCTAGGGGTGGGTTTCAGACGATGGCGTAGCGTCTATGAGCAGACTTCCAGGGCTGCCTAGCGTGGCCCGATCACGGCCACGGCGATCAACAGGGCCACTGCCGCTCGATCTCGAAAAGGCGACCATCGCCGTCTTCGTAAAGGATGAAATCAAGTAGTTCGCCGCCTTGGCCGCAGACCTGGCCCAACGGGGCTTGCCTGGGGTTCGATGGAACATGACCTGGCAGATGAAATCGCAGCATCGACCGGTCTGCAATCAACACCTCGATTTGGGCGACAGCTAAATCAGCTATCATCTGATCTCGCTGAGAAGGTTCGAGCCCGGTGATAATCAGATTGATCGCTTTAAGCTCCTGGTCGGTCAGTTCGGTCATAATCTAGCATATCCCCACAAGCCGACTTTCCCAGGATCTCCAAGAGGTGGTTAGGAGACGGTTCGCTTTGCCAGATACTCGCGCTGCTCGGCAGCCTCTTGTTCACTGAAGAAATGCTCTTCTGAAATCCCGCCGCCCTCCCACGGGTCAAATCCGTGCCAAGCATTTTTCTGCCTAAAGGCTTCGAAGTCGGACTGAGCAGTGAAGCTATGGACCCGGACGGCGTTGGGTGTCGTTGCGATCCTGATCTTGTCGCCTTGCGGGTGGACCATGATCAGTTGGCTTATCCCCTCGTCGGCGTCGCTCCAGATCTCAAAGAGTAGGTCAGGCATATCATCCCCGCACACAGGCAGGCTACTTACAGCCAGCGGCGGTCGCAACGTCCGACTAGGGTCGGGTGCGGAAATGAGCCCCACGCCCGAAACCAGACGTTGGGCGTCATTCCGGAAAGCGGACATGCCGAAGGTCAGCTAAGGGTGGATTGCGGTCGCCAACCAAGCGAACCATGATCGGGCGATGAAAGCCTTTTTTAGATTTGAAGACAGTTTCGCTGACGAGGCTGCAGCTCGTGGCTTGCTCCCAATGTCAGTGTCCGCGTTTGATCACGCCCTGTCCTCGGAGGAGTACAGCGCGACGCCATTCGTTTCATATGACGACGCAAAGAAGACAGCCCACCTCCCGCGATACCTAAAGATCGAGAAGAACTTTGTTCGCTTGCTGGACACGCTGGCTATCTCCGGTGTCTCGCGCCTATATCCGCCTTACAAGCTTCGCGCGCTTAATCCGACCTCATCCAGGTATAGAAATATCGTCAAGCGCGGTTTGCGCGATAAAACTGCTGACGAGCTATATTTTCACGGACTGAAGGCCCGATTTGTATTCAATTGGGACCTGACTCACTGGTTTTTCTTACAAAGCGAGGAAGATAGCGCGGCGCTAGCCAAACTCGTGAGAGCGAACGGCCTTCACGTACTAACTGGACCTGACTAGCGGCCAAGGCACGCTCGGAACGGTCGGCTCCCGTGAGTCCGACTAGGGTCGGAAACGGAATCTGGCGCTTGCGCCGAGAGCGGCCATCAATCGCCGCCCTAAACCGCCCCCGCCGCCGCGCCCTCGGCGAAGCCGCGCAGGCGGTCGGCGATGACTTCCCCCACCGCCTCCACCGCCTGCCGACGGGGGTAATGGGTGCGCCAGACGATGCGGACGGTTCGTCCGGCGCGGGTGGACAGGGGCCGCAGCACGATGCCGGCGTCCTGGGCCGCTCCGGCCGCCAGTCCGGGGATCAGCGTCGTCCCGTAGCCGGCCGCCACCATGTTGAGCAGGGTCGGCAGGCTGGCCGCCCGCAAGGGGCCGCCCAGGGCCGCGTCGCCGCCGCAGGCCTCCACCGTCTGGTCGCGCAGGCAGTGGCCGTCGGCCAGCACCAGGATGTCGCGCGCCAGGTCGGTCTCCAGGATCACCGAACGCCCCGCCAGCGGATGCTCGGGGGGCAGGGCGGCCAGGAACGGCTCGGCGAACAGCGGCAGGCTGATCAGGTCGGGCCCGTCCTCGTCGGTGGCCAGCAGGGCGGCGTCCAGCTCGTGGGCGCGCAGCCGCTCCAGCAAGGCCGAGGTCTGGTCCTCCCACGGCTCCAGCTCCAGCGCTGGCAGCGCCTCGCGCAGCGGCGCGAAGACCAGCGGCAGCAGGTAGGGGGCCAGGGTCGGGATGATGCCCAGCCGGAAGCGCCCCGACAGCGGGTCGCGCAGGTTGCGGGCGGTGGCCAGGATGGCTTCGGCGGCGGTCACGGCGGTGCGGGCGTGGCCGATCAGCTGCAGGCAGGCGGCGGTCGGGGCGGCGGTCTTGCTGCTGCGCTCGAACAGCGCCACGCCCATCAGGTCTTCCAACTTGCGGATCTGCACCGACAGGGTCGGCTGGCTGACGCCGCAGGCCCGGGCGGCGCGCCCGAAATGCTCATGCTCGGCCACGGCCAGGAGGTAGCTGAGGTCTCGAAGATTCATAGGCTGAGCCTATAGGGTCGATTGAGATTTGGTGCTTCTTTTTATCACGATGATGGGCGAATTATGAGTCAGGTCCGTGGCCCGGGTTCGGCGAACGGTCCTCTGGACGCCGTCGTGTCCAGTCTTCTGGCGCGGGGACAAGATCGCGGCGGCGCATGACCGCGATCATCTTCGGCGCCTTGGGAGGACGCCTGGATGCCACATACGGTGGAAGCCGTGTTGCGGGAGGAGCTGCGTCGCGCCGGCCTGCCTGGGCACGGCGCCTTGCCGCGTCTGCTGGCGCTGCTGCGCGCCTCGCCGGAGGTGCATGTGACGCTGGCGGAAGTGGCCGACATGGTCGCCGAGGCCGGCCTGGCGATGACCTCGGGCGAGCTGGCGCGCCAGCTGGAGCTGCTCGCCGACCATGGGCTGGTCGGCCGGCTGCCCACCACGACGACGGAACTGGTGTTCGACACCGAGCCCGAACCGCATTCCCATCTGATCTATGAAGAGTCCGGGCAGGTCGTCGACCTGCACGTCTCGCCCGACACCGTGCTGGCCATGGTCCGCGACGCCCTGGCCAAGCGGCCCGACAGCGTGGAGATCCTGGTGCGCTTCCGGCGCGATCCGGGGACGGCGCCGGAGCCCGCGCTCAGGATCACGGCCGACAAGCCCGAACCTGATCCGGAGTCCTGATCCGAAGCCGGCTCAGCCCGGCGGCAGCTTGGCGCCCGCGTCGCCGACCCAGGTGACGATCTCCGACAGCACCTGGCCCACGGCCTGGTCGTAGGCCGGCACGATGGCGCTCAGGCGATTGTCGGCGGCCTTGACCCGAGCCACGAACACCTGGTCGCCCAGCAGGGCGCGGTCGCTGCTGCGGGTCATCACGGCGCGGATCTCGACCAGCACCTCGGGCGCGGCCTTGGGTCCGTCGACATAGTCGGTCTCGAACGAGCGGACCTCCAGGCGCAGGGCCATGGACGCCTTGACGGCCTCGCCGCGGGTGACCAGGCGGGCGCGGCTGTTCTCGCCCTCGAAGGCGCGGGCCACGGCCTCGTCGAACAGCACGATGGCCGGCGAGACCCAGCGGGCGTCGGAGATGTAGGCGGCCTCGCCGTCGGTCACCGACAGCAGGCGGTCGCTCATCGCGGCGCGGGTGAAGACCGTCGGGGTCTTGAAGACCCCGAAGCTCTTCTCGGTCGCCGGCCTGGAGCTCTCGGCCGCGACATGGCCGAACCGATAGAGGCCGGCGGGCTTGGTCTTTGGGAACAGGCTGATGCAGCCGGTGAGGGCCACGGCCGTGACGGCGATCGTCAGCGACCGCAGGGTGGTGTTCAGGGGGCTCACGGCTTGACCTCCAGTTCCTTGGCCGGCGCTTTGCCGACCAGGGCGCGCGGGTTCTGTTCGACTTCGCTGACCAGCCGGTCCAGGGACTCGGCGGCCGACTGCAGGGTGACGACCGCCGACGACAGCTGCGGCAGGCCGGTGGTGGCGAAATCATTGGTCGGGCCTTCCAGCTTGCCGACCATGCCGCGCACGTCCTTGGCCGTGGCCTTCAGCTCGTCGGCGGCGTCGCCCAGGTTCTTCAGCGTGCGCTTGGCGTCGCCGTTGGCCAGGCCGTTGACCGAGTCCGACAGTTCGCCGATCCGGGTCGAGGTGGCCTCGATGCTCTGCAGGGCCTTCTGGGCGTCGGCGATGATCGCCTTGCGCTCGCGCAGCTCGGCGGTGACCGACTGGATGTCGCTGAGCGAGGCGCTGAAGGTCTTGACGTTGTCGTCCGACAGCACGCGGTTGATGCGGTCCAGGGCCTCGATGGTGCGCGTCAGCACCGTGCCGCCGCCTTCCAGCAGGTCGGACAGGGCGCTGCGCTGGCTGCGGATCACCGGCACCTCGCCGCTCTTGACCGTGCTCTTCAGCAGCGGCTTGGCGGGTGTGCCGGCGGCGATCTGCACGTAGTTCACGCCGGTGATGCCCTGGGGCTCCAGCGTGGCGAAGCTGTCGGTCTTGATCGGCACGTCCGAGGTGACCCGCACGCGGGCGATGACGCGGTTGGGGTCGGACTTGTCGAGCGCGATCTTGGTGACCTCGCCGACCTTGATGCCGTTGAAGTGCACCTCGCCGCCGTCGGACAGGCCGCGCACGGGCCCGACGAACAGCACGTCGTACAGGTCGTATTCCTGGTTGAAGCTCAGCTTGGCCAGCCAGACGGCGAAGATCAGCAGCCCCATGAACAGGATCAGGGTGGCCGCGCCCACCAAGGCGTAGTTGGCGTTTCTTTCCATCAGCTCGTCCTCGGTGTCGTCTGGGGCGGCGTCGCCTKGCCGGCGGCCGCGCGGCCGCGCGGTCCCATGAAGTATTCTTGGATCCAGGGGTGGTCGTTCTGCTCCAGCTCCTGGACCGAGCCGGTGGCGACGACCTTCTTGTCGGCGATGACCGCGATGCGGTCGGTGATCTCGTAGAGGGTGTCCAGGTCGTGGGTGATCATGAACACGGTCAGGTCCAGGCTGTCGGACAGGTCCTTGATCAGGGTGTCGAAGGCCGCGGCGCTGATCGGGTCCAGGCCCGCCGTGGGCTCGTCCAGGAACAACAGTTCGGGGTCCATGGCCAGGGCGCGGGCCAGGCCGGCGCGCTTGCGCATGCCGCCCGACAGCTCGGCGGGCTTGAGGTTGCCGGCCCGGGCGGGAAGGCCCACCAGGGCGATCTTCAGGTCGGCCAAGTGCTCGATCTCGCCCTTGGGCAGGCGGGTGTGCTCGTGCAGCGGCGCGGCGACGTTCTCGCGCACGGTCAGGTTCGAGAACAGCGCGCCCTGCTGGAACAGCACGCCCCAGCGGCGCTCGATGATGTTCCAGCGCTTGCGCGAGGCGTCGGCCATGTCCTGGCCGAACAGCTTGACGCTGCCGCCGTCGGGGACCTTCAGGCCGATGATGGTGTTGAGCAGCACCGACTTGCCGGCGCCGGAGCCGCCGACCACGCCCAGCACCTCGCCGCGCTCGGCGGTCAGGTCCAGGCCGTCGTGGATGACGTTGTCGCCGAACCGCGAGACCAGGCCCGTGACCCGGATCGGCGGCGCCTCGGCCGKCGACGGGGCTTCGTCCTCGGCCGGAGGCGGGGGCGCGGCCAAATCCTTGGACCTGCCTTTGGGGGGCTGGGCCGGGCTCATACGTTCAGTTCCATGTAGATCAGGGCGAACACCGCATCGATGGCGATGATCGCGAAGATGGCGTGGACCACGGCGGCGGTCACCCGGCGGCCCAGCGACTCGACGTCGTTGCCGACCTCCATGCCCTGGCGGCAGCCGATCGCGGCGATGACCATGGCCATCACCGGCGCCTTGGACAGGCCGATCCAGTAGTGTTGGACGCCCACCGAGTCCTGCATGCGCTGCAGGAAGAAGGTCGGAGACAGGTCCAGCACCGTCCAGGTGACCAGCATGCCGCCGGCCAGGCCCGCCAGGGTGGCCACGAAGGTCAGCAGCGGAATGGTCAGCAGCAGGGCGGCGAAGCGCGGCAGGACCAGCGCCTCGTAGGGATCGACCCCCATCACCTGCATGGCGTCGATTTCCTGGTTCATCTTCATCGAGCCGATCTCGGCCGCGAAGCTGGAGGCCGAGCGGCCGGCCAGCAGGATGGCGGTGATCAGGATGTTGAACTCGCGCAGCACCGAGATGCCGATCAGCTCGACGGCGAACACCTGGGCGCCGAACTGGGTCAGCAGGTTGGCGCCCAGCAGGGCCACGACCGCGCCGATGAAGAAGGTGGTGACCGCGACGATCGGGATGGCGTCCAGGCCCGCGCGCTCGGCCAGGGCCACGACCGGCGCCCAGCGGATGCGGCTGGGCTTGGCGATGCAGCGGCCGATGGCGACCAGGAGGTGACCCAGGAAGGCCAGGGTGCCGTAGAGGTCGTCGCCCAGGCCATAGACGCCGCGCCCGATGCGCTCCAGCAGGGCCGTGAAGCCCTTCTGCGGTGGTGCGGCCTCGGGTTCGACCTGGATGGCGTCGTCGACCAGTTTCAACAGGCGCAGGGTTCGCGGGCCGGCCTGGATCCTGCCCGCGCTGATCCGGCCGTCGGCGGCGCGGATGATGGCGTAGGCGCCGGCCGTGTCGCAGCGGGTGATGTCGCGCAGGTCCAGGTCGACGGCCTTGGAGCCCTCCATGGCGTGGACCAGGCGCTCGCCGGCGTCGATCATGCCGCGCGCGGTCCAGTCCCCCGAGAGCACGGCCGTGGTGTGGCCGGCGGTCTCCTTGAGGGTGAAATCAGCCGGAGCGCCCATGAAGTCTCGTCGGTCCCTCTAATCCGCCGTCGAACCTTACCAACACGCTCGACCAAGCCCAAACGTGCCAAGGCCAGGCTTGTTGCAACGCTTGCCGCGCTAGGAATAGGCGGGTGCGCCGCATCGCGCCAGCGACCTTCTCCGGCCAGCCTGCAAATGGGGCGAATGGTGCGGAGCTTTGTCGCTAAAGCTGCGTTGTATGGCGTGCAACGGGGGCGTTGCTTTACAAGGCCCGGATGTTTTCCAGTCTGCTCAACCGCCGCGCCGCGCTCGGCCAGCTTTCGCTGTCGGCTGTCCTGGCCCTGGCGCCCCGCCTGGCTTCCGCCCAGACCCCCGCTGTCGACGCCGCGGTGAGCGATGCGTTTTCCGTCGACCTTCTGCGTGACAAGGCCCGCGCCCTGGCTGCCGCGCCGTTCGCCAAGCCGCCCGCGCCGCCGACCATGACGGGCCTGACCTACGACGAGTATTTCCGCATCCGCTTTCGCCCGGAAGCCGACCTGTGGAAGGACCGTCAGCCCGAGTTCAGGGCCGAGTTCTTCCCGCCAGCGTGGCTGTATCCGCGTCCGCTGCCGATCTACGAGGTCGCCGCCGGCCTGGCGCGGCCGATCGTTTTCGACCCGGCGATGTTCGACATCCCGGGCGAGCACGCCGACGTCGCCAAGGACTGGAACGGCTTCTCGGGCTTCCGCCTGCTGTGGCCGCTGAACGAAGCGGGCAAGATGGACGAGGTGGCGGTGTTCCAGGGCGCCAGCTACTTCCGCAGCCTGGGCCGAGGGCAACGCTACGGCCTGTCGGCGCGCGGCCTGGCGATCGGGGCCGGCGAGCCGAACGAGGAATTCCCCGACTTCACCAGCTTCTGGCTGGAACGGCCCCCAATCAATAGTCAGGGTGGCGACGGCGACGCGGTGGTCGTCCACGCCCTGATGGACAGCCCCAGCTGCACGGGCGCCTACAGCTTCACGATCCGGCCGGGCGAGGACGTGACGTTCGACGTCGCCGCCAGCATCTTCCCGCGCGCCACCATGGCCAAGACGGGCGTGGCGGCCATGAGCAGCATGTTCCTGTTCAACGTCGCCGATCCGTCGTCGCTGCAGGACTATCGCACCGCCGTGCACGACAGCGACGGCCTGGCGATCTGGAACGGGCAGGGCGAGCACATCTGGCGGCCGTTGCAGAACCCCAAGGCCCATCGCCTCAGCAGCTTCCTGGACAAGGACCCCAAGGGCTTCGGCCTGGTCCAGCGGGCCCGGACGTTGGAAGACTTCGGGGATCTGCAGGCTCGCTACGACCTGCGGCCCAGCCTGTGGGTCGAGCCGCTGGACGCCTGGGGCGAGGGCGCGGTGCACCTGGCCGAGCTGGCCACCACCAAGGAGACCGACGACAACATCGCCATCTTCTGGCGGCCCAAGTCTCCGTGGAAGGCCGGAACCCAGGTCGACCTGCGCTATCGCCTGCACTGGGGCCAGGAACGCTTCGCCAGTCCCGACGCCCGGGTGTTCCGCACCCGCACCGGCGCCGACGCCCAGGCCGGCCTGCGCCTGTTCACGGTCGACCTGCAGGGCGGGGCCCTGGCCGAGGGGCTGGACGGGGTGGCCATGGACCTCCAGGCCGAGGGCGGCGAGATCGTCTGGCGCGACCTGTCGCCCTATCCCGACGAGGCCGCGGCCCGCGTGGCGTTCGGCGTACGGCCCAAGGCGGCGAACATGGAGCTTTCGCTGCGGCTGACGCGGGGCGACCAAGCGATCTCGGAGACCTGGCGCTATCTCTGGACGGCGTAGGGCTCTTCCGCGCTCCAAGTCCCAATTGCGCCGTGAGCTGACTTTGGCCTTCGCCCAGGTCCCGCTTTGAATGGCGTCGCCTATCGCGATGATAGGAACAATCAATTTTACCTATCGGTGGATCGCGGTTGACTTGGCGCCGTCGGCGTCGACCGGCCACAAGCCAACCGGAGGAAAAGCGATGGATGGGAATGTCGAGGGCGGCGTTCAAGGTCAGTGCCCCGTGGGACACGGCCGCGGCCGAGGCAACCGCGAGTGGTGGCCGCAAAATCTCAGTCTCGAAAGCCTCAACCAGCATTCGCCGCGCTCCGATCCGATGGGCGAGGCGTTCAACTACGCCGAGGAGTTCAAGACCCTCGACCTGAACGCCGTGATCGCCGACCTGCACGCGCTGATGACCGACTCCCAGGACTGGTGGCCCGCCGACTTCGGCCACTACGGCGGCCTGTTCATCCGTTTGGCCTGGCACAGCGCCGGCACCTATCGCACCAGCGACGGGCGCGGCGGCGCGGGCGGCGGGCAGCAGCGCTTCGCCCCGCTCAATAGCTGGCCCGACAACGCCAACCTGGACAAGGCGCGCCGGCTGCTCTGGCCGATCAAGCAGAAGTACGGCCGCAAGATCTCGTGGGCCGATCTCTACGTGCTGGTCGGCAACGTCGCCCTGGAGTCGATGGGCTTCAAGACCTTCGGCTTCGGCGGCGGCCGGGCCGACACCTGGGAGCCGGAAGAGCTGTATTGGGGCCCTGAAGGCTCGTGGCTCGGGGACGAGCGCTACAGCGGCGAGCGCCAGCTGCATCCGGCGCTGGGCGCGGTGCAGATGGGGCTGATCTACGTCAATCCCGAAGGGCCGAACGGCAATCCCGACCCGAAGGCCTCGGCCCGCGACATCCGCGAAACCTTCGCCCGGATGGCCATGAACGACGAGGAGACCGTCGCCCTGATCGCCGGCGGCCACACCTTCGGCAAGACCCACGGCGCGGGCGACCCCTCGTTCGTTGGTCCGGAACCCCAAGGCGGCGAGATCCACGACCACGGCCTGGGCTGGCGCAGCAAGCACGGTACGGGCGTCGGCGCCGACGCGATCACGTCCGGGCTGGAAGTCACCTGGAGCCAGACCCCGACCCGGTGGAGCAACCACTTCTTCGAGAACCTGTTCAAGTTCGAGTGGGAGCTGAGCAAGAGCCCCGGCGGCGCCCAACAGTGGCAGGCCAAGAACGCGCCGGCCGACATTCCCGACGCCTATGACAGCGCCAAGAAGCGCGTGCCGACCATGCTGACCTCTGACCTGGCGCTGCGGTTCGACCCCGAATACGAGAAGATCTCGCGCCGGTTCCTCGAGCATCCCGACCAGTTCGCCGACGCCTTCGCCCGCGCCTGGTTCAAGCTCACCCACCGCGACATGGGACCGATCGGCCGCTATCTCGGCCCCCTGGTGCCGCGGGAGACCCTGATCTGGCAGGATCCGATCCCGGCCGTGGACCACCCGCTGGTCGACACACAGGACGTCTCCGCCCTGAAGGGCAAGATCCTGGCCTCGGGCCTTTCGGTGGCCGAACTGGTCTCGACCGCCTGGGCCTCGGCCTCGACCTGGCGCGGTTCCGACAAGCGCGGGGGCGCCAACGGCGCGCGCATCCGCCTGGCGCCGCAGAAGGACTGGGAGGTCAACGACCCGCCCGTCCTGGCCAAGGTGCTGAGCGCGCTGGAGGGGATCCAGAAGGACTTCAACGGCGCGGCGGCCGGCGGCAAGAAAATCTCGCTGGCCGACCTGATCGTGCTGGGCGGCGCCGCGGCCGTCGAGAAGGCCGCCAAGGACGCGGGCACGCCGGTGGAGGTTCCGTTCACCCCTGGGCGCATGGACGCCTCGGCCGAACAGACCGACGCCGACTCGTTCGCGCCGCTCGAGCCGCTGTCCGACGGCTTCCGCAACTATCGCCGCGAGGGCCTGCAGTTCATGGCCCCCGAGGAGGCGCTGGTCGACCGGGCGCAGCTGCTGCGCCTGTCCGGACCGGAGCTGACGGTGCTGGTCGGCGGCCTGCGGGTGCTGGGCGCCAACAGCGGCGGCTCCAAGGCCGGCGTCTTCACCGACCGCCCGGGCGTGCTCACGAACGACTTCTTCGTGAACCTGCTCAACATGGGCACGACGTGGAGCCCGACGGCGGTCAACGCCTTCGCGGGCCATGACCGCAAGAGCAGCGAGTCCCGCTGGACCGCCACGCGCGTCGACCTGATCTTCGGCTCCCACGCCGAACTGCGGGCCCTCGCCGAGGTCTATGCCAGCTCGGACGCCCAGGAGAAGTTCAGCAAGGACTTCGTGAAGGCCTGGACCAAGGTCATGAACGCCGATCGCCTGAACCTGACCTGACGATCGACCACGACAAGCGCCCATCAGGGCGAGCGCGGGGCGCCGTTGAAAGACGGCGCCCCGGCTTTTGTCCGGCGGAGCAGGTTCAGCGCCGCTCCTTCTTCCCGCGCGCGATCTCCGTCGCCAGGGCGTCCAGCTTGTGGTCCCAGAAGCGGCGGAACGGCTCCAGCCAGGCGTCCACCTCCTGCAGGGGCGCCGCGTCCATCGTGTAGATCCGCCGCTGAGCATCGGCGCGCACGGTGGCGAAGCCGCTGTCGCGAAGCACCTTCAGGTGTTGGGAGACAGCGGGTTGGCTGATGGCGAACTCCTGCTGGACGACCGTGACGATGTCGCCCGACGCCAGTTCGCCCGCCGACAGCAGCTCCAGGATGCGCCGGCGGACCGGGTCGCCGAGGACGTCGAAAGCGTGCATCAGTCGCGCTTGCCCTGGCCCTCGCCGCCGCCGGTGTAGAAGGCGGTGGTGCGGTCTGCGGCGCCCCGCGCAGCCTCGGGGTCCGTGCCGAAGGCGATCGCGGCCTCGGCCCAGGCCTGGCTGGGCCGCCGGTCTCGATGTGCTCGGCCAGGCCCAACAGCGACAGGTCCCAGCCGACGCCGACCGCACCGGGGCCGAACTGGTCCCAGAAACCCAGGAACTGGGCGTCTTCGTGGGCGATGTGTTCGAGCTGCAGCCGGGTCTCGTCCTCGCCTTCTGCGGTCAGGGCGACGATCACCCAGCTGGTCTGGCCGGCGAACTCCCAGGTCACGGCCAGGCGGCGGGGCGGCTCGCACGCTTCGATGATCCCGCCCGCGTTGCCCTGCAGCTGGTACCGGCCGCCCAGGCGCAACTCGCCGCTGATCGGCATGAACCAGCGCGGGACGCGCTCGATGTTGGTCAGGGCGTCCCAGACGTCGTCGATGTCGGTGGGGTAGGTGCGGTCGGCGACGACCACGCGGGCGGTCTTGCCCCGCCATTCGCGGCTTTCGACCTTGCGCCGCACGGCGCCGACGAGACGGTGAGCGTCAAACGTCATCGGATGTCCTCCGGACCAGGATTGGAAGTTATATAAGTTCACTCTTATATAAGTTTCGCCCTATTTGCAAACCCCGTTCGCCGGTTCAAGGCCCCGCTTCAAGCTTGGTTAATGAATTCCGGTCACCGCTATCGCCCTAAGAAAAATCAACGACTCGGGGCCCGCCGCATGAGCGCCAGACACCAGCTCGACCAACGTCTGAGCTTCATGCGGTTCGATCATCGGTCGCGATCGGCGCTTCAGGCGGCCAAGCCGGCGCTGGACGAGGCCATCCCCGGCGCGCTGGACAGCTTCTACGAACAGCTGCGGGGCTTCGCCGAGACGCGGGCCCTGATCAAGGACGGACGGGGCGAGGGCGCCCAGGCCCGGCAGGTCGCGCACTGGCGGCGGATGCTGTCGGGCGACCAGGGCGCCGACTATCTGGAGGCGGTCGAGCGGATCGGCCAGTCCAACGCCCGCGCCGGCCTGGAGCCGCGCTGGTCGATCGGCGGCTACGCCCTGGTGCTGGACAAGCTGATCCACGCGGTGCTGGGAAAGCCCTCCCCCAATGGCCTTTTTGGGCGCGGCCCGTTCGGCGGCGGCAAGACGGACGCCGGTTCGGCCGAACAGGTCTCGGCCGTGGCCAAGGCCGTGTTCCTCGACATGGACCTGGCCGTCTCGGCCTATTTCTCGGTCCTGCTGGAAGAGCGCGACCGCCTGGAGGCCGAGCGTCAGGCCGCCGAGCAGCAGCAGGCCGCCGCCGTCGCGGCCCTGGGCGTGGCCCTGTCGCGGCTGGCCGCGGGCGACCTGTCGGTGCGCATCGAAGGCGCGCTGTCGCCCGAGTTCGAACGCCTGAAGACCGATTTCGACAACGCCGCCGCTGCGCTGGACAAGGCCATGAACGCGGTGTCGCGCGGCGCCCAGGGCATCCGGGCCGGCACCGACGACATCGCCCGCGCCGCCGACGACATGTCCGAGCGCACCGAGCAGCAGGCCGCGACCCTGCAGGAGACCGCCGCGGCCGTCGAGCAGCTGACCGCCACGGTCGAGCAGACCGCCAAGAGCGCGAAGGCCGTCTCGGCCCAGGTCCGGGAAGCCGCCGACGACGCCCAGGCCTCGGGCGTGGTGGTGACCCGCGCCGCCGAAGCCATGACCCAGATCGAGGCCTCCTCGGCCAAGGTCTCGCAGATCCTGGGCGTGATCGACGAGATCGCCTTCCAGACCAATCTGCTGGCCCTGAACGCCGGCGTCGAGGCGGCCCGGGCGGGCGACGCGGGGCGCGGCTTCGCGGTCGTGGCCCAGGAGGTGCGGGCTCTCGCCCAGCGCTCGGCCGACGCCGCCAAGGAGATCAAGACCCTGATCGTCGACTCCAGCCGCCAGGTGGGCGAGGGCGTCGATCTGGTCGGCAAGACCGGCGCGGCCCTGCGCGGCATCGTGGAGAAGGTCGGCGCCATCGACATCCTGGTCGACGAGATCGCCGCCTCGGCCAACGAGCAGGCCTCGGCGCTCGGGCAGGTCAATGTCGCGGTCAACCAGCTCGACCAAGTCACCCAGCGCAACAGCGCCATGGTTCAGCGGTCGACCGAGGCCGCCCATGCCCTGCGCGCCGAGGCCGCCGACCTGTCCAACCATGTGGGCGGGTTCCGGACGGGTTCGGCGGCGAGCGGCGGCGACGTGGTCCGCCAAACCCACGAGCGCGTGGCGGCTTTCGCGCGGCCTGGGCGGTAGATCCCAGCATCGGCCGTGGACAGGCACATGCGCCTGTCCACGTCAGTCGTAGGGCGCTATCAAGGCGGCATGGATCGTAGACGAAGAATCCTGATCGTCGGGGGCGGTACGGCCGGGTGGCTGACCGCGGCCTATCTGGCCAAGTCCCTGCGGGTGACCGAGCAGGCGCACCTGGAGATCACCCTGCTGGAATCGCCCGATGTCGGCATCATCGGCGTCGGCGAGGCCACGTTCCCGACCATCCGCACCACCCTGCAGTTCCTGGGCATCGACGAGGCCCGGTTCATCCGCGAGACCTCGGCCACCTTCAAGCAGGGCATCCGCTTCAACGATTGGGCCTGGGCGCCCAAGGACGGAGCGCGGCACCAGTACTTCCACCCGTTCGAGGCCCCGTTTTCGACCGACGGCACGAGCCTGGCGCCCTATTGGCTGCTGCAGAACGAGGCCACGCGCGCGCCGTTCGCCGAGGCCATGACCATCCAGGCCCGGGTGGCCGACGCCCAGCGCGCGCCCAAGCGGCCGCACGAGGGCAACTTCTCCGGCCCCCTGAACTACGCCTACCACTTCGACGCCGCCAAGCTGGCCCAGGTGCTGGCCGAGCGGGCCCGCGAGCTGGGCGTGCGCCACCTGCAGGGCCTGCTGACCGGCGTCGAGCTGGACACTACCGGGGCCATCGACCATGTCGTCTGCCAGGAGCACGGCCGGCTGGACGCCGATCTCTACATCGACTGCACCGGCTTCCACGCCGAGCTGATCGGCAAGGCGCTGAAGGCCCCGTTCAAGTCGGCGCGGCCGATCCTGTTCGCCGACCGGGCCCTGGCCTGCAAGATCCCCTACGACCGCCCCGATGCGCCGATCCAGAGCTTCACGATCGCCACCGCCCACGAGGCCGGCTGGACCTGGGATATCGGCCTGAACGGCGCGCGCGGCGTCGGCTGCGTCTATTCCAGCGACCACATCGACGACGACCGGGCGGCCGCGATCCTGCGCGGCTATGTGGGGGAGGGCGTCGAGATCGCGCCCCGGACACTGTCGTTCGAGGCCGGCTATCGCCAGAAGCAGTGGGTCAAGAACTGCGTGGCCGTGGGCCTGTCGGCGGGCTTCCTGGAGCCGCTGGAATCGACCGGCGTGGTGCTGATCGAGGCGGCGGTGGCGATCATCGCCGAGCTGTTCCCGCACAACGGCCCGATCAGCGCTCCGGCCTTCCGCTTCAACGAACTGATGACCGCCCGCTACGACAACATCATCACCTTCCTGAAGCTGCACTACTGCCTGAGCCAACGGACCGAGCCGTTCTGGCGGGAGAACGCCGACCCGGCCTCGATGCCCGAGCGGCTGGTCGACCTGCTGGAGCAGTGGCGCTGGCGCCCGCCCACCCGCTACGACTTCATCCTGGATCTCGAGACCTTCGCCTTCTTCAACTACCAGTACATCCTGTACGGCATGGGCTTCAAAACCGACCTGTCGCCGGGGCGCAGCGAGTTCCCGGACGTGGCGGCGGCCGACAAGCTGTTCGCCAAGATCAAGAGCTTCGGCGAACGCGCCACCCACGACCTGCCCAGCCACCGCGACCTGATCGCCCAGATCAACCGCTTCGGTTTCGACCGCTCGCTCGAGCCGGCCTGAGGTGCGGGGTTTCAGCCGAGACGAAAGGAGACGACGATGTTCCTACGCCGCGCTGGATGTGTCGCTGCGGACGTCCGTCGCTCCACGGCCTACGCGTCGGATCGACGGTGCGAAGCCGCTACCGCGACAGCGGAACGCGCATGACCAGGATCTCGCGGGTCTGGCGGGTGATGCCGTACAGCACGCCCGGCTGGCTCTCGTCCCAGTCGATGGCCTGGCCCTCGGCCTCCATGCCGACGGTCGCGAGATGGTCGAGCACGCCGCCGCCCATCGGCAGCTGCATGACATATAGCTCCGGCAAGTCGTGGCCGCTCAGATAGAGCTTGCCGTCCGGTCCCCAGCCGCCGCCCGAAACGCTCATCGGCGCGATGCGGTCCAGCACCGTGGCCGGCAGGGCCCAGGCCTCCAGCCGCCGCCACTGGTCGTCGAACTTCACCAGGGTGGTGTGCCGATGGTCGCGCGGGGGCTCGCCGCCCTTGCCGTCGTAATTGGCGAACATCGCCCACCAGAAGCCGTCGTGGCGGTCGACCCAGGTGATCGACCCGGCGCCCAGGCCCAGCGAGACGCTGCGTCGGTGGGCCAGGGTCATCGGATCGAACATCTCGACCGTGCTGACATGGGGCGTGCCGGGGTAGTTGGAGCTGGCGCAGACCAGGTCCTTGGCGATCACGGCGCAGGAGTTGATGTGCGGGAAGCGCGACTTCTCGCCCGTCCATTCCGCGCGCTTCTCGCCTGTCTTCTTGTCGAGGCGCACCAGCTTGAAGTTGCTGACCGAATAGACGTCGTTGGGCCCCACCGCCGCGCCCTGGCTGGCGGCGCCGTCGTAGCGCCGGAGGGTCTCGGCCTTGGGCATGGGCGTGTCGACTGGGACTGAGGCCGGCGGAACGGCCGCCGCCTGCAGCGCCAGGGCCGCGAAGAGTTGCAGGATCATCGGCCTTGCTCCGTCACGCGCGCTAGAAGTTCACCGCCAAGCCGACCCAGTAGGTGCGGCCGTAGTTGGCCCATTCCTGCAGGTAAGCGCGGCCGGGGCCAGTTACTTCCTGACGGCCGGTGTTGGACAGGTTCTGCCCCTCGACGAACGCCGTGAAATGGTCGGCGAAGCGCCAGGACAGGCTGGCGTCGAACACGTGGCGACCCTTCCAGTACTGGTCGGAGTTGACGTTGGCGTCGTTGATCGTCTCCAGCTGGCCGCCGATGTAGTTGTGCGACACCCGGGCCTCCAGCGGCCCGCGCTGGTAGTAGATCGACTCGTTGGTGGTGATGTCGGGCTGCTGGAACAGGCCCGTGACCCGGGGGCCGGTCGAGGTCAGGAACGTGAACTCGGTGTCCAGCAGGGTCACGTTGCCGTTGAACCCGAAGCCGTCGAACGGCGACGGCAGGAAGGTGAAGGCCTGCTGGACCGCGAACTCCAGGCCCTTGATCTTCGCCGTCTCCGCGTTGCGCGGCGTCGACACCAGCACCGGCTCGACGCCCCGGCCCACGTCGAGGTTCTCGGTCGAGGACAGGGTGAAGATCTCGTTCTTGATGTCCTTGCTGAACACCGCAAGCGAGATCAGGCCGTCGGTCGGATAGAACTCGACCGACAGGTCGAAGCCTTCGCTTTCCCGCGCCTTCAGCCCGGGGTTGCCGCGCGACAGGGTCGGTTGGCTGCCGTCGAAGTTCAGGTTCTCGCTGGCGGTCAGCGAGCCGTAGTCGGGCCGGCCGATGGTGTTGGTCCAGGCGGCGCGGACGATCAGCTTGTCGGTCGCCTTCCATTCCAGGTGGGCGCTGGGCAGCCAGTTGCCGTAGTCGCCGTCGTTCGAGACCGGGGTCAGGACGCCGCCGGTGTTGCGGACCGCGTCTGACTCCACCTTGGTCTTCTCGTAGCGCAGGCCGCCCAGCAGGGTCAGGTCACCGAGGCGGTAGCTGGCCTGGGCGTAGCCGGCGTAGATGTCTTCGGTGACCTTGTAGTCGCCGGTCGGCGCGGCGACGGTTTCGGTGAACCGGGCGCGGTTGGCGCGGAAGAAGTCCATCGCCGCCTGCGCGTCGATGCGTGGGGTCAGCAGGTAGCGGTCGGCGATCAACTGGCTGGGGCCTGGAGCGTCGACCTCGGCCAGGGTGTAGGCGAAGCCCGCGCCGGTGCGATAGTTGAGCTGGGTGCTGTTGAACTGGCGCTCGGTGGAGCGCAGCACGCCGCCGATCTTGGCCTTCAGGTTGCGGTCGCCGCCCTGATCGTCGAAGGCGAGGTTGAAGCGCGCCTGGCCGGTCTTCTCGTCGGTCTTGGTCAGGGCGATGCGGTGCTGCTGCAGCACGTAGTTGGCGGGATTGCGCAGAGCCGCCTCATTGACCGGCTTGAACACAGGAAACAGCGGGTTGGTGGTGTCGTAGGTGAAGGCGTAGTTGGCGCCGGCCGCGTCGACGGTGCGGAACTCCACCGACTCGTTGGGCACTTCCAGGCCGGCCTGCGAATAGACCAGATCGCCGTCGGCCTTCCATTGCGGGGCGAACTGCCAGGCGAAGCTGGTCCGCGCCAGGCCGATCTCGCGCTTGGTGATCGGCTGGTTCAACTGGATGATGCCGCGGCCGCGGGCGAAGGCGCCGCTGGTCTGGGTCTGGCTGGCGACGTTTCCGATCGGCTCGATGCGGTACTCGATCCGCTCCTCGTCGTCCTCCATGCGGGAAAACAGGCCCGAGGCCTCCCAGCGGAAGTCATCGCTGGGCCGGTACTCGATCTTGCCGTTCACGCCGCTGCGCTGCTTGGTGTTGTTGTACCAGAAGAGGCGTAGCTGGGACGGCACCTGGATGCCGTTGCCGTTGGCCGCGCCGGACAGCACCGGAGTGCCCGCGGCCGTGTATTCGCGCACCGACGGGTCGGCCGACTCGACCTGCGGGATGTCGTAGTCCATTTGCTCCTGCGAGGCGCCGATCACCACGCCCCACTGGTCCTCGGCGCCGAACGTGCGGCCCGTCGCGAAGGCCAGGCGGTAGGACGGCTTGTCGTTGCGCACGTCGCCGCTGCGCTCGTAGTGGCCATACGAGGCCATGCCGTTGAAGAACGGGCGGCCGGCGTCAAAGGCGCTGCGGGTGGTGACGTTGATGACCCCGCCGATGGCGTTGCCGTCGTTCTCTGGGGTGACGGTCTTGATGACTTCCAGGCGGCCGGCCATCACCGAGGGAACAATGTCCATCGGCACGGTGCGGCCGCTTTCATCGACCGAGGCCACCAGGGTGCCGTCGATCGTGGTGCGGTTGTAGGTCGAGCGCAGGCCGCGAATGACCGGGAAGCGCGGCTCGCCCTGGTCTTCCATCACCGAGATGCCGGGGATGCGGCGCAGGGCGGCGGCGGTGTTGTGGTCGGGCAGCTTGCCGATGTCGTCGGCGGAGACCACGTCCGAAACCGTGAAGGCGTCGCGCTTGACCGCGATCGCGGCGCGCTGGGCCTCGCGCTGGCCGGTCACCACGACTTCCTCGACCGCCGTAGCGCTCTCCTGCGCATGGGCCAACAGCGGCGCCGAGAAGCTGGCGCTGGCCATCAGGCCAGCCGAAAGTCTACGCATGATGATCGGCTTGAGCATCTTGTCCCCCGGATGTGAGAGACAGGCGCTTAAGCCGCAGGGGTGACGGGCGCGCTACACTTTGATGGCGCGTGGAAGACCGCGAGATGACGATCTGGTGACGGCCAACCTCAAGCCCGCTCGCCCTCGCTGACCTGCCGATCGTCCTGCTCGGTAAGGCCGCAAGAGGACGTTCGAAACGTCTCCGAAGAGTCGGGAATGGACACCAGGCAGAATGCCCGCCACTGGCCGGAAGCGGTCATCCCAACAAAAAAGAAGCCCTCGCTCCGGCAGGGGAGCGAGGGCCTTAGGGAGGCGACTTTGAAGGTTTAGGCGGCGGCCTTGGCGATCGCGCCGTCGATGGCGTCCAGCTCGCCGGATTCCCGGGCCTTCTTGCCGTAGACCACCTCGAACAGCGGGCTGGCCATGACCGTGGTGACGATGGCCATCAGCACCAGCATCGAGAACAGGGTCGGGCCGATGATGCCCTTCTGCAGGCCGATGTTGATGATGATCAGCTCCATCAGGCCGCGCGAGTTCATCAGGGCGCCGATGCCCATGGCGGTGCTGTGGTTCTCGCCGGTCAGGCGGGCGGCGGCGTAGCAGGCGCCCCACTTGGCCAGGATCGAGCAAGCCAGGATGCCCAGGGCGATCAGCAGCAGGGAAGGCGAATTGACCATGTCCATCCGGGTGTTCAGGCCCGAATAGGTGAAGAACATCGGCAGCAGCAGGATGACCGCGATCGGCTCGACCTTGCGCTTGAGCTCCTCGACCAGCTTGCCGCGCGGCATGACCACGCCGAGGATGAAGCCGCCGAAGATCGCGTGGATGCCGACGGCGTCCATCAGGAAGGCCGAGACACAGAAGGCCAGCAGGACCAGGGCCAGCACCGTGTGGCTCATCTCGCCTTCGCGCTCGACCATGCGGCCCAGCGGGGCCAGGATTTTCGGACCCAGGATCGTGACGAACGCCACCCAGGCCACGCCCCCGCCGATGGCCAGCACGGCCACGCCCGGACCGCCGCCGAAGGTCGCCAGCACCACGGCCAGCACGCACCAGGAGACGGCGTCGTCGAACGCGCCGGCCGTCAGCGACAGCGTGCCGAGGGAAGTCTTGGCCAGGCCGCGCTCATTGATGATCCGGGCCAGCATCGGGAAGGCGGTCAGGGCGATGCAGGCGCCCATGAACAGGGTCGCGCTGCCCTGGCTGATGGTCGGGGCGAACAGGCCGGGGACCTTCAGCAGGAACGGCGTGATCAGGGCGGCGATCAGGAACGGCGCGGCGATGCCGGCGAACGACACGCTCATGGCGCTCTTGGCCTTGGCCTTGAAGTGGCCGGCCTGGAAGCTGGTGCCGACCATGAACATGTAGAGGCCCACGCCCAGCTGGGCGCCGACGTACAGCACGTTCTTGGTTTCCTTGGGGAACAGCGCCAGCTGGAAGTCGGGAAACAGCAGGCCCAGCAGCGACGGGCCCAGCACCACGCCGGCGATCATCTCGCCCACGACCTGGGGCTGGGCGAGGAGCTTCTGGCCCAGCCAGCCGACCACGCGGCAGGCCAGGATGATGACGGCCAGCTGCAGGAAGAAGTGAATGCTGAAGTCGCCCGGCGTGTAGCTGTGCGCGACGACCTTGGTGGCCGGGCCGTGCGGCGCGAGGATGCCTCCCGCCGTGGCGATGAGGCTTGAAATGATGTCGGACACGTGTGTCCCCCCTGTTGAATCCCTTCGACGTTGCCCGCCGTTGAACTCAAGCCGCGCAGAGTTGAGTTTTCGAGGCAAGATGAAAAAGCGATTTTGGCCGGGCTGCGAGAAGATTGTTTTTGCTGACGAATTTCCTGTTGCTCGAACGACACAATGTAGTAACGTGCCTACAAGACAGCCTTGTCAATGTAGGTACGTAGGCACATGAAAGTCATCTCGAGTCGTGACTTCAACCAGGATGTCAGCCAGGCCAAGAGGGCGGCGCGGATCGAGCCGGTGTTCGTCACCGACCGCGGCAAGACCACCCATGTGCTGATGAGCATCGAGACCTATCGCAAGCTGTCTGGCCAGAGCGAGACGATCGTCGATCTGCTGGCCATGGCCGCGCCGGTGGCTTTGGACGTCGCCGAGACCCGGTCGGACGAGACCTGGGACAACCCCGTGAACTGGCGCGGCTGATGTACCTGCTCGACACCGACATCGTCTTCGAACTGCGCAACGCCAAGGCCGGCGGGACCGACGCGGGCCTGGCAGGCTGGGCCGCCGGCGTCGCCCGGTCCAGCCTGTTCATCTCGGCGATCACCCTGCTGGAGCTGGAGACCGGCGCGGCGCGGGTCGAGCGCAAGGACAAGGCGGCGGGCCTGGCCCTGCGGACCTGGCTGAACGATCAGGTCGCCGTCGCCTTCGAGGGGCGCATCCTGGCGGTCGACGCCGCCGTCGTGCGGGGACGAAGCCGCGTGCACCTGACCGACGCCCGCGACGCCCTGCTGGCGGCCACGGCGCTGGAGCACGGCCTGACCCTGGTCACGCGCAACGTCGCGGCCTTCAAGGTCAACCGGCTGAAGCTGTTCAATCCCTGGGGCTACAAGCCCGAGACGCTGGACGACAGCGAAGACTGGGGCCAGGCCGCCAAGGCCGGTTCGCAGTGGCTGCGGAACATCTTCGTACGCGGTTGATGGGGCGCCGAAGGGCTCTGGGGCGGTGCTTCCGGCCCTGTCTCATGGGTCGCGAGGCGCGGCCGTCTCCAGCTTTCCTGGGCGGCGGGAGGCCCGGCGCGACCTGCGAGGGCGCCTCGCGAGCGGCCCGCGACGGGAAGGACAAAATGCCGCTCCCCCTGAGGTTGTCTCGTTTACCCTAATTTAATTGGGCTCCGACAAGGTTACCCGTAGAAAAGAAGTCGTATAACGCCGATATTTATTTCCAGCGGGGGCTGATGTTATTGGCAGGCGTCGATAATAACCTGATCTCATTTGTCGGTGATGTGACGGTTTCCAATATTACTCAAGCTCACGACGAGCTGGGGGCGGTCCTGCGACAGGACGGCCCCGTTGTCGTGGATATCGACGGCGTGAGCGAAACCGATCTGACGTTTGTCCAACTTCTCGAATCCGCGCGCCGGAAGGCCGCCGAGACTGGACGTGACCTTACGCTGCGTCATCCCGCGGGTGGAGCAGTACTGGAGGTGCTGCGACGCGGCGGCTTCCTCGACAACGAAACTTCCGAGCGCGCGCAGTTCTGGCTGCAAGGGACCGCCCAATGACTTCCATCCTCACCGTGGACGATTCCGCCAGCATCCGGCAGGCCATCAAGATCGCCTTGAGCGGCGAAGGCTACGCCGTGACCGAGGCGGTGAACGGCCAGGACGGCCTGGACAAGGGCGCGGCCGGCGGCTTCGACCTGATCGTCACCGACCTGAACATGCCGGTCATGGACGGCCTGCAGATGATCCGCGAGCTGCGTCAGCGCCCGGCCGGGGCCGGCGTGCCGATCCTGTTCCTGACCACCGAATCCGACGCCGAGATCAAGGCGCAGGCGAAAGCCGCCGGCGCGACCGGCTGGCTGACCAAGCCCTTCGATCCCGAACAGCTGGTGCGGGTCGTCAAGAAGGTCCTGGCCAAGTGAGCGACCTCGATCCCGTCGAGACCTTCCGCCAGGAAGCCCAGGAACTGCTGGAAGAGATCGAGCAGGGCCTGCTCGACCTGGCGCATCGTCCCCAAGCGAACGGGATGGGGGATCGAGATCTGGTCGATGCGGTGTTCCGTGGCCTCCACACCCTGAAGGGGTCGGGGGCCATGTTCGGTTTCGACGCCCTGTCCGCCTTCACCCACCACTGCGAAACCGCCTTCGACCGCGTCCGCAAGGGCGAGGTCGCCGCGACCCCCGAGCTGGTCGGCGCGGTCCTGGCCGCCCAGGACCACATGCGCGCCCTGGCCGAGGGGCGTCCCGCCTCCGAGGCGACCGGCGAGGCCCTGCTGGCCGAGCTGCACCGCGTCGTCGCCAGCGCCGGCGATCCGGCCGCGGCCGCCGCTCCCGCCGCGCCGGCCCTCAACACCTGGCGCGTGAAGTTCAGCCTGCCGGCCGACGCCCTGGTCAACGGCACCCGTCCGCTGCCGCTGCTGGACGAGCTGCGCGAGCTGGGCGACTGCACCGTGGTGGCCGTCACCGACGCCGTTCCCGACTTCGACGTCCTGGTCGCCACCGAGTGCCACCTGGCCTGGGACGTGACCCTGGTCACCAAGCACGGCCGCGACGCGATCGAGGACGTCTTCATCTTCGTGATCGACGACATGACCCTGGACATCCAGGAGATCAGCGCCGCTCCGGTCGAGGTCGCCGCCGTGGAAGTCGCGATGGTCGAAACCGCCGCCTTGGCCAAGGATGAGCTGCCGGTCAGCGAAGGCCGCAAGGCCGGGGGCGACACGGTCCGCGTGCCGGCCGAGCGCCTCGACGAGATGATGGACCGGGTGGGCGAGCTGGTCATCGCCCAGTCGCGCCTCAAGCAACTGGCCGCCTCCAGCAGCGACATCGCCCTGCGCGCGGTCGCCGAGGAGATCGAGCGCCTGGCCTCGGAAATGCGCGACACCATGATGGTCGTGCGCATGGTGCCGATCGCCCAGCTGTTCGGCCGCTTCCGCCGCCTGATCCACGACCTGGCCCGCGACACCGGCAAGACCATCGAGCTCTCGACCGAGGGCGAGACCACCGAGCTGGACAAGACGGTGATCGAGCGTCTCGCCGATCCGTTGATCCACCTGATCCGCAACGCCGCCGACCACGGGCTGGAGACGCCGGAGCAGCGCCTGGCCGCCGGCAAGTCCGGGACCGGCCAGATCGTGCTGGCGGCTCGCCAGTCCGGCGCCGAGGTGGTGATCACCATCACCGACGACGGCCGGGGCGTCGACCGCGCCCGCGTCCGCGCCAAGGCCGAGGAGAACGGCCTGATCCAGCCCGGCCAGGTGCTGAGCGACAACGACCTGCTGCAGCTGATCTTCGCGCCGGGCTTCTCGACGGCGGCGGCGATCACCAACCTGTCTGGCCGCGGCGTCGGCATGGACGTGGTCAAGCGCACCATCGAAGGCCTGCGCGGCTCCATCGAACTGTCCAGCACCCCGGGCGAGGGCTCGGTGGTCTCGCTGCGCATCCCCCTGACCCTGGCGATCATCGACGGCCTGCTGGTGCGGGTCGGGACCGGCCGCTACGTCATCCCGCTGGCCGCGGTCGAGGAATGCGTCGAGCTGTCGGTCGAGCAGGACAGGCGCTCCACCGGCCGCAGCCTGATCACCCTGCGCGACCAACTGGTGCCCTTCATCCGCCTGCGGTCGCTGTTCGCCACCGGCCTGGCCCCCGATCCGCACCAGAAGGTGGTGGTGGTCGCGGTCGGCCAGGAACGGGTCGGCCTCGTCGTCGACCAGATCCTCGGCGACCACCAGACCGTCATCAAGCCGCTGTCGAGCTTCCACGCCGACGTCGGGACGTTCTCGGGCGCGACGATCCTGGGCGACGGCGGCGTCGCCCTGATCCTCGACATCAACCACCTAGTCGCGGCCGGCCAGCGCTCCGACGCCCAGCTGAAGGCCGTCGGCTGATGAGGGCTCCAGACATGACCGGTGAAGCGGCCGACAGCGCGATCGAGGCCCTGACCTTCGACCTGCAGGGCGAAACCTTCGCCCTCGAGGCCGGGCTGGTGCGCGAGGTCCTCGACCTGCAGCCGGAGACCGCCGTGCCCGGCTCGGCCCCCTTCGTCGGCGCGGTGATCAATTTCCGCGGACGCGTCGTGCCGCTGGTCGACCTGCGCCTGGCCTTCGAGATGGAGGCCGCCGCGCCCACCATCGACAGCCGCATCGTGGTCATCGAGCACGACCTGGACGGCGAGCCCACCCTGATCGGCCTGCGGGCCGACAAGGTGCACGAGGTGACCTCGATCACCCACGACACCACCGAAGAGGCCCCGCGCGTCGGCATGAGCTGGCGTCAGGACTTCATCCGTCGCCTCGCGCGGCGCGGGGGCGACCTGATCGTCATCCCCGATCTCGAACAGATTTTCGCCGCCCGGGGCCGGTCCGTCGCCTCGATCACCCCTATCAACGCCACGCAACGCTGACCGACCGGAGCTAACCATGCGCTTCACCATCAAACTGCAGCTGGGCCTCGCTTTCGGCCTGGTCATCGCGCTGCTCCTGGTCGCGACCCTGTTCGGGATCAACAGCCTGAGCACGACCAATCGCGATCTGAACGCCCTGGTCGACGGTCCCGCCACCCGCCTGGAGGCCGCCCAGCAGCTCAACATCCACATGCTCAATGTGGTGCGGGCCGAAAAGAACATGGTGCTGGTCAATTCGGCGGACGATGTGAAGGCTTACGAGGCCACGATCGAGAAGGAAAAGCGCAGCTTCGAGACCCTGCTGGCCAAGGCCCAGGGCCTGGCCAGCGCCGAGGGCAAGCCGAAGTGGCAAGCCCTGGGCGGCGCCTGGGAGCGGCTGATCGACGTGCACGACCGGGTCTATGACCTGGCCGTCGCCAACAACGACCAGGCGGCCGCCGCCCTGTCGATGGGCGATGGCCGCAAGACCGTCACCGAGGCCGCCGCCCAGGTGCAGGAGCTGGTCGAGCTCTCGCAGGCCCAGATGGAAGCCGCGACCAGCAAGGCCGACGCCGACTTCGCCCAGGTGCGCAACCTGCTGATCGGCCTGGCGGCGGTGTCGCTGGCCCTGGCCGTCGGGGCCGCCCTCTATATTTCGATCGCGGTCAGCAAGGGCCTCAAGCGCGCGTCCGACGCGGTGCAGACCGTCGCCGACGGCGACCTGACCAAGACCATCGACATCACCACCAACGACGAGATCGGCGACCTGCTGGGTCACGTGAACATCATGGTCGAGCGTCTGCGCGGCGTCGTCGCCGACGCGATCTCGGCCTCGGAGAACGTCTCGGCAGGTTCGCAGGAACTGTCGGCGGCTTCGGAGCAGGTGTCGCAGGGCGCCACCGAGCAGGCTTCGTCCGCCGAAGAGGCCTCGGCCTCGATGGAAGAGATGGCCGCCAACATCAAGCAGAACGCCGACAACGCCGCCCAGACCGAGAAGATCGCCCGCCAGTCGGCCAAGGACGCCGAGATCTCGGGCGATGCGGTCAATCGCGCGGTCAGCGCCATGCAGACGATCGCCGAGAAGATCACCATCGTGCAGGAGATCGCGCGCCAGACCGACCTGCTGGCCCTGAACGCGGCGGTGGAAGCCGCCCGGGCCGGCGAGCACGGCCGCGGCTTCGCGGTCGTCGCCTCGGAGA
>NZ_JBFUAW010000059.1:0-34819 GCF_056406095.1 Caulobacter sp. P1_D6 | reverse complement strand
CCACGGCGGCGGCGTCGGCGGCCGGAGCGGCCGGCGGCGCGACCGGCGCGGTCACGGCGGCGTCGGTCTTGGCGGCCGGAGCGGTCGAGGCGGTCTTGGCCTTGGCGGCGGCTGCAGCAGCGGCGGCGAGTTCGGCGGCCGAGACGGCCGGGGCTTGCGGCAGGTCGAGGGCCGGAACGGTGTCGGCCGCGTCGGTCGCCAGGGCGGCGGCGGGAACGGCCGTCTCTTGAGTCTGTGCGTCCGAGGCGACGACCGGCGCGAAGGCCGTTTCGGTCGTTGCGGCCTGGGCGGCGGGCGCCGCGCCGGTCACGTCGGCGTCGACGACGGGCTTGGACGCCTCGACCGTCGGGGCCTGCATGGCGGCGATCAGGGCGGCGGCGGCCAGGGCCGCGGCTTCGGCCTGGCCGGTGGCCGCGTCGGCGGCCTGGCCGTCGGCGGCGACGGTGGTGTCGGTCTGGTCCTTGCTGTCGGTCTTGGTCTCGGCGGCCGGAGCGTCCGAAGCCTTGTCGTCGGCCTTGGCGACGTCGGCCGTCTTGGCGGGCGCCTTGGCGTCGGCGGCCTTGTCCGAAGCGTCGGCGGCGCGATCGGCGGCCTTGGCGCTGGAGGTCTTGTTGTCCTGCGCGCGGTCGGCGGCCTTGTCGGCGGCGGCGGCCTTGTCGGCGGCGGCGGCCTTGCCGGCGTCCCGCGTGGAGGCCTTGTCGTTCGAGGCGTTCGCGCTTCCCGTCTGGGCCAGCAGCGCGCCGAAGCCTTCGGCCGCGTCCTTGTCATAGCCGCCGGCGGGAGCCGGGGCCGAAGGCAGGACGGAAGCGGGAGCAGCGATCGCGGTCATGCGTCGATTAGGTCCACGGAGGATGGCGGCCCGGAGAGGACACGCCTTGATCCGGACTTCCCTGAGCAACCGCCGGGCCAACTCGAGAATTCAAACTAACTAACTGTTTTTATTTATATTAATCTTGCGTTTACGACTTCGGATAGGCCGACCACGGCGCTTTTTGCCGGGCTAAACTTGGTTAATGCGACCAGGCTTGCCGCGTCGTCGCGCCCCACCCCGAGTTGGCGCCCTCCTTGCGCATACGTTCTTGTCGCTCGCTCGACGTCAGGAACGAATTGCCATGCATTTCAATGGCTTGCACATCGCCGAAGGGGTCGAACCCCACAACGCCCGGCAGTTTTCGCCGGGCAAGGTCGCGTCGTGCCGTTCGTGGTTTGCCGAGCAGGCCGGAGAATAGACCATGTCGTTGAACACCATCTTGAACGTTGCGACCTCGGGGATGATGGCGGCCCAGACGGGCCTGCGCGTCGTTTCCGACAACATCGCCAACATCAACACCGCCGGTTACGTCCGCAAACAGATCGCCCAGTCGAACCTGGTGTCGAACGGCATGGGCGTGGGCGTCAACATCGACGCCATCAAGCGGGCCACAGACAAGTTCATGGCTGCCGCCAGCCTGAACGGCGCTTCTGACTCCGGCCGCACGGGCGCGATCGCCACGGCCATGGACAACGCCCAGAAGCTGTTCGGCGACCCCACCACCACGAACAACTTCTTCGCCACCCTGGACGACGTCTACGCCGCCTTCTCGATGGCGGTGGACGATCCGTCCTCGACCCTGCTGCGCAGCAGCGCCGTGACCAAGGTCGAGGACTTCCTCAGCGAGAGCAAGCGCATCACCTCGTCGCTGTCGAGCCAGATCAAGGACACCGACAACCGCATCGGCGCCGACGTCGACCGCGTCAACGACCTGCTCAAGCAGATCGACGCCCTGAACGTCGACATCACCCGCGCCAAGATGTCGGGCGCCGACGGCACCGGCTCCGAGAACGTCCAAAGCGGACTGATCAACGAGCTATCGACCTACATGAACGTCCAGGTCAGCGACCGCGCCAACGGCGGCGTCACGGTGCGCTCGGCCGAGGGCGTCACCCTGGCCGGCAACGGCCCCGCCACGGTCACCTATAATCAGTCGGGCCCGGCCAACGGCTATCTGACCGTCGTCACCGCCAACAGCGGCGGCCAGGTCATGCCGCTGGCCGTCACCAACGGCGAGATCCAGGGCCTGCTGCAACTGCGCAACCAGGAACTGCCCAACCTCTCCGACCAGCTGGGCGAGTTCGTCAGCCGCGCGGCCGAAGAGCTGAACCGCGCCTCCAACGCCTCCAGCTCGGTCCCCGCGCCCAACAGCATGACCGGCAAGGACATCGGCCTGGACGCCAACACCGCCTTCGCCAACTTCACCGGCAAGACGACGATCGCCATCACCAACGCCGCCGGCGCCGTCGTCCAGCGCGTCGACGTCGACTTCGGCCCCGGCCCGGGCGCCGGGACCATGACCGTCAACGGCGCCGCCGGCCCGACCTTCAACAACACCAACTTCATCGCCCAGCTGAACACCGCCCTGGGCGGCACGGCCACCGCCGGCTTCACCAACGGCCAGCTGAGCCTGAACGCCACGGCCGCGACCGGCGGCGTCGCCATCGTCGACGACGCGACCACGCCGTCGACCAAGGCCGGCAAGGGCTTCAGCCAGTTCTTCGGCATGAACGACATCATCCGCTCGGACGGCTACTCGCCCTACGAGACGGGGATGATCGCCACCGATCCCAGCGGCTTCACGCCCGGCCAGACCATCACCCTGCGCCTGACCGACACCGACGGCAGCCGCATCCGCGACATCCAGGTGGCGATCCCGACCGGCACCGGCTCGATGCAGGAAACCATCGACGCCCTGAACTCCCGCAACTCGGGCGTGGGCCTGTACGGCACGTTCTCCCTGGGCTCGAAGGGCGAGCTGACCTTCGCGGCCAACGGGGCCACGCCCGTCACCCTCTCGGTGGTCGAGGACAAGACCCAGCGCGGCGCCGGCGGCCCGTCGCTCAGCCAGCTGTTCGGCGTTGGCATGAGCGAGCGCAGCACGCGCGGCGGCCTGTTCAAGATCGATCCGGCCATGGAGGCCAATCCCGCCAAGCTGCCGTTCGCCAAGCTGGACCTGACCGCGGCGGCCGGGACCCCGGCCCTGGCGGTCGGCGACGGCCGCGGCGCCCTGGCCCTGGCCAAGGCCGGCGACAGCATCGCCGCCTTCGCCAACGCCGGCGACACGGCCGGCTCCAAGAAGAGCGTGCTGTCCTACGGCGCGGACTTCAGCGGCTCCATCGCCCGCAAGGCCAATTCCGCCGCCAGCCGCAAGGAAGCGGCCGACTCCGTCAAGACCGAGGTCGACGCCCAGCGCCAGTCGCAGGAAGGCGTCAACCTGGACGAGGAGCTGGTCAACCTGACCACCTATCAGCAGGCGTTCAACGCCTCGGCCCGCCTGATCCAGGCGACCAAGGACATGTTCGATGTCCTCACCAATATCATCTGAGGTTAAGCCATGACCCGCGTCTCCACCTCCGGCAACTTCGGCGTTATGACCAGCAACCTGATGCGCGCGCAGGTGCTGCAGAACATCGCCGGCGAGCAGGTCTCCAGCCAAAAGAACGCCACCGACCTGAAGGGCTACGCCAAGAACGCCGAGGTCCTGACGGCCATGAAGACAGCCCAGGCCAAGGTCGCCGGCTTCCTGGACCAGACCACCCGGGTCACCAACCGCCTGGACGTCCAGGACATCGGCATCGGCCAGATCTCCGACGCCACCCAGGACGCCCGCGACGCCATCGCCAACGCCATCGCGGCCGGCAGCGCCGAGACCCTGATGCAGCAGATGACCGGCGCGTTCGGCGACGTCGTGCAGGGGCTCAACAGCAAGTTCAACGGCCGCTACGTGTTCGCCGGCGCCAAGTCCGACACCGTGCCGACCAGCGCCACCAAGATGGCCGACCTCACCGCCGGCCCGCCGATCGCCACGCTGTTCAAGAACGACCAGTACATCACCAGCAACCGCATCGACGACACGACCTCGGTCAACACCGGCCAACTCGCCGACAAGCTGGGCACGGGCGTCTACGGCGCCTTCCAGCAGGTCCAGGCCTATGTCGACGCCAACGGCCCGTTCACCGGCAAGCTGACCCAGGCCCAGAGCGACTTCCTCAAGGGCCTGCTGCCAGTCTTCGACGGCGTCAAGACGGGGCTGGTCACCGCCCAGGCCCAGAACGGCCTGAACCAGAAGCGTTTCGAGACCGCCCAGACCGAGCTCTCGGACCAGTCCGACACCCTGACCACCATGGTCGGCGGCATCACCGACGTCGACATGGCCGAGGCGATCACCCGCCTGGAATCGGCCAAGCTGGCCGTCCAGGCCTCTGCCCAGGTGTTCGCCAGCCTGCAGAACTCGTCGCTGCTGAACGTGCTGAGGTAGGGGCGGCGTCAGCCGCGACACCCGCAACCTCGCAAAACCGGCCTCGAACCGCTATATGGCCGCGATGGACGCCGACACCGCTCTCTTCGCCACGACCACCTCCGCCCTCGACCGCGCCGTCGAACAGGCGCGCGAGGCTGTCGGCCTGCCGGTCGGGACGCGGATCGTCGCGGCGATGTCCGGCGGCGTGGACTCCACCGTCACCGCCGCCCTGCTGGCCAAGGCCGGATACGACGTGGTGGGCGTCACCCTGCAGCTCTACGACCACGGCGCGGCGATCGCCAAGAAGGGCGCCTGCTGCGCGGGCCAGGACATCATGGACGCCCGCATGGCGGCCGAGCGGATCGGCATCCCGCACTACGTCCTGGACTACGAAAGCCGCTTCAAGGAGCAGGTGATCGAGGAGTTCGCCGACGCCTATCTGCGCGGCGAGACGCCGATCCCCTGCGTGCGCTGCAACCAGACGGTCAAGTTCCGCGACCTGCTGGACGTGGCCCGCGACCTGGGCGCCGAGGCCATGGCCACCGGCCACTACGTGCAACGCAGCTTCGCTGCGGGGGCCAATCGCCCCCAACTGCGCAGAGCCGCCGACCCGACCAAGGACCAGAGCTACTTCCTGTTCGCCACCACGGCCGAGCAGCTGGACTTCCTGCGCTTCCCGCTGGGCGGCATGGACAAGCCGACGGTGCGGCAGGTCGCGGCCGAGCTCGGCCTGGCCATCGCAGACAAGCCCGACAGCCAGGACATCTGCTTCGTGCCCGAGGGCAAGTACACCACGGTGATCGACAGGATACGTCCTCAAGGGGCTTTGCCCGGCGACATGGTGCACATGGACGGCCGCGTGCTGGGCCGCCACGAGGGCGTGACCCGCTATACGATCGGCCAGCGCCGGGGCCTGAACATCGCCGTCGGCGATCCGCTGTTCGTGGTCAGGATCGACGCCGACAAGCGGCAGGTGATCGTCGGCCCGCGCGAGGCCCTGCTGACCCAGGCGCTGTCGCTGAAGGAAGGCAACTGGCTGGGCGTCGAGGACAGCCTGGAAGCGGCCGCCGCCGCCGGCGCGCCGGTGCTGGCCCGCGTGCGCTCGACCCGCGAACCCGTCCCGGGCCGCCTGGCCCTGGTCCCAGGTCCCAATGGGGGTGAGCCGCGCCTGGTGTTCGACGTGCTGGAAGAGGGCGTCGCCCCCGGCCAGGCCTGCGTGCTGTACGACCCCGCCGACCCCGAGCGCGTGCTGGGCGGCGGCTTCATCGTGGCGACCGAGCGCGCGGCGATCTAGGCCGCCGCGGCGCGGGGGTTCGACTCGCGATGACCCACACCCCAAAATTGTATTGCAGCGCTTAAAACACGCGAGCGCGCCTCTCCGCGCGCGCCGCCTTGGAATGCCTTGAAAAGCAGCAAAATCTCGCGTCACACGCGATTATTTGACAATCCTGATAAAAACCAGCGTTCGAAACGGGACGCTCAGCAAAATAATCGCCGGTTACAATGAATTTTCACGCCGTAAGCGAGTGACATACGAAACTTTTGTGGCATGTAGACGTATCTACTGTGCGTTCGCGCCAAGTTTTTGACGCGATTGTAGAATTTGGAGTTGAAGGCCGATGGCTACCGCCGCCTACACTTACAAGCGCCACCATGATCGTCACGTCTCGCTGACCAAGCTGACGGTGATCCTGGCCAATCTCGCACTGTGGGCCACCGCGATCGTCGGCCTGGCGCTGGTCGCCCGCTGATCTAGTCGACGCCCTGTTCCTCGCGGAACAGGCCCTGGACCGCGTACAGACTCGCCACCTTCAGATCCACCAACACCGACCATCGGACCACATAGTCCAGCTCGGCGCTCCAGGACGGCTCGCCCTCGCTCGCGCGGGGCCAGATCATCCCCGGCCGCGCCTCCAGCCGCCTGGCGTAGTCCGGCCGCCCCTGGCTCAGGCAGGCGTACTGCGCCGGCGAATGCGGCCTGGGCCCGATCAACGACATGTCGCCGTCGATGACATTGACCGCCGAGGGCAGGTCGGTCAGTCCGGCCTGCCACAGCACGCGATCGAACACGCTCTCGCGCTCGACCGGCTGATGCAGCCGCCAGCGGGCGAAGATCCTGCCGCCCAGGCCCACGGTCTGCTCGCGCTCGAAGATCGGCCCGCCCCGACTGCATCGGATCGCGGCGATCATCATCAATCCGATTGGCAGGAAGAACAGCAGGACGAGGATCGCGCCCAGCACGTCCAGCACCCGCTTGCACACGCTCGCGGCGGGCCCAACCGCGCCGACCCGACCCATGACTTCACTCAACGCGGACCCCACTGCACTCAGGGCGCCCCCGCCCGAGCGCCCCCTTTGGGATTAGGCGCTCGAAGGCTCAAAACGTCCGGACTAAGTCGGGGTTCCGACCCTTTTTCGACCTTCCACAGGATCGTCGGAAGTTCGCCCTGAAATCGGCGCTCGCGAACGGACGCCCGCGCTAGGTTCCCAGTCCGACCCCAAGCGGACCTTGCTGATCGCTGGCGCGGAGCAATGCGAGCGGTTATGTCAGAGCTTGAGCAAACGGCTTTGAGTGATGATGTCAGCCTCGCCTAGCGAGCGATTTTGGTCGCGCAGGAATATGCTGCTTTCGGCGCTTGCATTGGCTGGCACGTCGGCGTGTCGCCCGACGCTAAAGACTGACACCGGCCATATAGTCCCGGAAAACGAAGTCGAAGTCGCACTTGTTGCCTCTTCCCAGGGGCGGGCGGTGCTTGGCAAGGGCCTGCTTAGCGTCCTTCCTGCGGCGCGCATTTACCTCGTGACGCGCAAGGACGCGCTCACGAAAAATGGCGAACTCCGAGATAACTCGCAGGTCATCTATTTGACCGAGACGGTGAAGGGACGAGAAGCCATGGCGCTCTTCACGAGCGAGCGGCGTATCATCGAGCGGTTTGGAGCGGGCGTGCCGTATGTCTTCATGCCCGGAATAGAGGCGCTCAGACTTGCGAAAGGGCTGCCGGTTGTAATCAATCCGGGGTTATCGCCTTCAGCCTTCATCAAGGCGCAGGATGTCGTGAGGGTCGTCAAGCACATCGAGCGTAGGGAAAGACCCTACAGCGAAGCCTAACATCTGGACGTCCGCCAACCACCCTTCACGGACGTCGACATCGTCTGTTCCTGGAAGCCCTCGGGCGCGGCGTTCCGTAAGGCTCAGACGATCTCGTCAAAGCTCATGCCGATCTTGAACAGGCAGTAGCCGGTCTCGTCGACCAGGCGGGCCACGTCGGGATTGGTGTCGGCGCGCTCACGGACGCGGGTGAAGCGCCAGTCGGCGGGATCGGTCCCGGCCGGAAACCCCGCCCCATCCCCCGTCCCCATGTCCGCCGTCACCAGCCGGTAGGCCGGCTTGGCGCGATGGACGTGGAAGCGGTAGCTCACTCGGCGGCGATCCTGACCGAGGCCTCCAGGGCCTCGCCGACGGTCAGGGCCTGTTCCTCGTGGATCACCCGGGAAAGGTCGCGGCCGTCGACGATCTCGCCGCAGGCCTCGCAGGCCAGCTTGGGATGGAAGTCGTGGCCGCAGGTCTTGTGCACGAAATGCACCGGCCCCTTGCCCAGGCCGTAGACGTGCTGGTCGCCCCACTCGGCCATGGTCAACAGCACCGGCGACAGGGCGCGGCCCTTGGGGGTCAGCACGTATTCCTGGCGCGGCGGGCGTTCCGAATAGCGGCGCGGCTCGAGCACCCCGTGGGCCACCAGGCTCTTGAGGCGGGCGGCCAGGACGTTGCGGGCCACGCCCAGGCGTTCCTGCCACTGCTCGAACCGTTTCACGCCCTGGAAGGCGTCGCGGAGGATCAGGAGGGTCCACGGATCGCCGACGACCTCGAGGGTGGCGGCGATGGCGCAGCGTTCGTTGGTGTAGTCAGCGGTGCGGCCCATCACGCGAAGGTGAAGCCTTCCGCCGGGGAATGCAAGGGTTGCTTTTGCAGACCGACGGCAGTAGGTTTTTTATAGCAATTGACTCTCTCGGTTGCGCACTGCGGGTCGATGGCGGGAACATCCGCATACCGCCATCGCCCGCTTTTTGCGCGAGACCCTTGCGCCCGACGCGCCGAAGAGGGTTTATTCCGCCGCAAAATCCCCAAGGGTGGAGTTCAAGCATGTCCAGCGCCGATCCCGTCGTCATCGTCTCGTTCGCCCGCACGCCGATGGGCGGCTTCCAGGGCGCGCTGGCCGGGGCCAAGGCCACCGAGCTGGGCGCCGCGGCGGTGAAGGCGGCGATCGAGCGGGCCGGCGTCTCGGGCGACCAGGTCGAGCAGATCTTCATGGGCTGCGTTCTCCCTGCCGGCCTGGGCCAGGCCCCCGCCCGCCAGGCCGCCGTCGGCGCCGGCCTGCCCCTCTCGGTCGAGGCCACCACCGTCAACAAGATGTGCGGCAGCGGCATGCAGGCCGCGATCATGGCCCACGACGCCCTGGCGGCCGGCAGCGCCGAGATCATCGTGGCCGGCGGCATGGAGAGCATGACCAACGCCCCCTACCTGCTGACCAAGCACCGCTCGGGCGCCCGCATCGGCCACGACCAGATGATGGACTCCATGTACCTGGACGGGCTGGAGGACGCCTACACCCCCGGCAAGCTGATGGGCGCCTTCGCCGAGGACAGCGCCGCCACCTACCAGTTCGGCCGCGAGGCCATGGACGCCTACGCCGTCGCCGGCCTGGCCAAGGCCAAGCAGGCGATCACCTCGGGCGCCTTCGACGCCGAGATCACCCCGGTGACCATCACCACCCGCAAGGGCGTCGAGACCGTCACCCAGGACGAGCAGCCGCTGAAGGCCGACGCCGCCAAGATCCCGACCCTGCGCCCGGCCTTCGCCCGCGACGGCGGCATCACGGCGGCCAATTCGTCCTCGATCAGCGACGGCGCCGCCGCCCTGGTGATGACCCGCGAGAGCGTGGCCAAGCGCTTGGGCCTGCCGATCGTCGCCCGGGTGGTCAGCCACGCCGCCCACGCCCACGAGCCTGGCCTGTTCACCACCGCCCCGGTGCCGGCCATGAAGAAGGCGCTGAAGAAGGCCGGCTGGGAGGTCGCCGACGTCGACCTGTTCGAGGTCAACGAGGCCTTCGCCGTGGTCGCCATGATCGCCCAGCAGGAGCTGGGCATCGATCCGGCCAAGCTGAACGTCAACGGCGGCGCCTGCGCCCTGGGCCACCCGATCGGCGCCTCGGGCGCGCGCATCCTGTGCACCCTGATCTCGGCCCTGCAGGCGCGCGGCGGCAAGAAGGGTCTGGCGTCCCTGTGCATCGGCGGCGGCGAGGCCACCGCGATGGCGGTGGAGCTGGTTTAGGGCGCATCCACATCAGCGCCTGAGACGAAAACCTCGTCCTTCGACAGGCTCAGGATGAGGTTTTTCTACTGCTCGGGCCTGTAAAAAGGTCCTCATCCTGAGCTTGTCGAAGGACGAGGACCTCGCACCGAGCGTCAATATTGATCGCTCCTACCCGCCCGAGACCGCCTTGGTCAGCAGGTTGATCCGCCGGCCGCCGGGCATCTCGACGTCGCCGCCGCTCCAGCCGGCGGGACAGGCCCCCGACCACTCGGCGGTCATGTTCATCTTGTGCTCGCCGTTCATCGCCGGCTGGGCCGCGCCCGTGGTGGTGCTGGTGACGTCCATCACGTAGCGGGTGTTGAAGTCGCCGGCGACGTGGATGGTGCTGTCGGTCTGGCCGGCCGGACCCATGTCGCAGGCCGAGACCACCGTCCAGCCGCCGTCCATGCCGCGCGTCATCGACTTGCGCTGGCAGCGCTTGTCGTCGCCCTGGGTGTCCAATCCCATTTTCTCGTCGCTGGTGTCGTCGACGCAGAAGCGGAAGCTGCGCGTGAAGCCCTGCGCCTTGAGGGTCATGGTCTGGGTCCACAGGCCCGGCTTGCGCTTGGGCCAACTGGTCGGGGCCGGGGCGGTGGCGGCCGGCGCCGTCGCCGCGGCCTCCCCCGTCGCCGTCGCGGCCTTGGGCGCTTGCGCGGTCCCGGTTCCGGATTTCTGGGTTTCGGACTTCTGGCCGCACGCGGCCATGGCCGCCAAGGTCCCGAACGCCACAAACACCATTAGAGCCCGCATCGCCCACCTCGCTCGCGCGTTAGCCCCCCAAGCAGCATCACCCCTGGCGCCGCGCGCCGTCCAGCCCATATCGGAACCATGACCGACGCCTTCAGCCACAACCCCGCCAAGAGCCGCTACGAACTGGAAGTCGACGGGCGCATCGCCTTCGCCGACTACCAGCGCAGCGGCCACCGCCTGGTCATCCCCCACGTCGAGGCCGATCCCGCCCTGCGCGGCACCGGCGCGGCCGGCCGCCTGATGGGCAAGGTCGCCGAGACCGCCCGCAGCGAAGGGATGAAGATCGTGCCGCTGTGCAGCTACGCCTCGGCATGGCTGAGGCGGAACGATCCGGAGATCATCGCCTAGGATCCGCGCGGGGACACGCACAAGTGCATGTCCCCGGCTCTAGTTCTGCTCGGCCAGCCAATCCCGGAACACCCCCAGCGCCGGCGTGACCGCCCGCGACTTCAGCCAGGTCAGCCAGTACATCCCCGACCCGACCTCCAGGGCGAACGGCCGCACCAGCCGGCCCTGCTCCAGGTCGCGGGCGAACATCATCGACGGGGCCAGGGCCACGCCCGCCCCCTGCATCGCCGCCTCGACCATCACCCACGAGCTGTCGAACACCGGCCCGCGGATCGGCGGCGGGGTCAGGCCGGCGGCGGCGAACCAGTCGGGCCAGTCGTCGGCGCGGTAGCTGCGCAGCAGGACCTCCGAACCCAGCGCCTCGGGCGCCTTCAGCCGCTCGGCGACGGCCGGCGAGCACAGCGGCGTCATCGGGGCGGCGAACAGCGGCATGGCCTGGGTGCCATGCCAGGCCCCGTCGCCGAACCGCACGGCGCAGTCCAGCCCCTCGCCGGCGATGTCGATGCGGTTGTTGTTGGTGAACAGGCGCAGGTCGACGAACTGGTGGGCCTCGCGGAAGGCCGGCAGGCGCGGCAGCAGCCAGCCCACCGCGAAGGTGCCCACCACCCCGACGCTGAGCACCTCCATCACCCGGCCGGCCGAGAACCGCTCCAGCACGTCGCCCATGCGGTCGAAGCTGTCGCGCACCGTCGGCAGCAGGGCCAGCCCCTCGTCGGTCAGGGCCAGGCCGCGCGRCAGGCGGCGGAACAGGCTCGCGCCCAGCCGCTGCTCCAGGCCCTTGACCTGATGGCTGACGGCCGCCTGGGTCACGCACAGCTCGATGGCCGCCCGCGTGAAGCTCAGATGCCGGGCCGAGGCCTCGAAGGCCCGCAGGGCGTTGAGGGGCAGTTGCGCGCGGCTCATCTCGACACCCAAAATTTTCTAGGGTTTGCGCCGAAGTATCATCGTTTGATCCGAGGGTCACCCGTCGCCCATCTTGCGGGCCATGGAGGACCTGATGATCGACAGACGCCAAGTATTAACGGCCATTTCCACCCTGCCCGTCCTTTCCCTGGCCGGCCCGGCCGCCGCGGCGGCGACCGCGCGGCTGACCAGCGGCATTAGCCGGGGTATCGTCGCCCTGGAGGTCCGCAGCGGCGGCCGGCTGGGCGTGTCCGTGCTCGATACGGCCGACGGCAAGGCCTTCGCCCATCGCGGCGACGAGCGTTTCGCGATGTGCAGCACCTTCAAGGCCCTGGTCGCGGGCCTGGTGCTCAAGCGGGTGGACCAGGGCCTGGAGCGGCTGGACCGCCGGATCCCGTACGGCAAGGAGGTGCTGATCGCCCACTCGCCGGCCACCGAGAAGCACGTCGGCGAGGGCATGACGGTGGGGGCGCTGTGCGAGGCGACGATCACCCTCAGCGACAACGCCGCCGCCAATCTGCTGCTCGACACCTTCGGCGGCCCCAAGGCCCTGACCGCCTTCCTGCGCGGCCTGGGCGACAAGGTCACCCGACTGGACGGCTACGAGCCGGGCCTGAATGTAGTCAAGCCGGGCGAGATCCACGACACCACCTCGCCCAACGCCATGCTGGCCACCCTGCGCGCCCTGACCCTGGGCGGGGCCCTGTCGCCGGCCTCGCGCCAGCAGCTGATCGCCTGGCTGGTCGCCAACCAGACCGGCGACAAGCGCCTTCGCGCCGGCCTGCCCGCCGGCTGGAAGGTCGGCGACAAGACCGGAAGCTGGGGCGACGACAAGGTCGGGACGACCAACGACATCGCCGTGATCTGGCCCTCCGGCCAGGTTGGGTCCGGCCGCCCGCCCCTGCTGATCACCACCTATCTGAGCCGCTCCATGCTCGACAACGACGGCCGCAACGCCGTGATCGCCGAGGTGGCGCGCCTGGTCACGGCGGCGGGCTTTGGATCGTAGGAGGTCGAATACAACCTCAAGGGCGCGGCGATGAGCCGCGCCGCAAGCCACTGTTCTTTAAGGCCTTCGGCCTAGTCCTGCGCAGTGGTTCGTCTTAGCCTGAAAAGGGGCCGGACGACCCGCGAAAGCAGGGTGATGACAGAGACGAACTCTTCGACCGCGAGGCCAGTCTTCAAGAGGCCAGTCTTCAACTGGACCGGCCGCGACCTGGTGAAGACCGCCGCCCTCGCCGTCGTCGCGGCGGTCGGCTACGCCCTGCTGGCCTATCTCTGCGTCGAGTTCCCCCGCAACTACGGCCAGGTGGCCCCGATCTGGCTGTCCAATGGCTTCGGCGTGGCCTGCCTGCTGTCGTGCCGCGACCGCCACTGGCCGGCCGTGCTGCTGGGCTGCCTGGTCGGCGGCCTGGCGGCCGGGGCCCACGTCCAGGACCTGCTGACCGTCAACATCGTCCTGGTCAGCTGCAACATCGTCCAGATCTTCATCTGCGCCTGGGGCGTGCGCCGCGTCTGCGGCCAGGAAATCGACCTGGGCCGGGCCAGGGACATGATCGCCTTCGCCCTGATCTGCGGCCTGGCCGCCCCGATCTCCACCGGCGCGGTCGCCGCCACGATCCACACCGCCATGCGCGGCGGCGTGCTGCTGGCCAATATCGGCGTCTGGTCGCTGGGCGACATCCTGGGCCTGATGACCATCACCCCGTGCCTGCTGGCCCTGGTGCGCATCCGCCACTATCTGCGCGAACGGCCGCTGTCGGTCTCCGGCGTCGTCTGCCTGCTGCTGCTGCTGGTGGTGACCGTCGTGGTCTTCACCCAGCCCCGCCCGCTGCTGTTCATCGTGCCGCCGATGATGCTGCTGGTCGCCTGGCGGCTGGAAGTGCTGGGCGCGGCGCTGAGCGCCACCCTGGTGGCCGTCGTGGCGGTGATCTTCACCATGGCCGGCCAGGGCCCGATCACCCTTCTGCCGGCCGGCTCGCCCGACCAGGCGATCGTGCTGCAGCTGTTCCTGGCCGTGGCGATCTTCATCAGCCTGCCCGTCGCCTCGATCCAGCGGCACCGCCGCCAGATGCTTCAGAGCATGACCGAGGCCAACGCCGCGGTGGCCCGCAGCGAGGCGCGCTTCCGCCAGCTGGCCGAGAACGCCCAGGACATGATCGTCCACAGCAATCTGCGCGGCATCATCCAGTACGTGTCGCCCGCCTGCGTCGCCATGCTGGGCTACACGACCGAGGAGCTGGTCGGCCGCGAGGGCATGACCACCGTGCACGAGGACGACCGCGAGGCCATCCGCGCCCTCGTCGTCGAACAGATCGCCCACATGACCGCCCATCACGACAACGGGCCGACCCGCATCGAGTACCGCGCGATCCGCAAGGACGGCCAGGTGATCTGGCTGGAATCCCGACCCGGCCTGCAGCGCGATCCGCTGACCGGCGCGCTCACCGGCATCACCGACATCGTCCGCGACGTCACCGAGCACAAGGCCATGGAGCGCCAGCTGCGCGAGGCCCGCAACGAGGCCGAGGCCGCCGCCGCGGTGAAGGGCGAGTTCCTGGCCAATATGAGCCACGAGCTGCGCACGCCCCTGACCTCGGTGCTGGGCTTCGCCCGCCTGGTCGACGACGAGCCGGACCTGTCGCCCGACGCCCGCCGCTTCATCGGCCGGGTGCTGAGCGGCGGCAAGGCGCTGCTGACCACCATCAACGACATCCTCGACTTCTCGAAACTGGAGGCCGGCCAGCTGGAGCTGAAGCTGGAGCCGATCGCGCCGGACCAGATCATCGACGAGGTGCTGGACCTGTTCTCGCTGGAAGCCGAAGCCAAGGGCGTGCCCCTGCGCGCCGAGGGCCTGGCGCGCCTGCCGTCCGACCTGATGATCGACAGTGGCCGCCTGCGCCAGGTGCTGCTGAACCTGATCGGCAACGCGGTGAAGTTCACCGAAGCCGGGGAGATCACCGTCTCGGCCCGCTATGACGACGTCGAGCACCGCCTCCACCTGGCGGTCGCCGACACCGGCCCGGGCATCGCCGCCGAAGACGTGGACCTGCTGTTCCGCCGCTTCTCGCAGGTCGATGCGGGCCTGACCCGCAAGCACGGCGGCACCGGGCTGGGCCTGGCCATCTGCAAGGGCCTTGTCGAGGCCATGGGCGGCCGGATCGGCGTGGTCAGCGTGCCCGGCCAGGGCGCCTGCTTCAGCTTCGACATCTCCGCCCCCTACGCTGTGGGCCTGGAGATCCAGGCCGCCTCGGAGGCCGCCGCGCCGTTGCTGCGGCCCGCCTTGCGGGTGCTGGTCGTCGACGACAATCCGGCCAACCGCGAGCTGGTCAACGCCATCCTGACCGCCATGGGGGCCGAGGTGGCCGAGGCCGTGGACGGCGAGGAAGGCGTGGCCGCCGCCGCCGCCCAGCCGTTCGACGCCATCCTGATGGACCTGCGCATGCCGCGCCTGGACGGCGCCCAGGCCGCCCTGCGCATCCGCGGCGAAGGCGGGCTGAACGCCGCGACCCCGATCATCGCCTTCTCGGCCGACGCCCGTCCCGGCGGACCCGGCGGGATCTTCGACGGCTCGGTGTCCAAGCCGATGACCGCCGCCGGCCTGGTCGCCGCGCTCAACGCCGCCATGGACAAGACGCCGGCCAAGGCGCTCGCGGCCTCCGCCTAGCCGCCGCTCAAAGAACATCGATTGCCGAGATTGCGCGCCCGACCGCGCACGCTAGGATCGCGCCACCTTTCCAGGGAGCGCCTCCATGAGCGGCGAACTCGTCTTCTACACAAACCCGATGTCGCGCGGCCGGATCATCCGCTGGATGCTCGAGGAGGTCGGCGCCCCCTACCGCACCGTGGTGCTCGACTACGCCGCGTCGATGAAGGCGCCCGAATATCTGGCGGTCAATCCGATGGGCAAGGTGCCCGCGATCACCCATCGCGGCGTGACGATCACCGAGGGTGCGGCGATCTGCGCCTACCTGGCCGACGCCTTTCCCGAGGCCGGCCTGGCCCCGCCGACCACCTCGCCCGAGCGCGGGACCTACTACCGCTGGCTGATGTTCGCCTGCGGCCCTGTCGAGGCGGCGGTGACCAACAAGTCGCTGGGCGTCGAGGTCCCGCCCGAACGCCGCGCCTCGGCCGGCTATGGCTGCATCGAGGACACCCTGAACGCCCTGGAGACGGCGGTGAGCGGCAAGACCTACATCGCCGGCGACAAGTTCTCGGCCGCCGACGTCTATGTTGGCGCGCAGATCGGCTGGGGCATGATGTTCGGCACGATCGAGAAGCGCCCGGCCTTCGAGGCCTACTGGGCCGGCATCAGCCAGCGCCCGGCGGCCAAGCGGGCGTCCGAGATCGATGATGCGCTGATCGCGGCGGCGAAGGAAAACGCCCCGGCCTAAGGGTCATCCCGCCCGCCGCGAGAACTCCCCCGTCAGCCACTCCATGAACACCCGCACGCGCGGCGGGATGTGGCGGGCCTGCGGGTAGAGCAGCGAGACCGGCGTGGGGCTGGGCGGGAAGTCGGGCAGGATCTCGACCAGCCGCCCGGCCTCGAGGTCGGCCTGGGCGTGGTAGCGCGGCACTTGGATGATCCCCAGGCCCAGGCGCGCGGCGACGATGTTGGTCTCGGCCCCGGTCACCGACAGCACGGTCGGCAGGGTCAAGAACTTCAACGTCCCGCCGACCGTGAACTCCAGCGGGAAGTGCTCGCCGGTCGCCGACGAGACGAAGCCGATCATGACATGGCTCTGGGCGGTCAGGTCGTCCGGCGTGGTCGGCATGCCACGCCGTTCCAGATAGACCGGCGCGGCGCAGGTCACCTCGTCCAGCAGACCCACCCGGCGGGCGATCATGGCGCTGTCCTTCAGGTCGCCCACCCGCAGCACGCAGTCGACGCCCTCGCGCACCAGGTCGACCAACCGGTCGCCCTCGCCCAGATGCAAGCGGATGTCGGGGTGGCGCTCCAGGAAGGCCGGCAGGCCCGGCAGCAGGAAGTGGCGGGCCAGGGCGCCGTGCACGTCGACCCGCAGCATGCCGCGCGGCTTGGCGTCGCTGAACTCGGCCTCGGCGTCCTCCAGTTCGCCCAGGATGGTCAGGCAGCGGCGGTAGAAGGCCTCGCCGTCCAGGGTGGGGCTGACGTGGCGCGTGGTCCGCTGCAGCAGGCGCACGCCCAGCCGCGCCTCCAGCTGCTTGACCCCTTCGGTGGCCGTCGAGGCCGGCAGGTTCAGGTCCAGCGCCGCCTGGCTGAAGCTGCGCCGCTCCACGATGCGGACGAACAGGCGCATGGCGTCGAAGCGGTCCAGGGCGGCGTCTCCATTATTCGCAAATCTGAATAATGTTGTCGAATATCGGCTGATTATCTCCTTCAGCCAAAGGCTCATCTTGTCATCACAGCCGACGCGGTGTCGGCCTGGAGAGACGAAATGACCAACCAAAGCAACAAGGTAGCGATCGTCACCGGCGCCTCGGGCGGCATCGGCGGGGCGGTTTCCGAACGCCTGGCCCGCGACGGCTTCACCGTCGTCGTCAACTACGCCGGCAAGGCCCAGCCGGCCGAGGACCTGGTCCGCCAGATCGAGGCGGCCGGCGGCAAGGCCGTGGCCCACCAGGCCGACATCGCCGACCCCGAGGCGGTCCGCAAGATGTTCGACGCGGCGCAGACGGCCTTCGGCGGCGTCGACGTGCTGATCAACAACGCCGGCATCATGAAGCTGGCGACCATCGCCGACAGCGACGACGCCCTGTTCGACAGCCAGATCGCCGTCAATCTGAAGGGCACGTTCAACACCCTGCGCGAGGCGGCCCGGCGGCTGCGGGACGGCGGACGGATCGTCAACGTCTCGTCCAGCGTCACGGGCCTGCTGCAGCCGACCTACGGCGTCTACGCGGCGACCAAGGCGGCCGTGGAAGCCATGACCAGCATCCTGACCAAGGAGCTGCGCGGCCGGAACATCACCGTCAACGCCATCGCCCCCGGACCGACGGCGACCAAGCTGTTCCTCGACGGCAAGCCGCAGGCGGTGATCGACCACTTGGCCAAGCTGGCCCCGCTGGAACGCCTGGGCCAGCCCGAGGACATCGCCGCCGTCATCGCCTTCCTGGTCGGCCCGGACGGCGCGTGGATCAACGGCCAGACCCTGCGCGCCAACGGCGGGATCATCTGATCCCGGCCGCGCAGCCCCCTCCCCGACACAGCCCTTCAAGGAACACAGCCATGACCATCCAGAACCAAGTCATCGTCGTCACCGGCGCCTCCAGCGGCTTTGGCCTGCTCAGCGCCAAGGCCCTGGCCCAGGCCGGCCACACCGTCTACGCCTCGATGCGCGAGACCGAGGGCCGCAACGCCCCCCGGGTCGCCGAGATCGCCGCCTACGCCAAGGACAACGGCGTCGACCTGCGCACCGTCGAGCTGGACGTCGCCAGCGACGCCTCGGTCGAGGCCGGGATCGCCAAGATCGTCGCCGACAACGGCCGCCTGGACGTGATCGTCCACAACGCCGGCCACATGAGCTTCGGCCCCGCCGAGGCCTTCACCCCCGAGCAGTTCGCCCAGCTCTACGACGTCAACGTGCTGTCGACCCAGCGGGTGAACCGCGCGGCGCTGCCGCAGTTGCGCAAGCAGGGCAAGGGGCTGGTGGTCTGGGTGTCGTCCAGTTCGACGCGCGGCGGCACGCCGCCCTATCTGTCGCCCTATTTCGCGGCCAAGGCGGCGATGGACAGCCTGGCGGTGTCGTACTCGACCGAGCTGGCGCGCTGGGGGATCGAGACCTCGATCATCGTGCCCGGCGCCTTCACCAAGGGCACCAACCACTTCGCCCACTCCGGCAAGCCGGCCGACGAGGCTCGGGCCGCGGAATACGACAACGGGCCCTATGCCGGGGTCGCCAAGCAGGCGCTGGACGGCTTGGCCGCCCTGGAGCCGGCCGACGCCGACGCCGGCGAGGTGGCCAAGGCCATCGCCTCCGTGGTCGACACCGGGTTCGGCAAGCGCCCCTTCCGCGTCCACATCGACCCGTCGGAAGACGGCGCCGAGGTCGTCAACGGCGTCGCCGACCGGGTGCGGGCCGAGATGTACCGCCGGATCGGGCTGGAGGACCTGCTGAGCCCGGCGATCGTGGGCTGACAAGGAAAGTCCGCCCGTCCCGGCGAATGTCGGAACCCAAGCCAGGCGGGCCGCCCCCACCTCCACGGAAGGTTCGGAAAGCCAGCTTGGGTCCCGGCCTTCGTCGGGACGGGCGGAGAAGGAAGAGGTCGGATGGGGACAGGCGCATGCGCCTGTCCCCAGATCGCGTTCTAGGCCAGGACCTGGATCACCACGCGGCGGTTCTGGGCGCGGCCGTCGGGGTTGTCGTTGGGGGCCACCGGGTCTTCCTCGCCGTACGAGATGGTCGCCATGCGGTTCAGCGGCACGCCCTGCTTGCTGAGGAACTTGCGCACCGTCTCGGCCCGCTCGCCGGCCAGGCCTTCGTTGTACTTCGGGTCACCGGTGGCGTCGGTGAAGCCCTGGATTTCCAGATAGACGTTCTTGTTGTCGCCCTTCAGCTTCGAAGCGAAGTCGGCCAGGCGCTGCTCGGCTTCCGGCGACAGCTCGTACCGGTTCAGCGGGAACTTCACCGAGTCGTCGCTCAGCACCACCGAGTACAGGAACTTGCCCTCGGCCAGCTTGCCGGCGTCGGTCGCGCGCTTCAGCGCTTCCTGGCTGGTCCGGTCCACCTCGGCCACCTTGGCGTCGGTGCTATCGACCCGCGTGTTCACCGCGCCGACCTGTTCGTTGACGAAGCCCTTGGTCGCGCAGCCGCTGACAGACAGCCCTCCAGCCACCAGAGCGCTCACCATCATCATCTTGTAATTCACGCTAATCATGGGGACACCCTTCCACCTTGTTTCAACACCGAGCACCAAGCTGAACCGTTCGACAGTCCAGCGGCGGCGCTTCGTCAGTTGAAAATCGACATTCGAAAGAGGCGAATTCTGGGCCTGTTCTGGACAGACTTAGCCATTCTCTCGGACATCTCTACGCCGCTTCTAAGTAACGCGCGCGTACGCGCAAACCGGGCAAAGGTTCCCAATAAATATTTGCGATATGTGAGGGGCGAGAGGTCATCCTGAACCTCTTTTCAGCTCTCCGCCAGACCCAAAAACGGGCGCGTCCACGTCCATCGGACGCGCCCGTTTGGGATTCGGCGAAACCGAGCGAGGTTACTGCAGCGTCGCCTTGTCGATCGCCAGCCCGTCCGAACCGGCGCCGACGGCGATCACGCCGCCGTCTTCCAGCTCGCCGGCCAGCAGCTTCCTGGCGATCGGGTCGATCAAGTCCTTCTGGATCACGCGCTTGAGCGGGCGCGCGCCGTAGACCGGGTCGTAGCCCTTGTCGGCCAGCCACTGCAGGGCCTCGGCGTCCAGCGCCAGGGTCATGCGGCGCTCGGCCAGCATCTTGTCCACCCGCTGCAGCTGGATGCGGACGATGTCGCCCATGTTCGAACGCGACAGGCGCTTGAACAGGATGATCTCGTCGATCCGGTTGAGGAACTCGGGGCGGAAGTGGCCGCGCACCGTGTTCATCACCAGGGGCCGCACCTCCTCCACGTCGGCGCCGTCTTCCTGGTTGGCCAGGAACTCCGAACCGAGGTTGGAGGTCATGATGATCAGGGTGTTCCTGAAATCGACCGTCCGGCCTTGGCCGTCCGTGAGACGGCCATCATCCAACACTTGAAGGAGAACGTTGAAGACGTCCGGGTGGGCCTTTTCGACCTCGTCGAACAGGAGGACCTGATAGGGACGCCGGCGCACGGCTTCCGTCAGCGCCCCGCCCTCGTCGTAGCCGACATAGCCGGGAGGCGCGCCGATCAGGCGGCTGACCGAGTGCTTCTCCATGTATTCCGACATGTCCATGCGGGTGATCGCATGCTCGTCGGCGAACATGAACTCGGCCAGGGCCTTGGTCAGCTCGGTCTTGCCCACGCCCGTCGGGCCCAGGAACAGGAAGCTGCCGATCGGCTTGGACGGATCGTGCAGGCCGGCCCGGGCGCGGCGGACCGCGTCGGACACCGCCTCCAGCGCCTCGTCCTGGCCGACGACGCGGCCGCGCAGGGCGTCCTCCATCTTCAGCAGCTTCTCGCGCTCGCCTTCCAGCATCTTCTCGACCGGCACCCCGGTCCAGCGGCTGACCACGGCGGCGATCTGCTCGGCGTCGACGACTTCCGGCGTCAGGGCCTTCTGGGCCCCGGCGCCCGTTTCGCCGGCCTCGGCGTCGGCCAGGCGCTTTTCCAGCGCCGGGATCTCGCCGTACTGCAGCTGACCGGCGCGGGCGAAGTCGCCCGCCCGCTGGGCCGTCGCCAGATCGGCCCGCAGGCGGTCCAGGGCCTCGCGGGCCTGGGCGGCGCCGCCGACCTTGTCCTTTTCGGCCTTCCAGCGCGCGGTCATCTCGTCGCTGCGGAACTGCAGGTCGTCGATCTCGACCTCCAGGTTCTCCAGACGCTGCTTGGAGGCGGCGTCGGTTTCCTTGGACAGGGCCTCGCGCTCGATCTTCAGCTGCACCAGGCGGCGGTCGATCTCGTCCAGCTCCTCGGGCTTGGAGTCGATGGCCATCCGCACCCGGCTGGCGGCTTCGTCCATCAGGTCGATGGCCTTGTCGGGCAGGAAGCGGTCGGCGATGTAGCGGTTGCTCAGGGTGGCGGCGGCGACCAGGGCGGAGTCCGAGATCCGCACGCCGTGGTGCACCTCGTACTTCTCCTTCAGGCCGCGCAGGATCGAGACGGTGTCCTCGACCGTGGGCTCGCCGACGAACACCGGCTGGAAGCGACGGGCCAGGGCCGCGTCCTTCTCGACGTGCTTGCGGTACTCGTCCAGCGTGGTGGCGCCCACGCAGTGCAGCTCGCCGCGCGCCAGGGCGGGCTTGAGCAGGTTGGAGGCGTCCATCGCCCCGTCGCCCTTCCCGGCCCCGACCAGGGTGTGCATCTCGTCGATGAACAGGATGATCGAGCCCTCGGCGGCCGTGACCTCGCCGAGCACGGCCTTCAGCCGCTCCTCGAACTCGCCGCGATACTTCGCGCCGGCGATCAGGCTGCCCATGTCCAGCGACAGCAGCGCCTTGTCCTTCAGGCTCTCGGGCACGTCGCCGTTGACGATGCGCTGGGCCAGCCCCTCGACGATGGCGGTCTTGCCGACACCGGGTTCGCCGATCAGGACAGGGTTGTTCTTGGTGCGGCGCGACAGGACCTGGATCGTGCGGCGGATCTCTTCGTCGCGGCCGATGACCGGGTCGATCTTGCCGTCGCGGGCGGCGGCGGTCAGGTCGCGGGCGTAGCGCTTGAGCGCGTCGTAGCCGTCCTCGCTGGAGGCGCTGTCGGCGGTGCGGCCCTTGCGGACGGCGGCGGCGGCGGTCTCCAGTCCTTGGGCGGCGGCCCCGGCGTCCTTCAGGATCTTGGCCGCGTCGCCGCCTTCCTTGGCGATGGCGATCAACAGGCGCTCGGTGGTGACGAAGGCGTCGCCGGCCTTCTTGGCGCCGCTCTCGGCGGCCTCGAAGACGCGCGCGGTGTCGGGCTTCATGTAAAGCTGGCCGCCGGCGCCGTCGACGCGCGGGGTCTTGGCCAGCAGGGCGTCGGTCGCCGCGTCGGCGGCGTCGGGCCGGCCGCCGGCGCTCTGGATCAGGGCGCGGCTCAGGCCGTCCTTCTCCTCGAGCAGGACCTTCAGCAGATGTTCGGGGCCGAGCTGCTGGTGCCCCTTGGCCAGGGCCAGGCTCTGCGCCGACTGGACCGCGGACTTGGCGCGGTCGGAATAGAGATCGATCTTCATACGGTATCCCCTCCAAAGGCGGATGCGGGCCGCTTGCCTCCATTGAGCACAAACAACCCAGGACGGGGATTTAGGTGTGGCCGTTCAGCCACACAAGGTTCACCACCCCCGTTGGGCGATATAGTTTTGCAGCGCCACGATCCGGCTGGCGTCCGAAGGGTGGGTCGAGGCGAACTCGGGCGAGCCGGATCCACCCTGGGCCTGCATGTGCTCCCACAGGATCACCGCCTCGCGCGGGCGGTAGCCGGCCCGCTGCATGAAGTCGACGCCCAGGCGGTCGGCCTCCAGCTCCTGCTTGCGCGAGAACGGCAGCAGGAAGCCGTACTTGGCCGCGCCGCCGCCGTAGCTGGAGATCGCCCGGGCCGCGTCCGGCGATCCGGCCGCGGCGCCCAGCACGCCCAGCAGCAGGCTGGAGGTCAGGGTCTGCGACTGCCGCTCGGCGGCGTGGTGGGCGACGACGTGGCCGGTCTCGTGGCCGATCACGGCGGCCAGTTGGTCGTCGTTGTCCACCAGGTTCAGCAGGCCCGTGGTCACCCCGACGTGCCCGCCGGGCAGGACGAAGGCGTTGGGGGCATTGTCCTCGAACACCGCGTAGTCCCAGGGACGGTCGCCCAGCCCGGCCGCCTCCACCACCCGCTGGCCGACCGAGCGCACGCGGGCGTTGGCCCGCCGGTCGTTGCTGACGTTGCTCTTGGCCAGGGCCTGGCTCCACGCCTGCTCGCCGGCCTGGGTCAGGCTGGAATCGTTGACGATGGTCATCTGCTGACGACCAAGGTCGGGATTGTAGGCGCAGGCGCCGAGCATCAGAGCCATGGCCAGAACGGACAAGGACGGGACGCGCATCACGGGCTCCAGGATCCGACGGCCGCCTGCGCGGCCCGCCCCTTGCCTAACCCACTTCCACGTGTGGAGGCTACCCCGCCCTACTTCCCGTCCGCGTACAGCTTGACCACCTCGTAGAGGAACTGGCGGCCGTTCATCAGCGCCTTGACCTGGATGCGCTCGTCCAGGCCGTGGATGTGGTCGCCGTCGGCGCCGGCCATCAGGCCCGACAGGCCGTAGGTCGGCACGCCGGCGGCGTTGGTGAAGCGGCCGTCGGTGGCGCCGGTCAGCATGGCAGGGATGAACGGCACGCCCGGCCAGATCTTTGTCGCGACCTTGGTGGCCGGGGCCATGATCCTGGGCGTCAGCGGCGGCGGCGGACTGACCGGGTCGGGATCGGCCGCCAGGGTGATCTTGATGGCCGGATCGGCGACGACCTTCTCCAGCTGGTCGCGGATGACCTTGGGATCGTTGCCCGGCAGGATGCGGCAGTTGACGTTGGCCTTGGCGCGCTGCGGCAGGGCGTTGGGCGCGTGGCCGGCGTCGACCATGGTGGCCACGCAGGTGGTGCGCATCATGCTGTTGCGGCCCGGGTCGCGGGCCAGGATGGCGGCCGCCGCAGCGTCGTTGGGATCCTTGACCATGGCCCGCATGGCGTTGGCCACTTCGGCGTCGGGCTCGATCTTGGCGTTCTGCTCGTAATAACCCTTGGTGGCGTCGTTCAGGGCGATCGGGAAGTCGTAGGCGCCCAGCCGCACCAGGCCGTTGGCCAGGTGGTAGATCGCGTTGTCCTTGATCGGGCGCGAGGAGTGGCCGCCCGCGTTGGTCACTTCCAGATTGTAGTCCATGTAGACCTTCTCGCCGACCTGGATGCCCAGCAGCCGGGGCTGGCCCTTCTCGTCCAGCTGGCTGTCGTCGCCCTCGTTCAGGGCGAAGTCGGCCTTCATGGTCTCGGGATACTTCTCCAGCAGCCAGGGCACGCTGTTGAACGGCCCGCCCTCCTCGCCGCAGGTCAGGGCCAGCTTGATGTCGCGCTTGGGCTGAAAGTCCTCTTTCTTGTAGCGGACCAGGCTGTCGGTGAAGATCGCGGCCATGGCTTTGTCGTCGCTGGCGCCGCGGGCGTAGAAGTAGCCGTCTTCCTCGACCAGCTTGAACGGGTCGCGCACCCAGTCCTCGCGCTTGGCCTCCACCACGTCGATGTGGGCCAGCAGCAGGATGGCGCCGGCCTTGGGATCCTTGCCGCGCAGGGTGGCGACCAGGGCGCCGAACTTGGGATGCTCGGCCGGGGCCAGCACCTTGACGTCGGCCTCGGGGAAGCCCGCCGCCTTCAGCCGCGCGCCCATGGCCTCGGCCGCCGCCGTGCAGCTGCCCACCGAGGCCGTGGTGTTGATCTCGACCAGCTCCTTGTAGAGGCCGCGGAAGGCGGTTTCGCCGGAGTCCTTGGGAGCCGACTGAGCTTTGGCCGAGGTCGCCGCGAGCGCCGAAAAGGCCGCCGCCGTCAGGAGAAAGGTCTTGGTCTTGCCGCGCATGGTCGCCCCCGGATGTGAGGAGGCGAGGCTAGGCGGGGTTTGGCGTCCAGCGCAATGGGGACCGGCCTGAAACCCAAGCCCCAAAACGACGTCAGCCCCCGACAGGGTCGGGAGCTGACTGAAGACTAGCCGATGCGTGAAGAAGCCTAGGCCTCTTCGGACTCCGGCGCGGCGCCTTCGAAGCTGCGCGGGGCGCGGCGACGCTTGGGCTTGGCGGGAGCGGCTTCGGCGTCGGCCGCCAGTATCGACGAGGTCGAGATCGGGCCGGAGTCCACGGCGGCCTCGGCGCGAGGCGACTTGCGGCCCAGGAAGGCCGGAGCGTGGCTGACGTCGCCGTCCTGGCCGCGCAGCAGCGGCGAGGCCGGAGCCTCGCTGGTCAGCGGCGTGGCCTGCGGCTCGATCACCGCCATCGGATCGCGGTCGCGCGGGGCGCGGTCACGGCGCGGACGCTCGCGACGGCCTTCGCTTTGGGCCGGAGCCTCGGCGACCTCGGCGGCGGCCGGGCGGTCCTCGCGGGGGCGTTCGTCGCGAGGACGATCGTCGCGGGGACGATCATCACGGAAGCGGTCTTCTCTCGGACGATCTTCCCGGGGGCGATCGTCACGGGGACGGTCATCGCGCGGGCGGTCGTCACGCGGGCGGTCGTCGCGGGGGCGATCGTCGCGCTGGCCGTCGCGGGGACGGTCGTCGCGATCACGCCAGCGGTCCCGACGGCTCTGGCCCTGGCCCTGGCCGTCGCGGTTCTGGTTGTTGTCGCGCTGGCCGTCACGGGGACGGTCGTCGCGTTGCCCGTCACGTTGGCCCTCCCTGGGGCGATCGTCGCGCGGACGGTTCTCGAACCGGTCGCGGCGCTGTTCGCCATCACCGCCTTCGCCGTCGGCCGGAGCCTCGGCCTGGGCCGCCTCGGGGGCTTCGGTCTGTTCTTCCGGCTCGGCCTCGAAATCGATCTCGTAAGCCGAATAGGCGTCCTTGCCGATGATGTCGCTGACAGGGCGATTCGGCTGGATGGCGCGCAGGACGCGGAAATAGTGCTCCGCGTGCTGCAGATAGTTCTCGGCCAGGACCCGGTCGCCGGACGACGTCGCGTCGCGGGCCAGCTGCTGGTACTTCTCGTAAACGCCTTGGGCCGCGCCGCGCACCTTCACGCCCTCGGGACCGTTCGAGTCGAAGGCCCGGTTGGCGTTGTGCTGCTGAGGCTTGCCGCCGCTACCCGCTCCGCCGCGATTGTTGCGGCCGCGCTGGCGCTTCATGCCCTTGAAATCTCTCATCTTCTCTTCTGAACCTGTCCGGCGGCGATCTGCGCGTCCGGTGTTTGGCCTCTGGAGCGGGGTGGAACCCTGTTAGGTCCTGCCTTCGATGTTCTAGAGACGTTGGTTTCCGTAGAGCCTCCGCCCGGTTCGGGCGCGGCGATCAGCCAGATCGGCCGTTCGCGCCTGCCAGGGGAGCCTTACGATCGTCGAGACGATCGCTTTTCCCGTCACCCGGCGTTTTGGAAGGAGACGTTACTCGTCTACCGCCTCACGTCAGGGTTTCCAAGGAATTTTTCAATCAGGGACTTTGGCCGCAACTCCGGCCGCTACTTCGTACCGGTAACAACGCGGTCGTTGACCGACAGATCCTTGATGGTCCGCACGTTCTGGGCCCCGGCCGCCTTGAACAGGGCCTCGACGTCGGCGGATTGGTCGTAACCGATCTCGACGGCGAACATCGCGCCGGGCTTGAGCACCCGCAGGATCTCGCCGGCCAGGGAACGATACGCGTCCAGGCCGTCGGGACCACCGTCCAGAGCCAGGCGCGGCTCGTGGTCGCGGACCTCGGGCTCCAGGGTCTCGATGATGTGGGTGGCGATATAGGGCGGGTTGGAGACCACCAGGTCGAAGCTGTCGTCGCCCAGGCCGTTGGTCCAGTCGCCGCGCAGCAGGGCCACGCGGCTGGCCAGGTCCAGGTTGGCGGCGTTCTCGCGGGCCACGGCCAGGGCTTCTTCCGAGACGTCGATTCCCAGGCCCTTGGCGGCCGGGCGCTCGGCCAGCACCGCCAGCAGGATCGTGCCCGAGCCCACGCCCAGGTCCAGCATGTTGAAGCTCATGGCTTCCGGGAAGGCCTTCAGCACCTCGTCGACGATGACCTCGGTCTCGGGGCGCGGGGTCAGGACGTTCTTGTTGACCTGCAGCAGGATCTTCCAGAACCCCTTGCGGCCGATGATGTGGCTGACCGGCTCGCGCGCGGCGCGGCGGTTCAGGAAATCGTCCAGCGTCGCCATCTGGGCATCGGTCAGCACGCGATAGGGATCGGTGATGATGTCGGTGCGGGTGACGTCGGCGGCCACTTCCAGCAGCAGGCGGGCGTCGATGGCCGGCTGGTCGATCTGAACGTTCTTCAGACGATCCTTGGCGGCGTTCCAGGCTTTGACGAGGGTCAGGGTCATGAGGCGGCTCCTTAGCGCGTCATCGCCGCCGGGGCGAGTTTGAAGTCGGTACCAGTTTTTGGTATCCTCACGATCTGCGAGGACCCGATGAGCAAGAATACGTCGATCGCTCTGAGCGAGCACTTCCAGACTTTCATCGAAGGCCAGTTGGCCGACGGCCGCTATGGCTCGGCCAGCGAAGTCGTGCGGGCAGGCCTGCGCCTGCTGGAAGAGCGCGAGACGCGCTTGGCCACCCTGCGCGCTGCCCTGATCGAAGGCGAGGAAAGCGGTGCGCCGCAACCGTTCGACGTCGAAACCTTCCTCGCCGAGATGGCCGAGATGGAGCCGGCGAACACGTGAACGCCTACACGATCGCGCCGCGCGCCCGGCGCGACCTGCAGGAGGCATGGATCTATTCGCGGGGCCGGTGGGGACGTCGGCGGGCGGACGCCTACATCCGCGACCTGACCACCATCATCGAACGGCTCGCCGAGAATCCGGCGCTTGGCCAATCCTGCGACGAAATTCGGGCCGGCTATCGCAAGCATCCCGCCGGCTCTCACATGCTGTTCTACATGATCCGCGACGAGACGATCGTCGTGGTTCGCGCCCTGCACCAGCAGATGGATGTCGAGGACAAGCTCTAGGCGAGGCTGACCTCATCCCCCTCGGCCACCAACCCGCCCTGCTCCACCTTCAGGTAGACCCCGCAGAGCATGTGGCCGTAGTGGTCGAACAGGGCCTTCACCAGGTCGATGTCGCGCTCGGCGGTGACGGGGTCGACGTGGATGGCGGCGCAGCGGACGATGGGTTTCAGCACCTCCGCCCTCGCCTCGCCCACCTTCATCGCCCGACCGGTCCAGTCGTTCTCGACCCAGGCCGGCCAGCCCTCGACATAGAGGTTGGCGCGAAAGCGCAGCGGGTCGATCGGCCGGCCCAGCCGGGCCTCCAGGTCGCGGACGCTGGCCAGGTTGACGATGGAGACATAGCCGCTGCGGCTGTCCATGAACCGGTAGTCGCCGGGCCCCTCGACCACGCGCAGCGGACCTCGGACCTCCTCGCCCAGCAGGTCGGCCAGCCAGGCCTCGAAGCCGCGCCGTCCAGCGTCCCCGCGCAGGTCGCCGGCGAAGTCCGGGCGGCCATCGGCCCGGGCGGTGAACACGCCGGTCGCCTCGACATAGGCGGTGCGGGCCTTGGCCACCTGGGGGATCTTGGCCAGCACCGTGAACTTCATCTTCGAGATGTGGGCGGGCGCGGCGGGATCGAAGCCGCTGGGCCCGTCCTCGACGGCGTAGAGGCGGTCGCACGGAAAGCACCGCCCCGCGACCAGCTCGGCCCCGGTCAGGCGCTCGGGCGTGAACCCCTTCACGGGGTGGCGATAGAGGCTGGCGATCCGGGCGTGCATGGCGCGCAAGGTCGGCGACGACTCATCCCTTGGCAAGCCAAGCATCTGTGGAGGCGCGGAACGGACCGGCGAGCGGCGTGTTCCCTCCCGCGGAGGGCCAGACCATGACCGATAACGTTCCGCGACGCCCGATCCGGTCGTGGATCGCCTCGCGACCCTATCACCTGGCCCCCTGGATCGCCCTGCTGGCCCTGGTCCCCTTCGTCCTGCCCAAGCCTGGGCGCGCACTTGCCCCCAACGAGACCCCGCTCGATCATCCGCCCGGCCTGTCCGAGGACCGGGCCATGCCGCCGCACGACTTCGACAAGGCCGAGCCGATGCGCGGCCGGGCCGCCCGGCATCCGCACCGCATTCCCGTCCTGGGCTGGCGCGACATCCTGTGGCGCACCTTCCGCGAGATCAGCGTCGACCGCCTGCCCGCCGTGGCCGGCGGCGTGACCTTCTACACCCTGCTGGCCATCTTCCCGGCCATCGGCGCCTTCGTGTCGCTGTACGGCCTGTTCGCCGACATCGGGGCGGTCGAGAAGCAGCTGCAGGAGATGTCGACCGTCTTCCCCGCCAGCGTCGTCAACATCATCGGCGAACAGATGCTCCGCCTGGCCAGCCAGGAGCAGGCCAAGCTGGGCGTGGCGTTCGCGGTCAGCCTGCTGCTGTCGATCTGGAGCGCCAACGCCAGCATGAAGGCGCTCTTCGACGGGCTGAACATCGCCTATGACGAGGACGAGAAGCGCAACTTCGCCACCAAGACGATCTGGACCTACGCCTTCACCTTCTGCGCCCTGATCTACGCCATCGTGCTGGCCAGCATCCTGATCGCCGCGCCCGTGATCTTCGAACGCGTGGGCCTGAGTTCGGCGGCGGCGATCTGGATTCCCCTGCGCTGGCTGATCGTGCTGGTGGTGACGGCCCTGGCCTTCGCCATGCTCTACCGCTTCGGTCCCTGCCGCGCCCGGCCGCGTTGGCGCTGGGTGATCTGGGGATCGTTGTTCGGGGCGGCCGCCTGGCTGCTGGGCTCCCTGGGCTTCTCGCTCTACGTCAACAATATCGCCCACTACGACGACACCTACGGACCCTTGGGCGCGGTGATCGCCTTCATGGTGTGGATGTGGTTCTCGATCATGACTGTGCTGGTCGGGGCCGAGCTGAACGCCGAGATCGAGCACCAGACCGCCATCGACTCCACCACCGGCCCCGAAAAGCCGATGGGCGAGCGCGGCGCGGCCATGGCCGACACCGTGGGCCTGGCCTTCCACCCCTGGGAGTTCATCCAGCGCGAGGCGGGCACGGTGAAGCGGGTCTCGGGCCGCTACTGGACCCACGCGCGGGGCCTGGGCCGGTCCAAGCCGCCCAGCAAGACCAGCTAAGCGCCACTTCCAAAACACCCGCTCATCCCGGCGAATGCCGGGACCCAGATGGAATAGCGGTGTGGCTGACGCCAAGAGCGCCGAGCTTGTCCAGTCATGCACACCGCCATGGGATCTGGGTCCCGGCATTCGCCGGGATGAGCGGGGGAATGGGGTTCTATTGGGGGAGGAATCCACTAAATCAGACTCCATGATCTTCGCCCCCGCCGTCGAAACCGAATTCCCCGCCATCGTCGACCTGGTCAACTCCGCCTATCGCGGGCAAGGCGCCCGGGCCGGATGGACCACCGAAGCCGGCTATATCGACGGCCAGCGCATCGACCTGGAAAGCCTCAAGGAAGACCTGGCCGACAGCCCGAACGCCGTGCTGCTGACGCTGCGCGACGAGGACGGCGGGCCGCTGCTGGGCTGCGTGTGGATCGAGCCCGACGGCGAGGTTCCCCCAGAAGACGCCAAGAGGGGCGGCGCCTGGTACCTGGGCATGCTGACCATCCGCCCCGACCAGCAGGACCGCCAACTGGGCCGCGCCCTGCTGACCCATGGCGAGAGCTACGCCAAGGGGCTGGGCGCCAAGCGGGTCCGCATGACCGTGGTCCACCTGCGCGACACCCTGATCGCCTGGTACCAGCGCCGAGGCTCAGGATGAGGACTATTGTGTAGGCCTCGGCAGTAGAAAACCTCATCCTGAGCTTGTCGAAGGACGGGGTTTTCGCTTCCAGAGCCGAACATCGGCCCCGCTCTAGACCCCCACCGCCTCCAGCCAACGGGCGCAGAGCCCCGGCCAGGCGCCGACGGGCAGGTCCGGCGTGCGCAGGGCGAAGCCGTGCGGGGCGTCGGCGAAGACGTGCAGCTCGGCGTGCGCGCCCCGGTCGAAATAGGCCCTCTGCAGCCGCAGGCCGTTGTCGACCGGCACGACCGGATCGCCGGCGGCGTAGACGATGAAGGCCGGAGGCGGATCGGCCAGCAGCCCGGCGTCCGGCTGCAGGGCGTCGTACAGCGCCTGCTTCTCGACCGGCGACAGCGGCGGCTTGTCGGCGACGACGGCCCGTCCGTGAGCGTTGGTCGAGATCGGCCCGTAGCCGACGATCAGGGCGTCCGGACGCGCGCTCAAGGCGGGCGCGGCCGAGACCGGCGGGACCCAGACGTCCGGATAGGCGGCGACCAGGCAAGCCGCGAGGTGGCCGCCGGAGGACAGGCCCAGGGCGCCCACCCGGTCCGTGTCGACGCCGAGCGCGGGCGCGCGGGATCGGATCAGGCGCATCGCCTCCGCCGCGTCGTCGACCGGCGCCTGCGGGCCGCCGACGGCGTCGGGCAGCCGGTGGATCAGGACGAAGGCGTGATAGCCCAGGGCGTTCAGCCACAGCGCCACCTCGACCCCCTCCTTGCCGGCCATCAGCTGGGTGTAGCCGCCGCCGGCCATGACCAGCATGGCTCCGCCGTTCGGAACGTCGGGGACGAAGGCCAGCACCTGGGGCCGGGCGACGGCGGCGACCTCGAGGTCCAGCCGCGTCGCCGTCGGATCGGTCAGGGTGAAACCAAGGTCGGCGCTCGCTTCATCGTCCCAGACATTGAAACGAAAGGTCTCGCCAAACGGCGTTTGGATCATGAGCAAGCCACGCGATTACAGAAGATCGCCCTTTCTGGTCGGAAAGAGCCGGCTGGAGCGACGCGGCCCCCCTCCCATGAAGGAAGGCCGCCGCGTCGCTCCGCCTGACACGCCTCTATCCCGAAGCGCGCGCCGCGGCCTAGAACTTCGCCCGCACGCCGAAGAAATAGCGCGAGCCGTAGGTCTCGTTGCCGATGCGACGGACGGCGTTGTTGTTCTCGATGCGCACTTCGTCGGTCAGGTTCACCCCTTCCACGAAGAGGGTGATCTTGTCGGTGACGTTGTAGCTGGCCGAGGCGTCCAGCGAGCCGAAGGCCTCGTTGAACTCCGGCAGGTTGCCGCGGCCGACGGCCGTGATCAGCCAGTCGTCGCGCCAGTTGTACGAGGCGCGGACGCTGACCTTGTCGTTCTCGTAGTAGGCCGAGACGTTGTAGCTTTTCCGCGACAGGCCCGGGAACGGCAGGATCTCGTTGGTCAGCAGGTTGACGCCCTTGAAGCCCTTGTCCTTCTGGTAGGTGAAGTTGGCCAGGATCCCGAACCCATCGAACGGCGCGGGCAGGAAGTCGAAGGCGTACTGCCCGCCGATCTCCAGGCCGTTGATGGTGACCTTGTCCGTGCCGTTGATGGGTTGGGTCACCGCGTAGGTCGCCCCGTCTTCGACCTCGGACGTCACCGTATTGATGATGAACGACGAGATTTCCTTACGGAAGAACGTGGCCGACACGAAGCTGTCCTGGGTGGGGTACCATTCCAGACCGGCGTCATAGGCGGTGGCTTCGAACGGCTGCAGATCCGGGTTGCCCCGCGAAATCGTGAAGCTGTTGCGATCCACGGTGCGGCGCAGCGCCAGTTGGCTGGGCGCCGCCCGGGCCATGACCTTGCTGGCCGCCATGCGGCCGACCAACTGGTTGGGAATGAACTCGAAGCGCAGGTTCAACGACGGCAGGGTCTTGGTGTAACCGCCGTCCTTCGAACCCTGCACGAAATTCACCTGCGTGGCCGCCCCTGTCCCCGTCTGGATCCGGTCGAAGCCCGTGGACAGGGTCTTTGTATCGACGACCCGCACGCCCAGCGTGCCCGAGATCGGCACGGGCAGGCTGGAGAAGTCGAAGTTGGCCTGCACATAGCCGCTCTTGGTCTTCTCCTCGACCGACCAGGTGTCGAGGAAGTTCTGGAAGCTGCCCGGGCCGCCGGCCGTCTGGGCGGTGTTGGGGTTGGGGTTGACCGCGTAGACGTCGTTGGTCAGGCCCGACGCCGCCAGGGTGGCCTGGTAGGTCGCCATGGTGTTGTCGTTCCACTGACGAACGCCGCCCGAATAGCCCAGGTCGCCGGTCTTGAAGAACGGGATGTCGTTGACGGTCGAATTGGCGTCGACGATGCCGACGATGGTCGCGCAGGGCACGGCCACCGCAACCGCCGCGCCGCTGCTGGCGTCACCGCGGCAGTTCAGGCGCGTGGTGCGCTGATACAGGATCTGGTCGGTTTGGAACTGCCGGGCCTGGACGCCGGCCTTGATCGAGGTCAGCCACGAGACGTCGGGACGATAGGTGACGTTGAACTGCTCGGCGGTCTCGTCCGAGGTGTTGTTGCGGGGGTTGAACACCGCGTCCAGCCGGTTGACGCCCTGGCCGGTGGTGACGTCCAGGCCGGGGAACGAGAAGTTCGGCGCGCGTTGGCCGCCCTTGTAGTCGACGATCGCGCGCGGCACGCCGAACACCGTGGCGGTCGAGTTGATCTCGTTGTTCTGGACCTCGGCGTTCGAATAGTCGAAGCGCGCGTCGATGGTCCACCGGTCGCGCTTCCACTCGCCGCCCACAGCGGTGGTGTACTGGGTGCGCGTCAGGTCGCCCAGGATGTTGCGGTAGGCCAGGTCCATCGGGAAGGCCGTGCTGCTGGTCAGCTCGATGTGGTCGACCGTGTTGTCGGCGCCGACCGTGCTCTTGCTGTAGTCGATCAACCCGCCGGAGGCGCCCAGTTGCAGCAGTGTGCTGTTCACGTCCTCGGTGGCCGTGGCGTAGGTGGCGTCGAAATAGGCCTTGAAGTCGTCGGTCGGACGCCATTCCAAGATGCCGTTGAACGCCTTCCGCTCGGTCACCCGGCGGTCGATGATCAGGCGGGGGATTTCCGGCACCCAGTCCAGCGTGCCGTCGCCGTTCACGTCGGTGCCGCGCCCTGGCGTCGCGCCCGCGCCCGTGGCGGTCGGCGCCCGGCGAATCCAGCCGGTGGTGCGGGCGTTGTTGCTGTTGAGGTGGCGCTTTTCCCAGGTGCCCGACAGCAGCACGCCGAACTTGTCGTCGAAGAAGGTCTTGCTGCCGATCAGGGCCAGCTTGGGGTCGTATTCCTCGGCCAGGTTCGAATAGACGCCCTGGACCGAGCCGGCCACATAGGGCGTCTTGCTGTCGAACGGTCGGCGGGTGATGACCCGCACCGTGCCGCCGATGCCGCCTTCGGCCATGTCGGCGGTGGGCGACTTGACCACGTCCAGGCGCGAGACGAACTCCACCGGGATGTCGCGGAAGTCGACCGCGCGGTCGCTGCCGCCGACGGTCAGGGACAGGGCCGACGAGCCGTTGATCTCGACGCGGTTGAGGCTGGGATCGGCGCCGCGGATGCTGACGCCCCGGCCTTCGCCGTCCTGGCGGCTGATCTGCACGCCGGTCACCCGTTGCAGGGCCTCCGACAGGTTCTTGTCGGGGAAGTCGCCGATGTCCTCGGCCGAGATGGTGTCGACCACCTGCAGCGAGTTGCGCTTGACGTCCATGGCGCTGCGCAGCGAGGCGCGGATGCCGGTGACGACGATCTCCTCGACCGTGTCGACGTTGGGCGCGGGGGCCGGGGCGGCCTGGGCCAGGGCGGCGGCCGGAACCGACAGCAGGGCGGCGGTGATGGCGGCGCCCGATCCGCCGAGCCAAAGGCGCGTTCTCATGGACTTCATCGTGGTCTCCTCCCGATTTTCTGTCGTGGCTCGGTTCTCGAGGGCCCGCTTGGGGCGGTTTCGGGGTCGAGGTCGACAGTTCATATTGTGGGATGCATTCCCGTTAAACGGGACGATAACGCCATTTTGGCCTTCGTGTCGAGAGTTTGCATTTGTTGCAACGCTGACAAGAAAGCGCGAGACGCGTCGCGTCCTGGGCGTGCGCCGCATGATCGGGGGGCCTCCCCGTGGGGAGAAGGGCCGGACGGCGACTTCCCAATTCAGCCGTCATTCCCGCCCTTGTGGCGGGAACCCCTGGTTCAGCTGACGGTGAAGCGCTTTGGCGCGCCGGCGCGCCACAC